>JALZHG010000071.1 GCA_030914045.1 Chloroflexota bacterium | reverse complement strand
GGGTGTAGCCCTCGAATTTATTCGACGGGCGTCTCTCATGGAAACCGTAGGATTTTTACCCCCTGAACAGGAAGCGCACGCCTATAAATAGCTCATATTTTCTGCTATACTTCTCGTGGGAGGGATAGCAACTATGCAAAGCACGGCTACAACGGTTGACGAATACCTGGCGACAGTGCCACCCGAACGGCTCGCGGCCCTCAACAAGCTGCGCCAACTGTGCCGTGACAAGCTGCCAGGCTACGAAGAGAGCATGCAATACGGCATGCCTTCCTATAGCAAGGATGGCGCGGTCGAAATCAGCTTCAACAGCCAGAAGAACTACATCTCCTTCTACGTGGTCAAGCAGGATGTCATGGACAGGTACCGCGATCAGTTGCAGGACTGCGGTAAGGGCTGCATTCGGTATCGCAAACCGGACCAGATCGATTTTGACGTGGTCGAAAAGCTGCTGGAAGGCACGGCTGAGTCATCTGCTGAGATTCGCCCCTGAACAGGGGATCAGGCACCCTGACTCTCTGGCTTTGCCAGCCTCATCAATTCGTCTATGATGGCGTCGGCGGCTCCGGGCATGGCTAGCTTCCCGGCCCTTTCTCCCATCGTCCTGAGCCGCTTGGCGTCACCGATAAGCGAACAGACCGTTTCGGTGAGAGAGTCGGGCGTGAGGTCGCTTTGCAGGAGCACCACGGCCCCGCCTTCCTTTTCGAGGGTACGGGCATTGGCTTCCTGCTCGCCACCCGCCGAGCCGGGGAGTGGCACCAGCACCGACGGCTTCCCCAGGCTGGCAAGCTCGTTCACCGTGCCCGCTCCCGCCCTTCCAACCACCAGCGGGGCCAGCGCGTACACGTCGCCTATTTCCTCCCCCACGAAAGCCTGGACGTGGTACCGCTGCCGGAGGTCCGGGGGCAGTTGCTCGCGGGCCTGAGTTAGCACGCGCAGGTCGTCGCCCGAGCCGTCCGGCCCCTCGCCGCACTGGTGCAACACCTGGCAGCACGCCAGCAGCCGGGGCAGGGCCTCTCGCACCGCCATGTTGATGGCATGAGAACCCTGTGCGCCCCCGGTGATGTAGAGGGTCGGGTGGTCAGCCTCGAAGTCGAACAGTTGCGCGGCGCGAAATGCATCGCCCCCAAAGATGGTGGGGCGCACTGGGTTGCCCGTGAGTATTGTCTTGCCCGGCGGGAAGAAGGAGGCCGAGCGGGGGAAGCTAATCGCCACCCTGTCTGCGAAGCGCCCAGCGATCCGGTTGGCGAGGCCGACGAGCGCGGTCTGCTCGTGGGTGAGGGACGGCACGCCCAGCATGCGCCCGGCTATGACGGTGGGCACGCACACGTAGCCGCCGGTGCTGAATATCACGTCCGGCTTGAAGCGGCGCAGGGCCGACAAAGCCTGGAAGAAACCAGCGGGCAGCCTCACCATGAGGTCGAGGGGAGTTTCGTGCGAGAGGTAGCGGCGCAGCTTGCCGGTCTGTATCGCCTTGTAGGGCACGCCCAGCCCGCTGATGATGCGCCTCTCCACGCCCGCCACGCTGCCCACGTAAAGCAGGTCGAGGTCCCACCCCTCGGCGGCGCTCCTCTCCCGAAGCCGGGTAATCACCGCGACCGCCGGGCTGACGTGCCCGCCCGTACCACCGCCGGTGATGGCGATTTTGGATTTTGGATTTTGGATTTGGGATTTTGGGGATGCGGGTTCGGCAAGAGTGGCGTGTTGAGACAAGGTGTTTACCCAAAGAAAAAGCTGTGCCTGGGATTATAGCACAGCTTCAGAACCTAAGCCTTCAATCCAAAATCCGAAATCCGAAATCCCAAATCCAAAATCAAGCGAGTCTTGGCGTGGTGATTACGGCTTCCCTTTCGGCGGGACTGTGGGGCACGGAGGCTGACAGGTTGCCGGTGGTGATGGTGCTGTCTTTATCCCTTGTTTCCTTCATCAGCATCTTGGCCGAGAGGTGCCCGGTGGTGGTCGTGGCCTCTTTGAGGATGCCCCGGCCTTCGTACACGATTAGCTGGTTGCGGCCCCGCTTCTTGGCCTGGTACAGCGCCGAGTCGGCTTCCTCTATGAGGTCGCTAGGCGTGGCGGAGGGGTACGGGTAAGACGATATGCCCTGGCTTATGGTAGGGTTCGGTATGAGATGGCCGTGCCCATCCACCGGGTATAGCTCCGCGATGGCGCGGCGGATGTAGCGGGCAATCTTCTTGGCCTCCTGCACGCCCGCCCCCGGCAGTAGCACGCAGAACTCCTCGCCGCCCCACCTGCCTACGTAGTCCTTGTCGGTACAACTGCTCTTGAGGGCGTTGGCTACCATGCGCAGCACGTTGTCACCGGCGACGTGGCCGTAGGTGTCGTTGTACTGCTTGAAGTGGTCGATGTCGAGCATGATGAGCGCCACGCAGGTGTCGTCGCGGTCCGACTTCTCGACTTCCTGCCGCACTAGGTTGACGAACTCGCCGTGGTTGTAGACCTTGGTGAGGCTGTCGAAGCGGGCCTGGTCCTGGGCGACCTGGTGCAGGCGGGCGTTTTCGAGGGCCATAGCGGTCTGGGCCGAGAGGGCCAGCAACAGCCGTTCGTGGTGCGCGTCGAAGGCCAGCGGTTGCAGCGACTGCACCGAGATTACGCCCACAACCTTGTCCTCTGCCACCATCGGCACGCCGAGGTACGACAGCATCTCGGTGCCGGTCTTGTTTGCCACCGAGTTGTACTGCTGCCCGTCCACCTGCCAGTCCTGCACGAGGAGCGGCTTGCACGTCTCGATGATGCGCCCGGTGAGGCCGCCGCGGTTGAGGGCGACGCGCATCTTGGGCATCTGCTGGCCGCACTCGGTGAACACCTCGAACGACACCATATCGGTCAGCCCGTCGTACAGGGCTATGTAGTAAGCGTCAGGGTTCATCAGCTTTTCTATGGTGGCGGCGGTGCGGCGTAGCACCTCGTCCCGCGAGAGGGTGGAGCCTGTGTAAAGGCCCACGTCATACAGCACGCTCATCTCCTGGGCTAGCCGCTCGGTGCTGCCGTAGAGGTGCGCCCGCTGCAAGGCCACGCCCGCCTGGTTGGCTATAGTGGCGAGCAGCGACTTGTACTCAGGGCTGATTTGCGTTACGGCCATGAACGCCAGGCTGATCGAGCCTATTACCTTGCCGTCGACCTTGATGGGGAACAGGTACACGCACCGTGTATCGGGGTTTACCAGCAGCGGCCTGTACTCTGAGTGCTCGTCAATATCTTCAAGTATGAGCGGCTCGCCTCGCTGGAACACCGGGTTCAGCGAGGGGTTGTCGAGGCTGATGCCCTTTAGCTTGGCGAGGGTACTCTGGGGCACGCCCGCGCTGGCCCGCACCTCCACCCGGTCGTCCTTCGTAACCATACTGATCACGCAGCTGGAGGCGTTTTGCAGCGTTTTGAGCGTGTTAGCCAGGTAGCGCAACATCTCGTCTTCGTCCATGATGTTGCCGAGGCCGTTGGCGATGTCGTACAGGGTGCGCAGGTCCTGGAGCTGGCTCCGTACCTGCATGTTGCGCTGGCTGATGACCAGGGCTATGCGGTTGGCGAAGAAAGCGGTTACCATTATCAGCGTTGACACCATGAGCGTGTACATGGCGTAGGTGGCGCTGCTGGCCGACTCGTAGAAGTCGTGATCGCCCCAGTGCCCCGGTACGTAGGGGATGGCGCGCTGGGCCTCCAACAGGGCCATAGTGCAGTAGAGAACGATAGATGCCGCGCCCGTATGGTAGACGCCCCGCGGGTCTGCCAATATAATGGCTTCGACGATAACGAGCGGGTAGAGCAGCACCATTGGGGTTAGCGCGCCACCCGACACGTAGATGGCGAAGGTGCAGAGCAGCAGTTTCTCGGGGAGTTGTATGTTCCGAATGATATTTATGCGGCGGGCCGATGCGCCTTCTCGCGACGCCAGGTCGTATATCCCGCTGCCGAACAGGTAGACGAGCAGGGGCAATAGCAGGTTGTAGGCGCTGTCAAGCGGAATGATGGAGAATAGGGTACTGACGACGAGCACGGCGAGCAGGGAAATGCCTATCTTGTAGCGCATGCCGATTACCCAACGCAGCGTCTCACGCTCTCCCTGTGGGAGGTTAGCCGTTGAGGTTGTACGAACCAGATTGCCTGCTTTTAGTATTTGTTGTGCCATACTTCGACTCTGTTCTCGAAAATGCGCATACTGAGCAGTCCGAAAAACGCGCCAGCACTAGGCTGCCACATCGCCCTACCGAGACTACTCCTGCATATCCATCGTAAGGTCATACAGGGGTTGTGTCAATAGCAATGTACTCCTATAAAAGTAGTAGGAAAGATGGTACCGGTTGTAGTACGGAGGTGCTGAAACGGAGGCTGAAACGTGAAACGTGAAACGTGATGCGGTTTGCTCAATAGGGTACGTAGGTCCGCTCTATCGGAATTGCAGGACCAACTCCCCCTCTGTCATCCTGAGCGTAGCGAAGGATCTCAAATGCCGGCAGTGTGCCAGTACGGGGAGCGTGGCACTTTGCTCCTTTAGTTCAACAGCATCCGTGTAACACCTTCTTGAGATCCTTCGCTGCGCTCAGGATGACAGGGTGGGATAGGGTACGCGGGCAAGAATCAATTTGGCATTCACGCACCAAATAGCACAAGCCGCATCACGTTTCACGTTTCACGTTTCAGAACCACGTTTCAGCACCAGGAGGGTCCATGTCAGCACAGGGCAACGGGCACAGTCCTTCGGGGCAAGAGCAACGCTTTACCGAAGATGAGAGCGGCACCACCATCGACAGCGGGGCGGCGGTGTGTCGCTTCAACAGGGTGCTAGGGGGCAGGTTGGAGCGGTGGCAGTGGCGCACGGTGCCGCCTGCCGTGGCCTCGCAACCTGGGGGAAGCCACGCTTTGCCGCGCAGCATAGACCTGGTGGACCCACAACGGGGTGCGCTGATAGACCACTTCATGCCCCTGGGCACCAGGCCGGAGGATGTAGTGGCCGGCACCCACCAGGAGTACGGCGACTTTGTGGAAGGGGAGTTCCGTAGCCAGGCGGTGGACACCGGAGGGGAGATTCGCCTCGGTATGTTGCGGGACGGGGCGATACGAGCGGGCAAGCGGGTGGCCGAGGTGCGCATGGCAAAGAGCAGCGCCCTGCGGCCCGGCGCTCCCGACATCGCTTCGCTCTACCGCGTCATCAACTCCAGCCTGCGGCCCATGCAAATCCTGTTCGCCCTGGAGTTCAACCTGTACGCGCCGGGCATCTACAGCCGGGAGGCGATGAACGACGGCTTCTACCTGATAGACGGCGAGCACCCCGCCGACGGCTCGGAACTTGGCTCTATGGGCGTGTCGCCGGGCTGTACGTCGGTGGCCGTAGCCAACTCAGCGGGCGAGATGGCGGTGCAGCTCGGCTGGGATCGCGAGTGCGACCTGTGGCGCATGCCCGCCCCCGATGGCGGCCCTGGAGTGCGCCTGTTCGCCGTGTGGCGCATCCAACTACCCCCACGCGACAACTGGGCGATGGGCCTGTGGCTGGCACCGGGGTGAGGTGATCGGACTTACCGTGTTGCTTTAGTCCGTTAACGTGTCAGCGCACAAGGAATCACAGCACGGACCTGCTGTGTGAAGCTCTAAAATGGTAGCGACATTTGATATTTGGAGATTTGTGTACCTACTGCGTCCGCTCTAAGGTGTATGTCTGTGAGCAATAGTATTAGATCAATAGCTTGCTCATCGTCGTCATCATCAATGTCGGAATCTAAGTAGGCTTCCTCGTCGTCTCCAGGATCATCAGATGCTTGAAAGCTTTCACGCCACCAAATGGTAAGATGCTCCTCCTTGAAAAAGGCTATCATCAGCATCTGTATGCTAAGCAACGCAATCCTTGTGCTAATGCTAATCAACTCCACGTCAACAGGTGTCTTATCAGACCGGTCAACGGGTGTAGGAAAATTCAATGTTCCATGAGCTAACTTGTTCCGTATTTTCCTGATTATGTGTAGGCCCATTCCTGAAATGCCCAAGAAGTTCCCAGGCTGACGCAAACTGAAATCATCATCTGTGATTCCATAATAAGGAAGTTGGTGTAAAACTATCCTGAGGTTAGCTACTGCGTCATCGTAAGAGTCTAGACTTCTACGGGGCTCATAATGATGTTTAAGGTAATTACAGGCAGCATCGACGATGCTTGCACGCTTGGGAACCTTAGGAGGGTCTATAATCTTTGTCACGCACTCAAGAGCACCCCATGTGAAGTTGAATTTGGTAAGCTCAAGCACCAGCTTAGAGAGGAGGTCACTTTCAGCCTCGTGATACCTAGCAGCATTAGAGCACATAATTGACATCATTGGATCGTCAAAACGCGTTGTATCAATATCCATGTGGATTATTGATGATGCTAGTTTCAACAGTGTTGAGGCGTCGTTCCAATCTAGCTTTTCACCTGAGCGTGTAATGGCAGAAGTACTGGGCGTTTGCACGCTTAACTCAGCAATAAGGCTTGCTAATCTTGCAGAATGTATTTCTAAATTTCTCAAGTGCCTGACCATTGAATTCTCCCGCCGACTCCATCTATGTTTTGATGCCTCCAATTTATATGAGTATACCTCGTTGACATGACCTAGACAACAACCTAGCATTTGACTATGTAGTTCAATCGTTGATATGCCGAAGAGTCTTTTCGAGGGTGATCACAACGAGGCGGAGTTCTGGGAGAGGCATTACCAGGAAGGTAATGCGGCCTGGGACCTGGGCGCGCCTGCTCCGCCGTTCGTGGACCTGCTGGCCGAGCAGTCGCCGCCTGAGCCGGGTTCGATGCTCGTGCTTGGGGCGGGGCGCGGGCATGATGCGCTGCTGTTCGCCCGGCATGGCTTTCGGGTGACGGCGCTCGATTTCGCTACATCGGCGGTGCGTGAGACGCAGCAGGCCGCGCGTTCGACGGGTCTGCCGGTGACCACCGCTCAACACGACTTCTTTGCCCTGCCTTCCGGCTACGACTCCTCTTTCGACTATGTGTTGGAGCATACCTTCTTCTCCGCGATCGATCCTGGCAGGCGCGGGGAGTACGTACGAATCGTGCGCCGGTTGCTCAAGCCCGGTGGCCTCTTTATTGCGCTGTTCTACGCGCATGGCAGGCCGGGCGGCCCTCCCTTCACCACCTCCGAGGACGAGGTGCGCGCCCTCTTTGGTCATGACTTTGGGATTGAGCGGTTGGAAGTGCCTGTGCGTTCGGTCAAGCCTCGTCAGGGGCTTGAGTTGCTGGGGTTGATGCGGTCGGGGTATCACTAGGAAGGTTGATACTCCGGTAAAATTGCAAAGGTAGAGAGCTTCGAGCGCGTTATCGAAGCTCTCTTTTGTGTGTCCCGCGAGTGCCTGGATGAGAGCACTTGGGTGCCTTGTAACTGTGTCACAAAGGGTCGTATCCTCTGCCTCCGCCTTGCTAGAGTGTCCGTACAGTTTGAGTAGCGAGGAGGGTACCGTGGACTGGGTTGAGCACTTTGCGCGTAACCGGGCTGAGCGCATCTACATACCCTGGGAGCTTGGGGTGCACGTCGGGCTGCACCTGCGGCCCGCGCTGGCGAAATCGCTGCAACGCTTTCAGATAGGCGAGAGTGGCGATGGGGCGCATCTCAGGAGGGTGGCAGCACGTACGGGAGACAGGCAGTATGCGCTGGCCGTTGAAGCGTTCGTTCGCGAGGAGCAAGAGCATGCCGCTATCATGGCAAGGGTGCTACGGGGCCTTGATGCTCCGCTGCTAGCACGCCATTGGAGCAACGGTTGCTTCAGACTGCTTTGTCTCGTCTCAGGGCTGCGTACCGAGCTATTGGTGCTGCTGGTAGCTGAATTGGTAGCCAAGCGCTACTTCCGGCTTTTACTTGAAAGCACCTCAGATCCCGTGGTCCGTGCAATGTGCCGCCAGATTCTGCACGACGAAGATGGGCATATCGCTTTCCACTGTGATGCCTTGCGGCCTTCACTCCTAAGGCTGCCTGTACCTGTTCAGTGGACTTTACGGGCTGCGTGGCGGGCCTTCTTCGGTGCTGCCTGCCTCCTGGTGACTTACGACCACCGTGCCATGCTGCGTGCGACCGGGTGCCGTTCCGCCAGCTTTCACAGGGAGTGCCTTGCATTGTTCGATACTATCGCCTCGCAGGTATTTGCTTCGGAGACTCCGTTGCGAAAGGCAAGTGGCTCAATCAGGCGTCGAAGGAAGGAGCTTTATAGATGAAAGTGAAGATGATCCTGCCCGCGCTTACCGAAGCCTCAAGCCCTCATTGGAGGCCAGTGAAGTACTCGCTGTTTCCGCCGTTGGGGCTGGCTACGCTGGCAGCGCACCTGGGGGACGATGACGAAGTAACGCTGCAAGATGAGCACGTCGAAGCATTGGACCTGGAGGACGAGCCTGACCTCGTGGTAATTCAGGTCTATATCACCTCTGCATACCGCGCCTACCAGTTGGCCGACCACTACCGGCGCAAAGGGGCATATATCGCGCTCGGCGGGTTGCACGTGACCTCGTTGCCGGAAGAAGCCGCGCGGCACGCCGATACCATCTTTCTCGGTCCCGGCGACGATACCTGGCCGGCTTTCCTCACCGATTTTAGGGCAGGGCAGGCGCGCCCTGTCTACAAGTCTACGCTACGCACGCTGGAGGGGCTTCCTCCCATACGGCGCGACCTTATAAAGCGGCACCTATACCTCTGTCCTAACTCGCTTGTTGTTACTAGAGGTTGCCCCCACGTTTGCGACTTTTGCTACAAGGAGGCCTTCTTCCGAGGGGGTAAGTCGTACTACACCCAGTTGGTGGACGACGCGCTGGCCGAGATAGAACGCCTACCCGGCAGGCACCTCTACTTCCTGGACGACCATCTGCTGGGAAACGCTCGCTTTGCGGAAGCGCTATTCGAGGGCATGCGGGGCATGGGCCGGCTATGGCAGGCCGCATCTACCGTGCAGGCCGTGTTGAAGCCGGGCCTGGTCGAGAAGGCAGTGGCTTCAGGTCTGCGCAGCATATTTGTGGGCTTCGAGACCTTGAGCGCGGAGAACTTGCGGGAGCAGCGCAAGCACCAGAACCTCAACCGCGACTACAACATGGCAATACGCAGGCTGCACGACCTGGGGGTGATGATAAACGGCAGCTTTGTATTCGGCATGGACGATGACGACGCTACGGTATTCAGCCGCACGGTAGACTGGGCGGTGAGCCAGGGTATAGAGACGGCTACCTTCCACATTTTGACGCCCTATCCTTCGACCGCCCTCTACCAGCGTATGGAGGCGCAGGGCAGACTCACTTCCTCCGACTGGAACCTGTATGACACCCGGCACGTCGTATACAAGCCCGCCAAGCTAAGTCCAGAGGAGCTAGAGGCAGGCTACTGGCGGGCCTACAGGGACTTCTATTCCTGGGGTTCCATCTTCCGAGGTGCCTCTACCAAAGAGACATGGCCGGGGAGACTGCGACATGCCGCCTACGCCGGTGGCTGGAAGAAGTTCGAGCGGCTCTGGGATGTGATCATCCGCGCCAAGCGTGTCACGCGGATGCTACCCGTGCTGGAGACGGTCCTGTCTGAGTTCGGGAAGCGTTCAGACGCAAACGCGGTCGCCACAACGCCTGCAACCAACCCTTCAACTCCGACCTCGGACCTATTGACTCAGTAGAACAGGTGTGCTAACATGTAGAAGTTGCTGATGGCGGTATTTACTCCTGGGAGGAAGTTTATGAGTAAGATTATCCACCGCTCTGCCCTACTTCGCTGCACCCCTGCTCGTGCGTTTGAGCATTTTACCACCAACGACCTGCTCGGTTCCTGGCTGGCGGACAGCGCCGATGTCGAGCCTATGCTGGGTGGCAAGTACGAGATTTTCTGGGACCCCGCCCTCGTGGAGAACGATGGCACGCGCGGCTGCAAAATCACCTCCATAGAACCGGGCAAATTCCTCTCCTTTGATTGGCGCGGGCCGACCATGTTCCAGCAGACGATGAACGTCGCAGACCCCCTTACACACGTGGTGGTGTTCTTCATCCCCTACCTGCACGGCGATGAAAGCGGCACCGAGGTACACCTGGTGCATTCCGGCTGGGGCAGTGGCGACGAGTGGGAGCAGGCGCGGCTCTGGTTCGATAGGGCCTGGGGCCTGGCTTTTGGCGCGCTTGAGGGGCTGGTGAACGGCGACGGTGCCGGGCAGCCCTCTGCTGAGCGAGAAGTGGCTGCCTCCTCAAGCTACTGATAACCCTCTACATCTTTGATTTGGCCTCGACAGGTTACTCCTGCCGGGGCCTTTTTACTTGCCGAGTCATTGCGGCATATAAAATGCAGACTATAGCCCATGTTCGCACATGACGCCGCGAACGTACCAGGAGCAGGACTCTAGAGTAAGAGAGGGTTAGCAGTAATGCAGGCTATAGCTGAGACGCGCAACGCCGGGGCGGAAAGCTCCAACATGAACAACACCCGCGTGGTCATCGAGAACGTCAAGCCGGAGATAGACGGCGGGCGCTTCCCCATCAAGCGGGTGGTTGGCGAGAAGGTACAGGTCACCGCCGACATCTTCACCGACGGGCACGAGGCGGTATCGGCGGTGCTGCTCTACCGCAAGGCGGGCGGCGACTGGACCGAGGTGCCGCTTACCTTCCTGGGAAACGACGCCTGGGTGGGTGAGTTCACGGTGACGGAGATAGGCCAGTACGAGTATACGATTGCCGCCTGGCTCGACCATTTCAAGTTCTGGCAGCGGGCCATGGTCAAGCGCATCGACGCGAGGCAGGACGTGAGCGTCGATTTGGTGATAGGTGCGAATCTGGTGGAGGCCGCCGTGACCAACGCGCAGGGTGCCGACCGCGAGCGGCTGTCCGCCTACGCCGAGGCCCTGCGCAGGGGAGGCGCTGAAGCCACGCAGCCCGCGCTATCGGAGGAGCTTGCCGCGCTTATGTACCGCCACGAGACGCGGGAGCCGCTGACCACCTATCACCCCACCTTGCGAGTGACCGTGGACCCCAAGCGTGCCCGCTTTAGCCAGTGGTACGAGTTCTTCCCGCGCTCGTGCTGGGAGCCGGGTTGCGAGCATGGCACCTTCAAAGACTGCGAAACGCGCTTGCAGTACGTCCACCAGCTTGGCTTCAACGTGGTCTACCTGCCGCCCATCCACCCGATTGGGCAGACCAAGCGCAAGGGCAAGAACAACAACGTGGTGGCGCAGCCGGGCGAAGAGGGCAGCCCCTGGGCTATCGGCTCGGCGGAGGGCGGGCACAAGGCGATACACCCCGCGCTCGGCACGCTGGACGACTTCCGCAGGCTGGTGAGCCGGGCACGCGACGAGTACGGCATAGAGATAGCGATGGATATCGCGTTCCAGTGCTCGCCCGACCACCCTTACGTGAAGGAGCACCCCGATTGGTTCCGCATGCGCCCCGACAACACGATCCAGTACGCCGAGAACCCGCCCAAGAAGTACGAGGACATCTACCCCTTCGACTTCGAGAGCCGCGACTGGCGTAATATGTGGGAGGAGCTGCGCAGCGTGCTCCTCTACTGGGTCGAGCAGGGCGTGAGGGTGTTCCGCGTGGACAACCCCCACACCAAGTCGCTCATGTTCTGGGAGTGGTGCATCGGCACGATCAAGGAGCAACACCCGGAGACGATCTTCCTCTCGGAGGCGTTCACCCGCCCCAAGCTGATGTACTACCTGGCGAAGATCGGCTTCACCCAGTCGTACAACTACTTCCCCTGGCGCAACGCCCGCTGGGAGCTTACCGAGTGGATGACCGAGCTTACCACCACCGAGGTGAAGGAGTTCTACCGCCCCAACCTGTGGCCCAACACCCCTGACATCCTGACCGAGTACTTGCAGGTGAGCGGACGGCCCGGCTTCATGATAAGGTTCCTGCTGGCGGCCACATTGGGCGCCAGCTACGGCATCTACGGCCCGGCCTTCGAGCTTTGCGTGGGCCAGCCTATCGCGTACGGCAAGGAAGAGTACCTGGACTCGGAGAAGTACGAGATCAAGCACTGGGACGTGAGCAACCCTATTACGTTGGCCCCGCTCATCACCCGCGTGAACAGGATACGGCGCGAGAACAAGGCGATGCAGACCAACGAGGGCCTGCGCTTCCACCAGACCACCAACGACCGCCTGATTGCTTACAGCAAGTCCACACCGGAGAAGGACAACATCATCCTGACGGTGGTGAGCCTCGACCCGGTGTACACACAGTCGGGTTTCGTGGAGGTGCCACTTGAGGAGTTCGGCCTGGACCCGCACCAGCCATACCAGGTACACGACCTTATTACCGACAATCGCTACATGTGGGCGGGCCGCAACAACTACGTGGAGCTGAACCCTGCCATAATACCCGGCCACGTGTTCAGCCTGCGCACCCGCCAGCGCACCGAGGCAGATTTCGACTACTACATGTAAAGCGTGGGGCACGATGTATGTGCCCCACTTACCCCTGCCTCCTGCCCCATGCCGCGCCAACACGACCCCGCTGGGCTTACAGGACTAAGCCCCGCCCTGTCATCATGAGCGCAGCGAAGGATCTCAAGAAGGTGAAGAGGGATGCTGTTGAACGAGTAGAGCCTGTGGCGGACAGTGCCAAACGTTCAGCGCCGTGGCAAAGCCAGCACCCTAGATCCTTCGCTGCGCTCATGATGACAGAAGGGGCTTTGGTTCCAAGGTAGGGACATAGGGGCTGCCCACTGTCATAACCTGTACCGTGTGCCTACGGTTGCGGCGACAATTGAGACAAAGAAGAGGTATCACAAACATGTCAGACAACGGCAACTTCGCCCCCATGAAATCGTGGGAGGAAGTGTTCCAGGGGAAGAACAAGGTCGCGCTAGAGAAGCTGCTGCCCGACTACTTGATGACCGTGCGCTGGTTCGGCGGCAAAGCCAGGCAGATACAGCGCGTGGAGCTTACCAGCACCATACCCCTGCCCTGCGAGCAGCTAAAGCCCTATATCGCCACCATCGACGTGAGCTACGAAGACGGCGGGAGCCAGACCTACGTGCTGCCCCTCGACTTCGCCCAGGGCAAGCGCGGCGAGCAGATAGAGAACGACTCGCCGCAGGCCGTGATAGCCCGCTTTGAGGTGGGCGGCACCGAGGGCATGCTTTACGACGCCTCGCAGGACAAGCAGTTTGCTTCCCTGCTGCTCGAGTCCATCATGAAGGGCGAGACCTTTGGCGACACCGATTACTCCCTTGTAGCCTGGCCCACGGCTGCGTTCGGACAGGTGCTGGGCGACGGCAGCGAGCCGGTCGAGCCTAAAATCATGAAGGCCCAGCAGAGCAACACCTCGATTGCTTACGGGGGCCGCGCCATCCTCAAGATGTTCCGCCGCCTTGAGGAGGGCACAAGTCCCGACCTGGAGATAGGCCGCTTCCTGGGCGAGCAGGGCTTCGAGCACACGCCACCTCTAGCGGGCGCGCTGGAGTTCAAGACCAAAGACGGCGACGAACCGCTGACGCTCGCCATCCTCCAGGGCTTCGTCTCCAACCAGGGAGACGCGTGGGAATATACCCTCGATTCGCTGGAGGGCTACTACAACAACGCCGCGTCGAGTGGTGCGGACAACGTGCCCCAAAGCCCCCAGGGCGACCACCTGCTTGAGGTGCTGGACCAGGAAGTGCCCGGCCCCGTGCGCGAGGCGCTCGGCTCCTACCTCGATTCGGCCCGGCTGCTGGGCAGGCGCACCGCCGAGATGCACCTCGCGCTGGCTTCCAGTGGAGACGACCCGGCGTTCGCCCCTGAGCCGTTCACCCCGGGGTATATGGCTTCGCGCTACGAGTCGGTGAGTGGGCTGACGGAGCAGGCTTTCCGGCTGCTGGAGAGCAAGGCGGAGGATCTGCCCGGCGAGACGCGCGACCAGGCCCGCGAGGTGATCCAGAGCCGCGAGCAAATCCTGTCGCGGTTTGAAGTGATGTTGCAGGGGCAGATCGAGGCGGTGCGCACCCGCGTGCACGGCGACTACCACCTGGGGCAGGTGCTCTGGACTGGCAGCGACTTCGTAATCATCGACTTTGAGGGCGAGCCGGTGCGCTCGCTGAAGGAGCGGCGCGAGAAGCACTCGCCTCTCAAGGACGTGACCGGCATGCTGCGCTCGTTCCACTACGCCGCGTACGCCGCTATGTTCTCCCGCGTCACGAAAGGCGTGGTAGCCTCCGAGAGCCAGGCCGGTATAGAGGGCTGGGCCGAGGCCTGGCACAAGTGGGTCGGCGCGGCCTACTTGAAGGAGTACCTGGATGTCGCGGCATCCGGCAACTTCCTGCCGGGCAACCCCGCCGATCTCAGGACGCTGTTCGACATCTACCTGCTCGAAAAAGCGGTGTACGAGCTAATCTACGAGCTGAACAACCGTCCCGACTGGATACGCATCCCGCTACAGGGCGTGCGTGAGCTTGTAGGCTAAGTCACAACGCGGGTCAGTGTTGGTAAAGTTATCTACTATGTCTACGCTTACCAAATTACAAGCATATGCAGCCATGCTCCTGTTCCTGACCCGCTACAGCGAGGAAACCAAGGGACTTGGTAGGGTTGGTGACCTCTTGAGTGGCATGCGCATAGTAACGGGCGACACGGACTTCGAAAGTTTCGATGCCGCCAACTGGGAAGACTGGCTCGTAGACGTAGAGACTGTGTTGAAGGCTTCGGAGAATGAGGATACCTGGGAGCAGTTCGTTGATGCTCACCTGGTGTTCAAGCTAATAACTCCCGATGGTACAGAGAGGCGTTTCAAGCTTGGTGGCGACCCAGACTACCACACAGAAGCCTTGTCCCTGGATGATCCGGTCCAACGTCAGTTGTTGCAGCAAACAGCTGACGATCCTGTTAATTTAGTAGCAAACTATAATGACGGCGTTGACCTTTATGAGAGAACATTATCAGATGGGACCCAGATATGGGTGCACGTGAAGGATGGCAGCATCTTAAAGGGGGGCCGCACCCCGACCACTCTTTAGCACGGCCCCAAGCGCCGTCTCTTCGTTTATGGCCGTTCGACTTCGGGGTCCTTATCCAACACTTAACGTACCTCTAGCTCAGCCAGCATAATCCGGTCTGTGGTCTCGTTGTCGGGCTGTAAGCGCACAGTCGCACTGGGCCCGTTGGGTGGCACCCACATGCCGGTTTCGAGGCGATATTTGCCCGGAGGCAGGTTGGCGGGCAAGGGGAAGTTGTAGATGCCCGACAGCAATTCGCCCTGGTGCCACTCGCTTACGGGGTGTGGCTCGCGGTTGATGATGGGGTGCTGTTTGAGCATGCCGGAGAACGGCTGCACGTCAAGTTGGGCGACCGTCTGCTCGGTGGCGGGGTCCACCAGGTGTATCCAGACCAGCCAGCCGTGGTCGGCGGGCCTGCCGTCGCGGAGCGCCCGGTAGTACATGTTGAGGCCGATTGCCTGGCCCGGTGTGTAGGTGTCGTCCGATGTGGTGCCGGGTTCCAGCAGGGTGTCGGCGTTCGGCACAGGGGCCAGGTCAAAGCCCTCCAGGACCGCGAAGTCCTCTAGCAGCGCCTCCACCTCACTCGCCGCGGGTGCGGGTCGTGGCTCGCTTTGCTGCTCGTGCAGGCTGATTACCGTTATGGTGGGGCCTTTGTTGCCGCCTTCCTGGTCGCCCTGGTAGCGTTGCGCCACCGGCAGGGACTGGTACCTCGCCAGGTTGGCGGCATCCCGTTGCCAGTCCTTGAGGTTGGAGTTGAGCACCACGTAATCGTAGCCGTAGCGGGCATACCATTCGGGGGGGCGGGCGGTAAGCTCCTCGGTCGCGCCGGGGTTCTCCACGTCGAAGGCGAGCACGTCGGGCCAGTCCTGCACCTGCCAGGGGTGCAACTCGGCGGCGAAGCGGTAGCCCTCCCGCATCTTCGTCTGCATCCAATACCAGGCCAGGTTGCGGGTGTCGGGGTCGGCCATCGACGCGCTGTAGTTGCTGGAGATGCGCAGCGGCTCCATCGTCACGAAGAGCAAGGCCACCCCCACTATGCCCCAGCGCACGCCGTTCCACACCCGGCGGTCCTCGATGCGCCCCGCGTAGCCCCGCGCCAGGGTGGTAAGCTGCATTGCCACCAGGTCAATCACGTAGCCCGACAGGATAGCCAGGAAGGGCAGGGTCACAATCATATTGCGTACATAGGTGAGGGAGAAGCGGCTCATCGCGAGCAGGTAGAGCAGCGGGAATATAAGCAGCAGCCAGGAGCGGTTGCGTACGGGCGCGTTCGCCAGCACCACGAACGCCCCCAGCATCGCGGGCATGAAGAAGTGCATGTCGCTCGCGGCAAGGTCGGTGACGTGCCGCTGAATGGAGGCGACTACCTGGCCCAGGTTCTCGGCGGGGAGGTAGGCTTGCACCTGGAACGTGAAGCCGTTGTAGAACGCGGGCCAGTCGAGCAGCATGTATGGCTCGCACAGCACGAAGCCCAGCGCCGCGAACCCGCCCATACCCACTAAAGCCCCAACCAACCGCCCCCGGCTCAAGGTCAGCCTGTTGCGCCGCCACGCCATAATCAGCGCGATGAACGGCACCACGCCCAGGTAGAGGCCGTTGTACTTGGTGCCGGTGGCGACACCCACCAGCAGCCCGGCGAGCGCAGCCTGCCAGAACAGCGGGTCGCGCAACAGGGGTCTGTTCGAGGCTGTGGCGCGGCTCAGGCGGTAGGAGGCCCACAGCACGAATATGCCCATGAGGCCGAGGGGCGCGTCCATCAGGGCAAAGTGGGAGTACTGCACGTGCAGGGGCGACACCGCCAGCATGAGCGCCGCCGCCAGCCCCACGCGCCTGCTGTCGTTGAACATCTCCTTGCCCACGTGGTAGAGCACCGGGATGGTAATCGCTCCGATAGCGGCGGCCAGGGTGCGCGCCCAGATATAGACGCCGGAGTCGAGCGTGAATATATGCGTCACGTCGGGCAGCGAGGCGGCACCTTCGTAGTAGCCCCTGAGCGTGCCCCACATGACGTGGACTTGCAGCAGCAGTGCCTGGATGTAAATGTACAGCGAGGGCCAGATATACAGGTTGGGGTTGAGGTCGCCCGACTTGACGATGTGTATGGCCGAGTCGATCACCTTCGGCTCGTCGGGGTGGGCCACGTAGGGCAGAGAGCCGGAGATGCCATACCAGCGAAGAGCGAAGGCAAACAGGAAGAGCGCCGCCATGATGAGGAAGTCTACAGAGATGAGGCCGGACCTGAAGCGGCGCGCGAGTGGGCTGAGCCTTGTGAGCATAGGAAATTATAGCACGTCGCGCGGGAGCGTAGCGCCTGGGTGCCTAAGTGCCGGGAGTGCTCTCCGGGGCCAGCGGCAGCCGTATCGTGAATGTAGAGCCTTGGCCTTCTTCGCTGGCTGCTGCTATGGAGCCTCCGTGAAGCTCTACGATGTGGCGAGCGCCAGCCAGCCCTATACCCGCGCCGGAGATTTTGCCGGAGGTGTTGCTGGCCCGGCGGTACCACTCGAAGATGTGGGGTAGGTCCGCGGCCGGTATGCCCACGCCCTCGTCGCGCACCGTGAGCACGGCCCACGACCTTTCCTTGGGCATAGCTTTGCCGGGGTCCAGCGGAATTGTGCTCAGGCCCACGTCCGAGGAGTCTTGCGATATAGCCACCGTAATCGCGCCGCCGTCGGGGCTGTACTTTATCGCGTTGGAAAGCAGGTTGTCCAGCACCCTCTCCAGCCGGAACAGGTCCCAGTAACCCGTCAGGCGAGACAGGGAGGTCTCGACCGTCAGGGTGTGCCGGTCGGTGGTCTGCTGGTACTGCTTTGTCACCTGGCGGGCGAGCGCCACCAGGTCGAGGGGCCGCCGCAATAGGTCCAGTGCCTGCCCCGACTGGATATTGGCGAAATCCACCAGCTCGTTGATCAAAACGATCATCTTGGTAGTCGCCGTATCTATTCGCTCCAGGCCCGGCAGCAAGGCGGCCGAATCCCCGGCGGGCAGCGACATGAATCGCTTCTTTAGCAACTGGGTATTGCCCTTGATGGCGGACAGCGGGTTCTTCAGGTCGTGGGATACGACGGCCAGCAACTCATCGCGCAGCCGCACCGCCTTTTCGGTTTCCGACAGCGCCTGCACCTCGGCGGCGTAGCGGCGGGCGATCTCAATCGAGCCGCTCAGTGCAGTCGCTACCTTCTCCATCAACTGAAGGTCGTCAGGCTGGAAGGCATCCGCGTGCAGCGAGTCGATTTGCAGCAACCCGAACGCGCTGCCCCGCCAGACCAGCGGCACGGCCAGGTACGAGCGGATGGGGCTGGTTGGCCGGAGGTTGTCGGCGAGCAAGTCACCCGAAACGAAGGGCTTGCACTCCTCCACTATGCGCCAGGATAGGCCCCTTCCACGGGGCAGGCTCTGGCCCAGCGCCGACTCCGCGAAGGGGCCGATGGCGGCGCGAATGACAAGGTTGTCGCCTTCCACCAGGGCGATGGAACCCCCGGTAAAGGTGATAACGCTGGTGAGGTGCTGAAGGGTGGAGGAGAGGATGCGCTCAAGCTCGTACTCGCCCGACGCCGAGAGAGCGATGGTGTTCAGCAGTTCGGTCTGGGCCAGGACGCGGTTCAATTGCTCGGCCACTGTCGCCAGCCGCTGCTCGGAGGCCTGGGCTTGCGTCTTCAGCCTGCGCTCGGCCTCGGTCAACTGCATGTTTTCGATGGCGATGGCCGCCAGGTTCGCGGCGGTGAGCATGGCCGATACATGCTGCTGGCTGTAGGCGGCGGGCTGGGTGCTCTGCGCTTCAAACCCGCCGATTACCCGCCCGTGCGCCATGATAGGCACGGCGATAGAGGAAGCGGGCAGGCTGGGGTCTCTTTCCAGGCCCACGTTTACCCGAGGCTTGCCCGCCATCGCGGCATTGAAGTCGTCGGTCAAGATAACCTGTCCCGTGGAGACCGCGCGGCTGTGAGGGCTGTCGGTCATCGGCATGGGGGGTAGGGTGGATACATCAATCTCTTCGCCGTCGGTCCAGGCATACACGGCTGTGCGTAGCTGCCGGTCCGGGTCGTACAAGGAGGCGAAGAGGCCATTCGAGGGAGTCGCGGCAATCACGAAGCTGGTGAGCGTACTGAAAATAGCCCGCAGTTCGGCGGAGGGCTGGAGCGGTTGGAGCATGGAGTCGGCACCGTCCGGCTCACTTTGTAGGTGAGTCGTCGTGGGGTGTTCCTCACCCGGAACGGATTGCTGGCCCGGTTGCTCGTCTTTGTGCATCATTTCTCCGGCGGCTCGTCTTGATGTCCGCGCTTCAGTAGTGCCGAGTAATTGTACTCTGATTGCAGGTACTTAGAGCCTATTCCAGAACCTTGAGGAGAGAGGTTGTAGGGGCAGGCCCCCGTGCCTGCCCTTGTTGGCAGGCGTTTGGAGGTGCTAATCTCCAACAAGGGCAGGCACGGGGGCCTGCCCCTACAACTCCGTCAGACTGTTCGTAGGTACTTATTATACACAGGAGAAGTGGCACCAATCACCAGCACTTCCATAGCCCAATCGTCCTATGGCATGCTCTGCCGGACCATAAGCAAGCCAAACCGCACCGCCCCTGGCGAAGAGCCACTGAGGACAGCCACTTCCCTGCCCATCTCCGCGCCGTACCTATCGGCAATCTCCCGCACGCGGACACCCGCGTCCCGGTGTCCCAGCACGGCGACCGTGCCCCCGCTGCCTCCGCCGGTAATCTTGGCCCCGTACAGTCCCGCCGCCTCCCCGGCCTCGCGCACGAGTGATACGGTGCGGTCCGTCTCACGCGAGCCGAGGCCGCACGCGCTGTAGCTGGCATGCGACTGGTACATTAGCTCGCCCAGCAACTGTAGTCTCTCCCCGTCGAGGGGCGCTTGCTCCAACAGCGCCTTGAACAGTCGCACGCGTTGGTGCTCGTAAATCGGGTGAGCGGTAGGCTGGCGCACATGATAGGTGCGGTCCGGGTGGATAGTGGTGACGGCATCCGTCGTGCCCGCGTAGCGTCCCAGGAATTCGTCGCCCCTGATTGCGTCGGGGATGTGGTCGCGGTAACGTGTCTCCCATTCCGAGGGGCTGATATTGCACAGGTAGCCGCCCCACGGCGGGTCCGTAACGCGCACTCTTCGGGGGCCTGCCTCTTCGACCTGTAGCCCTGCAAGTTCCGCGATCATACGATAGCCCATGAAGGCCCCGACTCGCACCGACTCGTAATCCCCGCCCGATACCGCGTGGCGCACTCCCGAGTCGATGCCCCAGACCGCCAGGTCGGGCGGGAGGGCTACCGCAGGCCGTATCTCGGCGGGCTGGCACAGCAGCACCAGGAGCCGACTCTGCTCGCCGCAAGCCGAGGTCATCTGGTCCATTATCCCGCAGGGCGCGCCCACAACCAGGTTTTCTACCTTCTGGCAGAGCAGCGCCATCCGTGGGCCATCCAGCCGCAGGCCGAGCGCCCCACAGACCGCCTGCATACCAGCCACCTCCAGCGCGGCAGAGGAGCTGACGCCTTTGCCTATGGGCACCTCCGAGTAGACCATCAGCCGCAAGCCGTTTTGCAGACGCACGCCTTCCTCGCGTTGCAAGACGACCAGCACCCCTATGACGTAAGCCGCCCATCGTTGCCGTGGCTGGCTTGATAGCATCTCCCTGGCCTGCGCGTAGTCCAACGGCTCGCCACCGGGAGCCAACGACGCGAGCGGGACCCGCACATGGTTGTCGCTATTGAGGTCCGCGGCCGCGTGGCTGATTACCGTGACCGCAGGCTCCTCGGTGGGCTGCACGGCGGCGAATGTGGCAACCTCCAAAGGTAGTTGCAGCACCAGCGAGCCTGAGTAGTCGGCTATGCCCCCCATGAGGTCCAGCCGCCCAGGGGCGCGCGCCAGGGTAACGGGCTGGGCCGGGTCGAAGAAGCCGGGGTGCTGCTCTATGGCTTCGAGGCAGCGCGGTACGTCGGCGGGCAAACCGGCTCGTTGTTCGGCAATCCGCCACATAGCTACGTCATCGCCTCGTGCAACTGAGAAGCGGCGCTACCGGCGAGCATCACATTTCCCTCCTTTCCAGGTAGTGAGCGGACGGTACCGCTAGCAGTTCGGCGGCCTTGGCTTCGGGGCTTGTGTCGCTGAGAAAGTTGCCGCCGCCCACCTCCGGCCCGGCCAGGTACTTGATGAGGTTGGGCTGGCGCAACGGCGGGTGGAAGGCGACGAAGAAGTGGAAGGCCCGGTAGTCGCCGCCGTCGGTGGGTGCCTGGTGCAGCGGCATGACGTAGGGGAACGACATCTGCCAGAGGTTGTCGAAGCGCACCGTCACTTGCTTGAGCGCCCGCGCCAGGGACTCGACCTCGGCATCCCGTAGGGCGTGGACGTGCGGCACCGTGCGTTTGGGGGCTACGTACACTTCGTAGGCGTAGCGGGCAAAGTAGGGCACGAAGGCTATTGTGTGCTCGTCCTCGAACAGGATGCGGCGGCCGTCACGCTGCTCCGCGCGGATGATGTCGGCAAACAGTAGTCGCCCCGTTTCGTTCAAATGCCGTTGTGAGGCGTGCAACTCGGTCTCCATCGTCTTGAAGACAAAGTTGGTAGCGTAGACTTGCCCGTGGGGGTGCGGGTTGGATACGCCCACCACTTCGCCCTTGTTCTCGAAGACGAGCACGTGCCGCACCTCCGCGCGGGTGCCCAGGTCCAGCGTTTGCCCCTGCCACACCCTCACCACGTCCGCGATAGCTGATACCGGCATCTCCGCCAGCGTCAGGTCGTGGCGCGGGCTGTAGCAGATTACGCGCGATATGCCATCGGCGCGGCGGCTCCGGTAGGGCGGTGGAGGGGTTTCTATCTCCACCGGCGCGTCTACCCCCACGCAAGGGAGGTCGTTGTCGAACACAAATGTGCCTTCATAAGCGGGGTTCCGCGCGCCGCTTACCCGGTGGTTGCCGGGGCAGAGGTAACAATCGGGCGCGTAGGCGGGCGTGTTCTTGCGCTCGATTTGGACCGTGTCCCCGCTCCAGGGACGATGCTGGCGGTGCGCGGCGATAATCACCCACTCCTCGCGCAATGGGTGCCAGCGCTCTTCCCAAACCGCCTGTGCTGAGTTGCCTCCATCCGCCATGCTTGACGGCTCCTTAGAAGTGATTTCAAGACCCTTGTAGGGGCAGGCCCCCGTGCCTGCCCTCGGTGGCAGGCGTATGGAGGTGTTAATCTCCAACAAGGGCAGGCACGGGGGCCTGCCCCTACAACTCTATTTTCAGGTTTTGGAATGCGTTGTTAGCTGCCTGTCCTGGTGCTTTGCATAGTTGGTAGCCAGACGAGCATCTCACCAGGCCCTCGGTGTGCCCATGCGTAGTACGGTATGGCGGTGAAGTCTTGGTCCGTCGAAGCGCCCTCGCCTCCTTCAGCCCGTGTTTGCCGTAGCGTTCGACCTTTTAGCACAACAACACCATTCAGCAGGTCGGGTGCCCATTCAGCCGCCAGGCTGGTGTCGTCTGGTAATACCAGGTCTCGTACCGCGCCGTCCGGGTTGTCGGGCCACTCGGCGCAGTAGACCAACGGGCCACGTTGCAGCGCTACCCTGCCCCTGTCTGCCTCCACCCGCTCGTGGGCAACCACCCGGCGGACCGGCATCGGTAGGTCAAGCTCTATCACGTCGCCATGCTGCCATACCCGCGTCAGAGTTGCATAGCCCCTGTCCATGTCGAGATCAATTGTCTCACCATTTAGCTTAAGGGTTGCGCTCTCCTCTACTCCATCGGCAAACTGGTAGAGGTCGCTGGGTACCACGTCATTGCACGCCCAGCCGGGAATGCGTACCTTGATGGTGAAGGGTTCAGCAATATCGGTGCTGACCGTGAGCCTCACTTTGCCATCCCAGGGGTAGCGAGTCTCCTGCGACAGTTTCACTACCCGACCAGGGCCTTGCTCTATTTCAGCAGTCCCGGCCACAAACAGGTTGACGTAGATCGTGTCGTCCTGCCGTGCGTAGACGTAGCCGGGCAGCGTTGGGAGAAAGCGGGCTACGTTGCTGGGGCAGCAGGCGCACTCGAACCAGGGGCTGCGCTGGTGCGTGCCATCAGACTCAAGGGGGTTTTCATAGAAGAACGCGGTACCGTCGAGTGATATGCCTGCCAGGAGGGCATTGTAGAGGCTGCGTTCCAGCACGTCTATGTAACGGGCGTCGGCGTGCAGCAGGAAGAGCCTGTGGCTCCAAAAGACATTGCCAATCGCGGCGCAGGTCTCTGAGTAGGCCGTGAGGTTGGGCAAGTAGTAGGCTGGGCCAAAGGCCTCGCCCTCGGCAGTCGCGCCTATGCCGCCGGTGACGTACAGCTTCCTGCCCACCACGTCCTCCCAGATGCGGTCAAGCGCCTCTATGTACCCGCTTTCGCTGGTCGCAGCCGCCACGTCCGCCATACCCGCGTACAGGTACGTGGCCCTCACCGCATGCCCCACGGCTTCTGCTTGCTCGACCACGGGAGCGTGCGACTGGTTGTACTCACGGCCGCTACCTTCGTGCCCATCGGGGCCTCGTGCGTCGAGCAGAAACTTCGCCAGCGCCAGGTAGCGATCATCTCCGGTCACATAGTAGAGCTTCACCAGGCCCATTTCGGTGACTTCGTGTCCGGGCCAGATAGCATCTTTGCCATGCCCGAAGGTGCGGTCGAGCAGGTCCGCCGATTTGAGGGCCACGTCCAGCAAGTCTCGCTTGCCCGTGGCGTGCAGGTGGGCCACGGCGGCCTCGTACAGGTGCCCCAGGTTATATAGCTCGTGGCTGGACTGGCGTTCCAACTCCCAACGCTTGCTCCCCGCGTACGCAGGAGTATTTTCGGGGTTGATGGTGCGTGCCGTGTAAAGATAGCCATCAGACTCCTGTGCCGCCGCGATCAACTCCACCAAGCCGTCCAGGTAAGCCTCCAGGGCAGGGTCCGCACGGCTGCTCAGCGCATAAGCAGCCCCCTCTATGACCTTGAAGACGTCCGAGTCGTCCCACACCAGGGCGGGCGGCGTTCTATCCGCGCCAGGAGTGCCTTTGAGCACTTCGGCGGCGCGGCGAAAGTTGTCCACGCGCCCTGTCTGCTCGCACTGCTCGAAGGCAAAGGGGATAGAGATGGCTCGGTTGGTTTCTATGCGTGACTTCCAGAATTCGTCGTCACAGCGAACGGCGGTAAAGGGTACCGGCTCTACAGGGTAGTCCTTCTTCAATTGGGCGTCTGTACCAACAGGTTGCATATAGCTCCTCAGATTCATGTAGTGGCTCTCATGTTCGTCCGTGCCGTCATTCTACCATCCGTGGAAGGCAAGATGCTGGTCAGACTTAGGGGTTAGACATTCGGCTACTCGCGACGGGTGCCTCATGGGACGGCGTAATAGAATACAGCAGCAACTAGATGTAAGCTAGAGGATATGAGCACCCAAAGATAGCCTTGTCATTCTGAGTGGATCGTCTTGCAAATAAGTTTCATTTCCTGACGAGATCGTAGGGGCAGGTCGGTGTGCCTGCCCTTGTTGGAAGACGTACCAGGTGCTGATC
>JALZHG010000256.1 GCA_030914045.1 Chloroflexota bacterium | reverse complement strand
AGGGTACCAGGACGGCACCTTCCGCACCAACGCGCTGACCACAAGAGGTCAGGCAGCCAAGATGGTCGCTAACGCCTTCTTCCCCATCTGCCCTGAAGCCCAAGACTAAGTCTAGGCACTAGGGCTAACTGAAGCAAAGAGGGCTGCAATCTTGCAACCCTTTTTGCTTTTTCCGCGTCTGGACTGCTTACGGCCATTATTTACTTACCTCAATGCATTAGGTATGAAGCTGGGATTGTGGTATATTTAGCTCAGGTGCCGACCTGGGGTAAATTCCTACTTCTGTTGAAGGACCACATCCTTATTGCTTATCGTTGCAGTATGGAACCGGGTCTGAATGCAGCCCAGGGAAGTACGTCAGTACCTCCACTGATACGGGCCGCTTGGGGCAGCGCGGCGGTCACGGCTACCGGGAAGCGGGCGCCTCCCATTAGCATACCTCGATCTACTTTTCGCACTAGGAAGCAAGGAGACCAAATGATGAATACCTCAAGAAGAGGTACTATCGACCTGCGCTTATTGATAGTCGCCTTCGGATTGCTATTGGCAGCCGTACTGTTCGTTGGCAGTACGTTCGCCGCTGCGCCCACAGGGAGTCCCGGCAGCCAGGTCGCCCAGGCAGGACAGGGACAGTCGCACTCACCCAACGCGCCGGAAGCCCTGGTCGTGGTCAGCCCCTCCAACCTGGACGGCTGGGCGACGACCAACGGAGTTTGTACGGGCACCGACCCGGCTACAGGCTCGGTGAGCTTCGTACCCGGCCCTGGTACGCCGCCCCTCGGCGTTGGTAGCTTCCAGTTCACTACGGGCACCAACGGTTGGTCGTTCCCCAATATCCGAAACGCCAACTACCACGGCATCAGGCTCGACCAGATTAACGCCTTCAGCTACAGCACCTACGTACAGGGGCCAATTACCAATACGGGCCAGGCCCCTTACATCATCCTCAACATCGACAACAACGGCGACACCAATCTAGATGCCCAGCTCTTCTTCGAGCCCACCTACCAGACCGGCACCTATGGTGGTGCTACCGTGCCCAACCAGTGCCCCGGTATCCCCAATTGCGTGGCTCTCGGGACCTGGCAGCATTGGGACGCAAAGCTTGGCGGTTGGCACGTGGGCGGTAGCGGGCCTCCGCTGGTAACACTGCAAAGCTATGCCGCCGCGAACCCCAACGCTCGTATAATTAACACTGCCACCGGCCTGGGCGGCGTGCGCTTCGTGGCCGGCTGTGGTCACCCCAACCCCTGGGGGAACTTTGTCGGCAACATCGACAACGTCTCTATAGGCTACGGTATCGCTCCTACCGCTACCAATACCCCTCTCCCGAGCGCAACCAACACGACTACCCCTAGCTCCACTAACACCGCTACTCCAAGCGCCACTGACACAGCAGCCCCTAGCTCTACCTCTACTCAGACTGAAGTTCCTCCCACCGCTACTAACACCGCAACCGCAACTGAGACTCCTATTATTCCTACCGCTACTAACACTAACACTGCAACCGAGACTCCTCTTGCTCCTACCGCTACTAATACTAACACCCCAACCGAGACCCCCTTCATCCCTGACCCCAACTCACCTGAGGGTGGACAGCCGCCGAGCGACTTCACTACCTACGACTTCGAGCCTGACGCAGCGACCGCTACAACTACCTCTACCTCCACGGCTACCCGAACCTCCACCACTACCTCCACTATGGTGCCTTCATCCACCAGCACCGCTGTACCTTCGAGCACCAGGACGAGCACAAGCACCGCTGTAGCTACCGGGACCAGCACAACCATCCCTTCCGCTACCTCCACAGCCTGCCCGATCCAGTTCGCGGACGTGCAGCCGGGCGATACGTTCTACACCTTCATCCGCTGCCTTGCCTGCCGTGGCATTGTCAGTGGCTACCCGTGCGGCGGACCGGGCGAGTCTTGTAACGAGAACGACGAGCCATACTACAGGCCGGGCGCTAACGTTACACGCGGGCAGCTAACCAAGATCATCGCTAACTCTGCGGGCTTGAATGATGACATTGCAGAAGGCCAGCAGCAGTTCGCGGACGTAGAGCCTGGCGATCCGTTCTACATCTACGTCGAGAGGCTAGCCCAGACCGGAGCCATAGCAGGCTACCCCTGCGGCGAGTCCGGCCCCGGTGAGGCTTGCGACGAGTTGAACAGGCCGTACTTCCGCCCGAACAGTCCTGCTACCAGGGGGCAGATCTCCAAGATCGTGTCAATAGCAGCAGGGTTCGAGGAGGACATACCAGAGGGTCAGCAGACCTTTACGGACGTACCGACGGACAGCCCCTTCTGGGTGTTCATCGAGCGCCTGGCGGCACGCGAGATTATATCGGGTTACGGTGACGAAGATCGCTGCCCTGGGACAGGCGCGCCCTGCTTCCGGTACAACGACCTGACTACCAGGGGCCAGATGGCGAAGATCGCGGCTAACACTTTCTTCCCCAACTGCCAGACCCCCGCAAGGCCGTAGCCACCCTACAGCCTTGATGCAGGCAAACAGCAGAGGGCCTTCCTTCGTGAGAGGGGAGGCCTTCTGCTGTTGGTCACGTTGGCCCTATGTTTTATGCCCATGACTCTAGTGTGGTGAAAGATGAGAAAGGTACAGACGGCATAAAACTTGCAGCGGTGTACTTAACACCTTTCATTGGAGTTAGGCCGTATGATGTCAGTAGCTGTAATTCATGCGGTTGGTGCGTGCTTGTGCCAGGCTGCCTGTATTAGCTGCCTGGACTGAGGTATAATTTGCAGGTAGGGCGCTTACCTGTCGCACCTTGGTAACATATCGCAAGGAGGATGATGAATGAATAGCTTGAGAAGGGGCCTTTTCGATCCGCGCCTGGCTACAGGTGCGCTTGGCTTGTTGCTGGCCGCAGTGCTGTTCGTGGGCAGTACGTTCGCTGCTGCTCCTACCGGCAACCAGGGCAGCCGGACCTCCCAGGCTTCTAACCAGCAAGCGCCAAACGCGCCGCAAGACGTGGTGGTGGTTAGCCCATCTAATATGGATGGCTGGCAAACGACCAACGGCGTATGTATGGGTAGCGATCCCGCCACAGGCTCGGTAGGTTTTGTAACTGGTCCTGGTACGCCCCCTCTGGGTGTTGGCAGCTTCCAGTTCACCGTGGGCAGCAACGGTAACTCGTACCCAAACATCCGCAATCGTAACTATCATGGCATCAGGCTAGACCAGCTTACGGCGCTCAGCTATAGCACCTATGTATCGCAGCCTGTTACGAATACAGGTCAAGCCCCTTACATAATCCTTAATGTCGATACCAATAACGATTTCGTGACAGACGACCAACTATTCTTTGAGCCTGCCTACCAGAATGGGACCTATGGCCCCGTGCCAAACCAGTGTGGTGCTAATTCGGGCTGTGTCATAACCAACACCTGGCAGACCTGGGATGCAAGGCACGGCGGCTGGTGGTCATTCAATGCTAATACCTTTGGCCCGCCCGTGCAGACTTTGGACAGCTATAGTGCCGCTCACCCAGGCGCGCGCATTGTTAATAATCCGTCTAACATACAGTTTCCTCAGGGCCTGGGCGGCGTTCGCATTGTGGCTGGGTGCGGCCATCCAGTCTGGGCCGAGTTCGTCGGTAACGTTGACAACGTCACTATCGCGTACGGGCCGGTGCCCACGGCTACCTCCACCGCCACTGCGACTAACACAGCTACGCAAACCTCAACACCCACAAATACCAGCACCGCTACCGAGACCGCTGCCGCCACCGAAACGGCCACTGCAGAGCCAACCGCTACTGCTACTGAGACTGCGACGGAAACTGCCACCGAGGAGCCTAGTGCTACTTCTACCGCCACCGAGACTGCTACCCAAGGGCTTCCTAGCAGTACTCCTACCGCCACCGCTACTGAGACCCCCTTCATCCCCGAGCCTAACGCGCCTTCCGGTGGCCCGCCGCCGACAAGTAACATAACTTACGACTTCGAGCCTGACCAGCCGACGGCAACCACTACTTCAACCTCCACCTCCACCACCGTGCCATCATCCACCAGCACTACCGCGCCGTCGTCTACGGGCACCACAGTACCGTCGAGCACCACCACAACGGCACCATCGTCCACCAGGACTAGCACCGCCGTAGCCACCAGCACCCGCACGAGCACGGCAGTAGCAAGCGCCACAGTCATGGCAACAGCCACAGCATGTGCGATCCAGTTCGCTGACGTGCAGCCCGGTGACACCTTCTACACCTTCATCAGGTGTCTTGCCTGTAGGCAGATAGTAGGTGGGTATCCGTGCGGAGGTCCTGGTGAAGAGTGCAACCAGGATAACGAGCCTTACTACAGGCCAGGTGCTAACGTTACACGTGGTCAGTTGTCCAAGATCATCGCCAACTCTGCTGGTCTTGATGACACTCCCGCTGAGGGACAGCAGCAGTTCGCGGACGTACCTCCTGGTTCTCCCTTCTACGAGTTCGTGGAGCGACTGGCACAAACAGGTGCAATCGCCGGGTACCCGTGCGGAGGACCTGGTGTGACGGAGCCTTGTGACAGTGAGAACAGACCCTTCT
>JALZHG010000255.1 GCA_030914045.1 Chloroflexota bacterium | reverse complement strand
GCCCACGCACGCCCGTTCGGGGTACGCGTCGCCACGCTCCGGGTTCGCGTAGGTGGTGACCTCCGGCCCGTAGAAGGCGCGGTAGACGATCAGCTGACGGCGGCCCCCGAACAGGTCGGCAAGCGTGGCCGGCCCGTTCGGGCCCTCGAAGCTGTACTCCTTCTCGACCGCCATCCACGGCATCCGGCGGCGCTCGGCCGCGAGCGCGTCACGGGCTCGGGTGTGCTCTTTCTCCTTGACGAGCAGTTCCTCGCGGGCGGTCTTCCACTCCTCGGGGGAGACGACGGGGGATGTGTTCACCTTGCTCCTTCCTCCTTCAGGTACTCGTCGACTACGTCCATGAAGCGGCTCCAGACGACCCGCTGGCGATCCATCCACTCTGCCACCTCGCGGAATTTCTCATATCAAACTTACCCCACCTATGACCGAAACACTACTACCAATTTGAAAGCCAGCTACTTCTTCTGCGCCCAAAACGGCCCTAGCATCACTCACAGCAGTCAACACAATGGCACCTCCTGGAAACGCGCAGCCGAGGGGCAGTCTTTTGGCCTCATGCTACATCGCTTCTTCGCCACATTACGCGAGGAGCCGGAGATATAGCTAACGTGCGTAATAGTTCCGTTATGTACGGAAAACTGGTTGCGCTTTAGTGCCCGCTTGGATAACAAAGTGACTGTGGTGCGCTTCGAGCGGGTTGCTAGCTAAACACCTCGTAATAAGCCGGATGCCAACTAACTGAAACTTCGAAAACGAGCCTTGCCTACGGTCTGCGAGCCGACCACAGGTGCGTAATAGCTAGCTCAGCGCCACCTATACCTACGGCTCCTCATCCATCGTGGCGGAGAATCGCACGGGTGGGGCGTTCGTCGTACGCTCGTACACGGCAGGTGTGGGTGGGTCCCGGAACACAAAAAGGAAGGAGCTACGTTTCCGGGTGCTTCTTAACGCTGGCAAAGCAGATTTGTCATTATCCGTAGTTAAGGCGAGCAAACAACACTCGCTACTTCGGTCGGCATGCTAACGTCTTCCACTTAGCCGACGAGATCGATAGCCGGTGGGCGCCAACCCAGGAAGCAGGTCTCGGCGTACGACGAGATTACGTTGAAGCAACATACCGTTTCCGCTCCTTTGCCGGCAAACGAACAGAGCGGGAGCAACATGAGACATACGCAAGGTCTTATTTGCCAAACTTACCCTCAGAGAATCACCCGGGCTGCAGCTGCCTTGCGAACAGCGCGCGATTTCCTTAGATCCCTCGCTATGTTTGTCCTCTTGAGCCACCGATCCGTCCCGTCGAACCTCGCTTTGAAGGAACTTCTCCCGTGAACGGTCTTGTAGTTGTCGATAAACAGACACTCTCCGGGCAGCAAGGCGACGCCTGTCAAGTTTTCGTCTATCGCTCGAATCAGGTAGTCCATAGCTGATCGTGCCTCTTCTGTCTTCGGTCGGTCCATGCAGTACGGGTCGAAGCGTATGTACGGAGATCTGGGGTCTCCGAACAGCACGGGCGCCTGCTCCACTTCATTGTCCGACGGGTGCGAAGGATCCGGGCGGAAGACGAAGTGTGGCTCAAACAGAACTTCGACTTGATTCGGGTCGAGCTGGACCTCATCGATCAAAGCAAAGGTCGTGGGCACGGCGTCCGGGTTACGAAGACACATAAGGCCTATGTAGTCGCCACGATAAGAGTAGCGCGCATCTTCCGTGTGCCAAACGAGCTCCAGCTCACTGCCGGAACCTATCATCTCGCTTTCGTGGCCTTCGATGGGCACGAGGTCTTGGCAAATGAGCCCGCCTCGCTGGTGGAACCAGGCTATAGCATCGCCTAGGAGTGCCCCGCACAAGTTGAGGAAGATTTCCTCTTCCCTCGTCGAAGCGCTATCAGGCTGCTGTCTCCAATGTGGCGGGGTTCTGCCAATCTTGGCGTCGTCCACGGGATAGCCTGAGACAAGGCAAACTCCAGACGGCTCCGTCAATCTGAAAGTATTAAGGAACGCACGTAGCCGCCTGGGAAGCTCTTGAGCATATGTGGTGGCATTCTCGAGAAAATCAGCCTCTTCCACCGAACCGTGTCGAGAGGCGACCTTTTCGACGAGCGTCCGGATCATTCCTGCTTCCTCGTTGGTCAAATCCAATCTGTGCACAATGTGCTCCTTTCTCCTTTCGCCTGTCAGCACTTACGGTCTTCCGGAGAAGAGGGCTTTGCTCGCCAGCAGATCGCTCGCCGCAGCGGGCGCTAGGGGCTTGGCGATATGGTAGCCCTGGACGAACTCGCACCCCATCTCCTTTAGGCGCTGAAGCTGGACGGCGGTCTCGACGCCCTCGGCTATAACCTTCAAGTTCACGGCGTGCGCGAAGTCGATCAGGCCTGGTATTATCGCCGAATCCTCGGAGTCTTCGACGAACTTGCGGACGAAGGAGCCATCGATCTTTAGGTGGTCCATCTTGAATTGGCTGGTGAGGTAAGACAACTGGCTGTTGCCCGTGCCGAAGTCGTCGATTACGAGCCACACGCCCAAAGATTTGAGCTCATCGAGCGTGGCGATGGTGGCGTCCTCGTCGTGCATCGCGACGCTCTCGGTGATCTCCAATGCAAGGTTTGCCGCATCTAGCCCTGTTTCTCGCAAGACCCGGGCTACTTCCTCCGCCAGTCCGCGATGCTGGAACTGGCGCAGCGAGAGGTTTACGCCCACTATCGGGGGAGGATCGCACCACTCTTGCCACTCGCGCGCCTGGCGAGAGGCTTCCTCTAAGGTCCACCGTCCGATAGGAACGATGAGCCCGGTCTCTTCGGCGAGGGGAATGAACTCGGCAGGGCTAATCGTGCCACGCTCGGGGTGCTCCCAACGCAGGAGGGCTTCCATGCCGGCGATGTGTGCGGTCTCCAGAGAGTAAACCGGCTGGTAATAGAGCTTGAGCTCGTCACGCTCGACCGCCTTCCTGAGGTCGTTCTCCAGTTCCAGGCGTTCCAGGGCATATGCGTCCTTGCTCCGGTCGAAAACCTCGTAGCAGGCCTTCGTCTTTCCCTTCGCCCTATACAAGGCTATGTCCGCGGCCCGCAAGAGGTCTCCTGCCTCTCCGCCCACGGCGTCGCTCAGGGCAATACCGACGCTGGTCGTGGCGAAGACAAGGTGGCCCTCGATAGCGAAGGGTACCCTCAGCTCCCGGATGATCCTCTCGGCGACCTCCTCCGCCTCGCCTGCGCCCGAGATGCCTTCCAGTAAAAGGGTAAACTCGTCGCCTCCCAGGCGCGCAGCGACGTCGCCTGCCCTCAAGCACCCCTCGAGGCGCTGGCTCACTGCGATGAGGAGCTGGTCTCCCACCTCGTGGCCCAAGGAGTCATTTACCACCTTAAAATTGTCGAGGTCCATGAATAGAACGGCAAGCTCGCACTCTTTTCGTCGGCTGGTGCGTTTGAGGGCCTCCTTTTATACGATCCGCGAATAGCCGGCGGTTGGGCAGCCCAGTAAGGGAGTCGTGGAATGCCTGGTGCTGCAGGCGCTCTTCGAGGGCTTTCTGTTCTGTTATGTCACGGACGGTGCCGACTATTCGTAAGGATTCTTCTCTCTTCCCACGGACGACCTCACCACGGCGGTGAATCCATCGCACCTCGCCGTCCGGTCGCACTATGCGGTGCTCGAAGTCAATGGGCTCGTCCTTGCGGGCTGCGTCGTCGATGGCCGCTCCGAGCAGATGCCGATCTTCCGGGTGTAACCTCTGTGCTATCGTCTCGAGGGTAGGCGAGAATTGGTGTGGTTCGAAGCCGTAAATGCGGTAAGTCTCGTCCGACCACCACACCTCACCGCTCTTCCGGTCCCACTCCCAGCTGCCCAGTAGAGCTATGCGCTGGGCTTCGGCTAGGCTGGCCTCGCTTCTTCTCAAGGCTTCTTCAGCGCGCTTGCGCTCGGTGATGTCCGCCATGGAGCCGATCATCCGCACGGGACGACCTTCCGCGTCGCGCACCAAATAAGCCCGGTCCATGACCGTCGAGTACTCACCGTCGGCGCGCCGGAAGCGGTACTCATCGGACCACATCTCTTCGCTGCTCCGGAGTACGGCGTTGATGCCCGACAGTACCCGCTCCCTGTCCTCCGGGTGTATGTGCTCCTCCCACCACCGCGCTTCTCCTCCGACCTCTTCCAGTGGATATCCGAACATGGTCTGGATGGCGCCGTTCCAGGTCTGCTTACCGGTCAACAGGTCGTTGTCCCAGATCACCTCGTTGGTGGCTCGGGCGACCAGCCGGTAGCGCTCCTCGCTGTCCTTGAGCTCCTCCTCGGCGCGCTTGCGCTCGGTGATGTCGAGCATGAATCCTTGCCAGTAGCGAGATCCGCTCTCCTCATCCTCGATCAAAACCGATTCGTTACGCACCCACACTACCCGCCCGTCGCGATGGAGCACGCGGTACTCCGTTGCGAAGACCTCCCCAGGCTCGCCGGTTTGCTCGTCCCCAGACTGCTGCAGCCACTCGCGTTCGTCGGGGTGCACCATAGCCCACCTGAGATCCGGGTCCTTGCATTCCTCGGGGGAGTAACCCGTCAAGGTTT
>JALZHG010000254.1 GCA_030914045.1 Chloroflexota bacterium | reverse complement strand
GTCCAGGCCACACAGGTCGCCCCGTAACAGGCGCAGTAGATTGACCACGTTGCCAGGGCCGTAACCCTGCTCCAATGGCGGGCGGCGCCGCCACGATCCCAGCACCGCGACCAGCCGCCGCGCCGCTTCCTCCGCGCCCCCATAACTGGCAACCAGCTGGTTCAGCACCGGTGCGGCGATCAGCCGCTCCTGACTCCGCCGCACGTAGTCCTTGCTCGTCGCCTGCACCAGCGCATGGCGCACGATGCGCACTGGCGCTCCACGCTCGATGTCGCGGCACACGTCGGCGACCAAGCGCGCCGTCATGTACTCCATGATCACCGGTTGCAGCGTGAAGCTGGCGCCCCGCCCCACCCGCTCGATCAGCGCGCGATGCCGGAGTGCCTCCAGTGCCCTGAGCACCGCGCCCCGGTGGCCATCCCCCGCCCGGGCGGCGACCAGGTGATCGAGCGTGGTCGGCTCACGCGCGACCGCCAGCCAATACAGCACGGCTTGCTCCAGCGGACTGGCACGGTCAACCTGTTGCTCCAACAGCGTGCCGACCCCGTTGAAGAACGCATCGCCGCTGGACAGAAACGCGGCCACGTCGCCACCAAACACCTCGCGAATTGGCTCGCTCACCAGCTTGAGCGCCAACGGATCAGTGTAAGCCAGGACCTCCTTGACACATGTGATCACTTCGCCGTGGCCGATAAATGATGGGCGCTATCCGAAGAGCAGCTCTTGTGTAACGTTGGCCAGAAGACGGCTCCTACGAACGCGCACGTGAGGCAGCCGCAGGACCTTCAGCCACTCGTCATCAGCGAATTGCCACAAGGGTAGTTGGGGCGAACGGTACTGGGTGTCGTAGATCTGTGGATCGGTCACCGCACGGAAGTGCCGGCCGTCTGGCTGATACTCGACCGCGTAGTGAGCCAGCTGCGTGTCGTTGAATTCGACCGTCAACTGTTCCTTATAGAGCCAGACCGCCACCCGTTGCCGTTCTAAGCCCGGCTCGGCGTACACGCGCCAGTAGCGAAAACGCAGGTAGCCGGTCTTATCAAGGCGTCGATTGTATCGCAAGGCATTGAACGCGTAATCCAACGCTTGTGGTGTCCACACATGGCCTACGATCCAATCGAGTACTTCTGCTGGGCTTTCCCGCCCATCGTCGCGCAGCCGGTGTGCCCAATGAACCTGATAGTTGTAGTCCGCTACCCAGCGATCGTGTGCCGCCTGTAACTCGTTCCACGTCGTCGCCTTGGCAAACTCATAGTCGGCCATACGTCGTTGGATGGCAAAGGTCGTCTCAATATAGGATTGCCACGGCTGCCCCTTATCGATTTGGTGTTTGGCAATGCCCAGACGGGCATAGATCTCAAGTACCTTCTTCGCCAGAAACACGCCGCCACTATCGCTAACTAGCCCATCCGGCGAGCCATGCTGCTGAATCGCGGCAAAGAGCACGATCAGAAAGGCCGTCGTGTTCTGGGTACGGGAGATCGCGCTGGCAAGGATGGCGCGTGAGTAATTCTCCATAATGGTGATCGTGTAGACATTACCGCCGCCCAGCTGGTGGTCCACATACCTGAGGTCGACCGTCCAAAACTGGTGGCGGTACCCGGCGCGGAACGGCATCGACTTCTTGGTCCGAGGTTGCCGTTGCGGCCGGGGCAAGTTGTACAGGGCACGATTGAGGGCGAGCATCCGCCCAACCGTACGCGGGCTAAGCTTGATCCCCATCTGGCGTAAGGCCGCATGGACACGCCAGGCTCCGAGCAGGGGATTGTGGCCAAGGCGGCGCACCGCCGTGAGCGCTTGGAAGTTCACTTTGCGAAACGGTCGTTTTGGTGCGCTCGATTTGTTGGGTAGGCCACGGAAGCCCTCTTCTACCCAGCGCTTGAGCGTGGCGTGTACGGTCTGGCGACTGGTTTGGAGGTATTCGGCGATGCTCTTGGCGTTCCATCCCTCAGCATGGAGCCGAATGATCGCAATTCGACGAGTGGCCGGATCGTCGATCTCGTGAAAAGGCGGATAGCGACGCTGGTTAGGCACTGGTGGGGCTTCTGCAAGTATCCGCTTAATGGTTTGGATGCTTGGACGCCGCCCATACCGCACGTAACAGATAGCCGCAATCTCTCGCAAGTGGAGCGGTGGGTGTTCCTCTTTCAGGGCAACGATCGCCTCCCGAACCATGGTCGAGAGGCGGGGACTTGGCGGTGATGGCGGTACCGTAAAGAGGCTTGCCATCCCCCGCTCGAGGAACAGCTTGGCATGCCGTGACAGGGTTCGAGCTGGAATGCTCGTCTCTCGTGCACGCTTGGCGGCGGATTGTCCAAAGAGGACCACCGGCCGAATCAACTCGTACACTCGTTGTTCGGACGAAGAAAAGAGTAACTCAAGCTGCTGCCAATCCTCGGTCGGCGGGACGCGAGAACGCTTTGGCTTGGGCATGGTTACCTCCTGCTAAAGGAACGTCTGGGCGTCGTAGCATTGGTTACACAAGAGCCGTCGAGCAAGGGCCTTTAGGGTTAGGGCAGGACAAGTATAAAGGCCTGCGGACGCCGCTCCAGTCGGGTCCCAATTCAGCGGCTTGGTTGAACTTGTCCTGCACATATGGGATCGTCTCTCAGCCTGGAGGTTCGTTTCCCTAACTACTCGGCCGGTCTCGTCCTCGGATCACCTCCTGCCACAGCCTTGTGTCCACGCCGTAGGAGCAGCGCATAAAGGACAGATGCGGGAAACTTGAAAATCGCGGCGAGCAGTAATGCCGCACGCAAACCATATGTTGTGCCGACGGTGCCAATGACCGGACCGCCTACGAACTGCCCCATGGAATTGGCTTGACTCACCATCGAAAACACCGTCGCCCGGACGGTGGGATTGATGTTTCCGGCCAACCATGCCTCGTAGAGGGGCCCGCTCACAGCTCCAATGATCACCATTGACCAAATGGCGCCGATAGCGAGGCCGAGGTTGCCTGCGAGCGCAAAAATGGCCAGGGCGGCAACTGTCAGCGTATTGGCGATCAGGAGTACACGCGGTACTGCCGCCGCCGAGATACGTTCAAGTCGCCGTCGACTGACCTGAATGGTGGCAATGCTGAGAAGTTGGGCACCCGCCTGGATAATCCCAAACCACACAACTGGCTCCAGATTGCCCAGGCGTGGTAAATGTACATTGTTGAGCAGGTGCGCGTCCCCCAGCCGATCAAAGCCTTCACTTGCCGCGCCAGTGAAGGCCGTCACGGCGGTCAAGGTGAGTAATATAGGACTGCTGCGAACCACCCGCACCCCTTCGCCGAAGGTCGTGCGCAGAGCATGCCATGTCGTTCGCTCTGTGCGCGGTGCGGGTTGAAATCCATGCTCTGGCATCACCCACAGCAGCCAGAGGCCAAGCAGGATCGTGAGCGTGCTACCCACGATGATTGGGAGTGCGAGCACGACCATCCCGAGTGATGTGGCGAGAAAGATGCCGACAAACACGGCCACTTCGCGCACTTGGCCAGCACGCAGTAAGACGCCACGGAGTTCCGCTTCGCCTACTTCGCCGGCGATCCACGCTTGGCGTGCCCCACTGATGAAGGTAAAGCCAACACCCCAGATGACGGAACCAAGAAGAATCGCCCCATAATGTGGTACAAGCCCCTGGATGAGAAAGCCGGCACCAGTGATGAACATGCCGACGATCACCGATAGGCGGCGGCTTACCGTGTCAGCCACGACACCGGTTGGGACCTCGAATACGAAGGTTGCCAACTCCATTACCGTGCCGACAAGCACGAGCTGCAGCGCATTCATCCCGACAGTTTGGACATAATAGACCTGCTGGAGCGTGAACATCAGGGCATTGAACAGCGCGGTCGCACCGCTCAACACCAGATACACGCGGACTGCATTCCCTTTGATCATGAAGCCTACCTCACACCATCGAATACACGTCGCTCTGATGAGGAGCACGCGTGCCGCGGCAGGCTCGCGACCCAGGCATTACAGGCGTTCTGGTGAGAGGATATGGATGGAAGGGATTTGCTACCCGTTCAGCGATCTCAAGTGCACGCTACGGGAGCACATGTTGTGAGAGAGACATATGAGCGCACCAGGCCGCACAACGACTACCAGAGTCGCGAGCAGTGAGCAGAACGTGGTTGTGTCGTTGCCCGGTCATGATGCCTCCTTTCCCGCCGTGCATAAGTACAAAGCCACACCGCGGTCCTTGAAGCTTACAACAACAGTCTGATCGCGATCAAGTCACGACGTGTGTGGAATGAACTTTGTGCAGAATCAAGCAATGCGAAGGGAACGACAACCACAGCTCCTTGGTCCTTCTTGCCGCAGGAAGTGCAGAGAGCAGTGTGCTATCGGCCATGGCGAAGTGATCACATGTGTCAAGGAGGTCCTGGCTTACACTGTGAGGGCAAACTCGCCAAGACTTTTGCTTTCTGCCGCAAGTTGGCTGTCGCTAGCCGTAACTCATAGCGCAGTTCGTCGAGCGTGCGGCAGCAGATATTTCGCATCAGCACGCGTTTCAAATGGCGCCAGATCCCCTCAACGGGATTGAGTTCCGGCGCATA
>JALZHG010000070.1 GCA_030914045.1 Chloroflexota bacterium | reverse complement strand
CCCATCCACCCTGTTGACATTCCATCCCACTCGCCTAATATGACCCCATCACCACTCCCCACCACCGACCCATCGTCCATCGTCCATCGTCCATCGTCCACCAAAAAGGCCCCCCGGCCCCTCTTCACCACTAACCACCAACCACTTAACACTTCTGTCTCCCTGCGATGGCCTTAATTTCCTATGTACACGACTATTGGATGCTGCTACAGTAGGGGTGGCATCTCGTGGCCTCATCCTGCTGTATGTCTCCAGCCACTATGGAACCGGAGGTCTTGTTATTGCCGTCTCTCGTCGTTCTATGGACCAACCATAGGGGAAGACCTGGCTTGGCAAATAAGACCAGGAGCTTCGATCTGTCCGGTGCGCCTCCACAAGCAAGCTCGCCCACAGCCCATGCTCCAGCCAGGCGCCACCACACCGTTGGTCTCAATCACAACTACTGGACCAACAAGCGCACCCCGCGTGATTAACTCATCTTTATTCATCCAATCCACGAAGGTAGGTGTCATATGAACTGGGAAGCTGTAGCGACAGATATCGAAAAGAGTCACTCCTCATCGGGCATAAGAGGGAGATGGGTCAGGGCCAACACTGTAACGGCGATCTTGCTCACCCTTGCGAGTGCCATCCTATTTAGCTGGGGCACCCTCCCCGCCGTCCTGGCCGTCATCCTCGCTATCGTCGTGCCACCCATGGTCGAAGCCTCGGTGCTCAAGCAGGACCTGCCCATGCTGACGACCTGGGACTGGGTCTGGCGGTCCTTGCTCGGCTTGTTCCTGGGTGCCATAGTAGCAATTGTCCTCCTTGTCGGCCTTGTCGTCGCTACGAACGTGGCAAGGTCCACAGGCTCCGCCGAGCCAGGGGACGGTATGCGGTTAATGGCTACGTTGTTTGGAGCTACCATGGGCGCTATCGCCCGCGCCTATATCCAGTGGCCCACGCTCAAAGGCTACTTCCCCACCAGCTCTCCGCATATCTGGTGCGTAGCGACCATATGGTCCGCTGTCCTCGTGGCGATTGGCAGCAATCTAGACCTTCTCCTGGGCGCTGACATGAATCTGGTGGTCGGCTTCATAGGGCTGCTGTTCTGCTGCGTCCTTGCGTACCTGGCTACCGGCGAGGCGCTGTCCCAGTTCCAGGAGCAGGCCGACCAGGCCGCGCCCGCACCGGCTGAGGCCACCCTCCGCTTCTAACCCCTCACACCCTGGGACAACAAAAGGGGGCCGGGTGGCCCCCCATCACATAATCAACTCGTAATTCGTAATTCGTAATTCGTAACTTGTAATTACAAGATGTCCTTCGTCAGCGTCCCCAGGAACTCGTTATTGTCCTTGGTCTTCGCCAGGCGGCCCAGCACAAGCTCAAGCCCCTCCGTGCCCCCCAGCATGCCCACCATGCGCCGCATCGTCCATACCTGCTTCAGCGTGCTCTCGTCCATCAGCAGCTCCTCGCGCCGCGTGCCCGACTTCTGCACGTCAATCGAGGGGAAGATACGCCTCTCGGCCAGCTTGCGGTCCAGGTGCAACTCCATGTTGCCCGTGCCCTTGAACTCCTCGTACACCACGTCGTCCATGCGCGACCCCGTATCGACCAGGCACGTCGCGATAATCGTCAGCGACCCTCCCTCCTCGATGTTGCGCGCCGCCCCGTAAAACTGCTTCGGCGGGTACAACGCTATCGGGTCCATACCACCGCTGAGCGTCCTGCCCGAAGGCGGCATCATCAGGTTGTAGGCCCGCGCCAGCCTCGTCAGCGAGTCGAGCAATATCACCACGTCCCGCCCGCTCTCCACGAGCCTCTTGGCCCGCTCCAGCGTCATCTCGGCTACCTTGGTGTGGTTCTCCACCGGCTCGTCAAAGGTCGAGGCCACGACCTCGCCCCTCACCGAGCGCATCATGTCGGTGACTTCTTCGGGCCGCTCCCCGATCAGCACCACCATCAGGTACGCCTCGGACGGGTAGTTGGCCGTAATGCCGTTCGCGATGGACTTCAGCAGCATCGTCTTCCCGGCCTTGGGCGGTGACACGATCAGCCCGCGCTGCCCCCTGCCGATAGGCGACACCAGGTTCAGCAGCCTCGTGGACAGGATGTTGGGGGCCGTTTCCAGGTTGTACATCTCGGTGGGGAAGATCGGGGTCAGGTCGCCAAAATGCGGCCTGCGCTTGGCCGTCTCCGCGTCCAGCCCGTTCACCGCCTCTACCCTCAGCAGGCTGAAGTACTTCTCGCCCTCCTTGGGCGGCCTCACCTGCCCGACCACTTCATCCCCGGTCCGCAGCCCGAACCGCCTTATCTGGCTCTGGCTCACGTAAATATCGGTCTGCCCCGGCAAATAGCCCGACAGCCGCATGAACCCGAACCCATCCTCCATGATCTCCAGTATGCCACGCTTGAAGATGTTGCCCTGCTGCTCGGTCTGCGCCTGCAATATCCTGAACGCCAGCTCCTGCTTGCGCAGCCTGCTGTAGCCTGATATGTCCAGTTCCTTCGCCATGTCCTGTAGCTCGTCCAGGTTCTTCCCCTCAAGCTCCGCCAGAGTCAGCGCCACGCGCCCGTCGCTCAACGCCCCCGCCTGCTCTGCCGCCCCGGTCAGCGTCTCTCTCGGCAGCGTGGCCGTACCGTCGCCCGGCACGTTCGCCCCGTTTCCGTTACCACTGCCATTACCGTTGATGTCGCCCCGGTTGCGGTAGTTGCGCGGGCCTCTATTACCACGGTTATCCCGGTCGTCGCGGTTGTCCCTCTCGCCCCGGTCGCGGTATACCCGGCCCTCGCCGTCCTGCGTGTTGCGGCTGCGATAACCCCTGTTCTGGTTAGGTCGTCTTTCCATTTGTAGCTTCCTTATCCTATTCGGGACAGCTTGTCCCCATGATGTACTGCTCTGATATATCGTATGGTGCCGGAGCGCGAGCGCATGACCACCGACTCGGTTATGGCCGAGGTCCCGGTAATCCTCACCCCGCGCAATAGCTCGCCGTTTGTGATACCCGTCGCCGCGAAGAACACGTCGTTGCTGCGTACCAGGTCGTCCAACTTGAAAATCTGCTCCGGGTCCGCCCCGTGCGACATCGCCAGCCGCTTCTCTTCGTCGTTGCGGAACACCAGCCTGCACTGCATATCCCCGCGCATCGCCTTGAGCGCGCAGGCCGAGATCACCGCTTCCGGCGCGCCTCCCGTGCCCATCAGCATATCTACCCCGGTGCTCTCGTCCGCGGCGGCTATGGACCCCGCGACGTCCCCGTCAGGGATGAGTCGGACCCGCGCCCCCGTGTCTCTGATCTCTTTGATTAGCTGCTCGTGCCGTGGCCTATCGAGCACCATGACCGTGATGTCGCCGTTCTCCCGGCCCATCGCGTAGCTCACCGCTTCGATGTTCTCCGCCACGCTCTTGCGGATGTCAATAGCTCCACGCGCCCGGCGGCCCACCGCGATTTTCTCCATGTAGTACACGCCGGGAGGGGCGCTGTACATCGAGCCGCGCTCCGCCAGTGCTACCACCGCCACCGCGCCCGGCATTCCGTACGCCAGCAGCCTCGTCCCGTCCACCGGGTCCACCGCTATGTCCACCCTGGGCGGCCGCCCGTTGCCAAGCTCCTCACCCACGTACAGCATCGGGGCCTCGTCCTTCTCCCCCTCCCCGATCACCACCACGCCGTCCATATCTATACTGGCGAGCACCCGGCGCATAGCGTCCACCGCTTTCTGGTCGGCGGCGATCTTGTCGCCCCGGCCCATCGCGTCAATCGCGCTCAACGCCGCCGTTTCGGTTACCCTCACCAGTTCGAGGGCAAGGTTGCGCATCATTTGAACTGCCATAGTTCGGTTAGACTCCTCCACGCTGAGGTATTCATTTGGTTGCCGCCAGGGGAATAAAAGAGAGCATAATCGCTGAGTTAGATGCTATATCGTGACGCCAACGAGTGTGGCATTATGCACCGTGCCCGCCGTAGCACATCGTCCGTCGTCTGTCGTCCAAACGACGCACCGTGCCGGAGCGTAAGGACCAGGGGCGCACTGTCTCTAAGCCGCATCACGCGCAGACGAAACAATCGCTCGCTATCAACAATCGGAGTATGTCATCTGGGAAGTGGCACGCATGTAACGTATGTTACGTATGTAACGCATGTAGCCGATACGCTGCCTGGTGCGAATAACAGTAGCCCTACAAGACGCGATGTCGGATGAAGGAAGGTAAGGAGCGTCTCACGCACACGAAAAGGACAGGGACCAGGAGCAGAAGGTAGGGAGCCGAACGTAGACCGAAGTGCAATCACATGGAGGGGCGGGGAGATAGGGATTCGAACCCTAGAAGCGAGTTAATTCCCGCTTAACCGCTTAGCAGGCGGCCCCATTCGACCTCTCTGGCATCTCCCCGCGCTGGTTTAAAGCCATGCGCGTCTGGCTGTAAAAGATTATAGCAAATCCCCACGCCTAATGCAAGGTGGAAAAACTCACACTCAGGCCACGCCAAGCGACATTAGCCCCCTTGACACTATTGATGCAAAGCCTAAAATCTGCTATACTCGGCCCGTTCAGGAGTTGCTTCCTCGCATTTCCTCCATATGAATGGAGGAAATCTTGCCCGCACACTTAGCCGCTGATGCCATGTGTTGCTGCACTCACTCCATGTCTTGCTCCTGACAGGGCGCTACCGATATCCCCCTTCGTACTTGTCCTACGTCCTAGCCCCGCATACCGAACCTATTAGCTGGCTGTCATTTGGACCTGAATCCAGGACACAAATGATAGTATCCACGCCGTCCGCGCGTCCCAGCTTAGGTCTTATCGGTAACCACGAAACCCTTAGTAGTTGGTTCATTGTTCCCAGCTAGGAATGAAAGGAGCGTAAGATATGTCCTCCCAACCAGTGAACAAGAGCAGATTGGGAGCAACCCTGCTGTTACTCGCCTTATTCTTTGGGGCAGTGCTTACAGCAAGTGTGGCAATCGCGGGTGTGCCGTCCAACCAGGGTAAGGGCCAGTTACCCCCTAAAGAACCGGAGCATCCGTCAAAGGGTACAGAGAAACCCGCCCCGCCCAATGCCATCAACGCACGAGGTGGCGTGCAGAGTAGCGTGCAGGTACCTTTTGGAGGCGGCGCTTGTGGGCCTGGCTCCATTCAGTTTGACGCTGAGCCAAATGACACCATCACCAATTCGCAGATGCTCTCCGATACATTCGACTCTGAGATACGCGGCCAAATAAACCATGCGGGCGACGTTGATTACTTTTCCTTCACCGCCAACGCCGGTGACCGCATTTGGGCGTATGCCTTCACATTGGGTGCCGTCAGCAGCACGGACAGCCAATTGCAACTGCTCAACGCCATGAGCCAAACCATCCAACATGACGACGACAACGGCTCCCAGGCCGACCTCTCTTCGGCTATCGCGGGGGCCGTAATCACCCAGACGGCTACTTACTACTTGCGAATCAATGCATTCAGTTCCACTTCCACGATATTCAACTACACACTGTTCATCGACCGTACCTCCACCGCTTCCGTGCCGGAGATAGAGCCTAACGACACCTACACCGAGACCAACCCCTACGTTATGGATTCGGTCGTTACAGGCACCATACCTATCACCACCGACATGGACGTTTACGCCTTTACCTTCAACGACGACAACCGCTACGTCTTCCAGGTGGACGGAGACCCCGAGCGAGACGGCACGGAGTTCAACCCCAACTTCGACCTGATGAACGCCTCGGGGGCCGTGCTGGTGACCGTAGACAGCGATAGCTCGTTCGATATTAGAGAGATCTACTCGGAGAATGCTGCCTTCTTCATCGACACGGGCGGTCCGCCCACATCCACCTTATTGATAAGGGTAAGAGCGGATGGGAATGTCACCGGCACCTACAGCCTGCATATCTTTGAGGTGGGCGAAACGGTTTGTGGCAACAGCCCCACGCCCACGAATACCAATACGGCTACCCCCGTCTGCAACACCTTCGTCACTGAGGTGGAGCCTAACAACAACATTACCAACTCTCAGGTGTTGCCCCCCCTGAACAACCTCGAGGTACGCGCCCCCATCAACCCTGCAGGGGACGTAGACTACTTCCAGGGCAACGTCACTGATGAGGACAAGGTATGGGCATATGTGTACACCGCCCAGTCAAATTCTGGCGCGGATTCTGAGCTGCGGCTGCTCAATTCACTGAGCGGTACCATCCAGTATGACGATGACAACGGCTCGCAGACCGCTGCCTCATCAGGTATAGCGGGTGCGCCCATCACCCAGACCGGCACGGTCCACTTCAGAATAAGCGAGTTCAATAACGACGGGACGGTCACACCCTACTTGCTCTTCATTGACCTAACATCGGATGCGCCCGACGTAACAGAGGTAGAGGTCAACGATACGTACACTCAGGCCAACATGGTCACAGTGGGCGACCTGATTACGGGCAGCATACCCATCAGTACCGACGTGGATGTATATGGCTTCACGGTGAACTCAGGGGACCGCATCATCTTCCAGGCCGACGGCGACCCAGAGCGCGACGGGGTGCAGTACAACCCCAACTTCCAGATACTCGATTCTACCGGTGCTCAATTGGTAGCCGTGGATAGCGACAGTACGCTTGGCGACAAGCGGTCTGAGAACCACGCATTCACGTTTGGATCAGCGGGCACCTACTACGTGAGGATGAGTTCCGATGTTACAGGACCAGAGACGGGGAGCTACCACCTGCACCTGTGGCGGACGGTTAACCCCCCGTGCTCCAGCCCCACACCTATAACTACCAACACATCAACTATGACACCTACTTTTACAGCTACCGGTACGGCCACCGCAGTGCCGCCCACGTCCACACCCGATCCGACAGCCGTACCACCCAGTGCCACACAGACCTCCACAATCGCACCCACCAGCACGGGCACCGTCGTACCTGCCACCTCCACGAACACCAGCGTACCTGCCACCTCTACCAACACCAGTGTAGCGGCTACCAATACCTCTATGGCTGTAGCCACCAGCACGGTTGTGGGAGCCACTACCACAGCCGTAGCAACGGCCACAGCATGCACGATCAACTTCCCCGACAACCAGCCGGGTGACACCTTCTACATCTACATACGGTGCCTGGCGTGCCGTGGTATCGTCACAGGCTACCCTGATGGTATGTTCCACGCTGAGCGCAACATCACTCGTGGGCAGATCTCCAAGATGGTGTCTAATGCTGCTGGCTTCAACGAGGACCCAGGTCCTCAGATCTACCAGGACGTGCCACCAGGCTCTACTTACTATGAGTACATCAACCGCCTCACCAACAGGGGCATCATGAGTGGCTACCCATGTCCTGAGCGTCCTGAAGGTGACGACTGTGATCCTGATAACCCTGTGATCTTCTTACCCAATGCCAACGCCACGAGAGGACAGCTAGCCAAGATAGTGTCGAATGCTGCTGGCTTCAACGAAGCGGTAAGCGGGCAGTTCTACGCAGACGTACCGCAAGAGGGGCAGGGCAGCCAGTTCTACGAGTGGATCATGCGCCTCACCAACAGGGGTGTCATGTCAGGCTACCCCTGCGGCACCGCACCTGGTGAGCCATGTACCGGGCAGAACCGCCCCTACTTCAGGTGGAACGTCCAGGTGACGAGGGGACAAGCCTCCAAGATAGTGGCTAACACCTTCTTCCCTAACTGCGTACCGTAGCTAACCAACAGCCGCTCACGCAAGATAGCGACTAAAGTAACATAAGAGACAGACCTCCCAGTGGGATTACTGGAAGGTCTGTCTCTTATGCGCGTCCAACCCCACTCTCGGCCTACGTGCTATCCATGCTAAAATACAGACGATGGAGGCCGGAGCATGACCAAGGCAAAGATACGGCGTGTGCCCTGTATAGCCGGGCTTGCCTTCCTGCTTCTGCTACTCGCGGGCGGCACCTGGGCCATCTTCCTCGTCCTACAAAAGTCGCCCGACCCGCTGGAGGAACTGCGCGCGGTACCCCTGTACCCCAACGCCCAGTCCGTCAAGGTGACGGGTGGGAGCGACCACGACGCCAGCCTCACGTTCACTACCACCGCCACGTCGAGAGACGTGTTCGCCTTCTACGACAGCGAGCTTACCTCTGCTAACGGCTGGATGGCACACCCCGGCGGCAACGCGAAGGGCGCGGGTTTCTTTCGCCTGTACTTCAACGGGGAGGAGCGCGTCACGGGATTTCAATTCACCGGCTTTGGAGACCCTCCTTTCTTCGGCGCGCCCTGGGTAGGTCCGACCCACGAGCCTGTGTGGCATATTGTCTATGTCACCACAAGAATCCCCTGGCCCTATCCCACTCAACGCAGCGATGGCACCCGGATCCTGAACCCTGCCCTGGTGCCCGTCGAATCAGTTGAACTCTACATACAAATATCTCCCGCTACCGAAGACGTCAACATTCGGCCGCGTTAGACGGTGTTAAAGCCCAGACATAGCTGTTGCTTTGGCCCCAACAGTCAATCTCGCGTGGGTCTTGGCGTCTTTGCCGTTCCCTCCTCTATAATGCCCCAACATACATTGGAGGCACACGCATGAAGGAAGCGGACCGCCGCACCGCCGAGGGCATTCTCTTCACCGACCAGTACCAACTCACTATGGGCCAGGTCTACTTGAGCCTAGTTTTGCTTCGGCCCAATTTGGACACTTCGTTCTAGGAACGCATTCCAGGATAAGCCATAAACAGTGCAAAAGGAAATTGACGTCGAACTTTCTTAGTATAATCGGAACTACTAACAAGACCGTAGTGCAACTTGGTAGAACAGCTAACATATCGGGGACTACATGGAACCAACTGTAGTGATTTCTGAACATACGCCGGAAGCAGTAAATATTCTCCCTATTGCTGTAGATGCCTATGTGCCGGAGGATACAACGCGCCGACTCCTTGGCGCCTACTATACACCACGCTCGGCTGCGGATTACATGGCGGACTGGGTCGTTCGACACAATGGTGAGCACATACTAGAGCCTAGTTTTGGTGATGGAATTTTCCTTCGCGCGATCTCAGCAAGTGCTGCTCGTAGAAACTTTGAAGCTATAAGTCTCTCAGGTATTGAGATTAATGGTAAGGTAATAGCACAGGCGCTGGCCGGGCACGTGATCTCTCATACGAACGTACGTTGTGAAGATTTCCTGGCAGTCGCTCCGTTCAAGGTTCAAGCAGTAATCGGCAACCCCCCTTTTGTCAGATTGCGCCATCTACCTGCTGAGCAGCAACGACGCGCACTCAAGGTTGCTGAAGAGGAAATGGGCCAGGCGATGGACCCTGGCGGAAGTGTCTGGATGCCGTTTGTGCTCCACGCTATGCGCTTCCTTGAGAATGGTGGTCGCCTTTGCTTCGTTCTCCCATACGACTTTACCTATGTGCGCTACGCACGGCCTCTCTGGGAAACACTTTGCTGCAATTTTGAATCGCTTCAGGTGCTCCGCACGCGAGAGCGCCTTTTTCCTGAATTGCTGCAAGATGTAGTGATCCTTATGGCTGATGGCTATGGCTCCCATACAGATAGGGTACGCTACCAAGCGTTTGAGCAGGTGATGGATCTTGTCAATTCACGTCCTGTAGTTGATGAGATTATCAACGTCAGGGACCTGCTACAAGGAAAACGCGCGTTCATTAGTGCGCTTCTTGAAGATGAGTTGCGTCATCTACTTGATACACGTGTGGACGCGGCAACCGTCCCGGCACGCACGTTGATTACCTTCAATATCGGATACGTCGCAGGTGACAAAGAGTTCTTTCACCCGACTGAAGAAGATATCTACAGATATCAAATTCCATTTAGCAGTCTGCATCCGACACTTACTTCAGCACGCATGCTCAAGGGTATAGGATTGCGAACGTCCTCGTTAGCTACCTCTCAGTTGAGCAGATTGTTTCTGCCGAACCCAGAAGCCTTGACAGCCGGTGAGCAACTCTACATTGATATGGGTAAGAAACGCGGAGTCTCGGAACGTTATAAGTGTCGAATACGTGATCCGTGGTTCGTGGTTCCTGGAACTCGAGTCCCAGATGTTGTTCTTAGTGTCTTCAGTGAACGCCCAGTCCTGCTGATTAACGACGATGAGTGCTTTGCGTCCAATAGTTTACTCTGCGGTTATACTCACAGCATTAGCAATAATGAAATCGCTGCCCGTTGGTACACTTCCTTGACTCTTCTGCAATGCGAGCTCGAGGTACACGCGCTAGGTGGCGGAGTTATGGTAATGGTGCCTCGTGAGGCAGGCAATATCCGTCTGCCAAAACAGATCCGGGTGGACGGTGAGCATCTGCGCCAGGTGGATCAATTGCTCCGCATTGGTAGAACCACAGCAGCCTATCAGTCGGGTGACCGTGCAGTTCTGATCGAACAACTCGGTTTCACAGAGCATGAAGTTGATCTGGTCCGTCACGGAGTTGAGGTATTAGCTCACTGGCGGACTTCAGCACGTTCCTCTCAGGCCTACGGCAAAGAAGGCTTTCGGGGAGAAGCCTATGCTCAATGAGTAACCTCCTACTTGAACACATCCCAAAATAGTGTTCTAGAGTTGAAGGTGTTAATGAGTCGCTCTACAAAGGTGTCGATTGACATATCCAGGTTCGGCACCGCAGTTTGTACGACTTCGTCGCGCAACTGCGGGGGGTGTCTCTGGAAATCGACTACCATGTAAGCGAACTGATCGAAGATTCCGCGTAGGTTCTTGTATGCCGGGCCAGAGCGGCCTGTAGCAGTTTCATATATGCGAGCATACCTGCTGTGATTGATATGCTCGGCCTCCTTCCCCTCCTTTATTGAGGTCAAGGGATGTAGATATACGTATCCGTGTACGCTCATAGGGAAGCGGTCTTGTAGACTAATGCATTCTCCAACTATGTTCTCGTAATAGCCAAGGACGTTTTTACCGATTGAACTCATCTGGCTTCTGATGCCGATGAGCACTAGTGGCCCATTTTCAGGATCGACAACGGCTACGTCAACGTTCTTTGGCTTAGTCGATCCAAGCACTTTCGCTTCGTAGCGCACCGCAATACCCCGGCGTTTAGCAAACTTTGTTAGACGCTCATCAAGTTGGCTGCCTATATACCCGTGTAGAAGCTTAATAAAAGTCTGGTCACGGACCGACGACTCTGCATCCGCTCGATAAGTCTCTCCCATTTCCCGGAGCACCCTGAACAAGCCCACTGCCTCATCAGGAGAACCAGCCCGCTCCGACTCGACAATCTCATCAGTGTCTGACTCAATAACTAGGTCTTCGACCTTGTGTCCGGTTAGTTCTTGCCCAGCTACTTCAGGGATTCGCTCAGAAGAGAATTCATTATTCGGTACCTCAGCTTGCACTTTCATCTCCTTTTCAATAGCCCTCCGGTGTCTCCGTGGTCAGAAGCTATGCTTAACACCCTCCAGCGAAGAACCGAATTATACTATTAATCAGTAGCCAGTTCACTTGGCGACACGTCCAGTGACGACGCTATGAGGTGCAAAGACAAGGGGTTTCCACCTGAGATTCCTCACATGTGCTGCCACCTGCACCTTCGCCTCCTCGTGGTGCTTGGCACCTTTGCGTCCTCCTACTCTATAATGCCCCAACATACATTGGAGGCATACGCATGAAGGAAGCGGACCGCCGCACCGCCGAGGGCATTCTCTTCACCGACCAGTACCAGCTCACTATGGGCCAGGTCTACTTCCGAGCCGGGCTGCACGAGTGGCAAGCCCAGTTCGACCACTTCTTCCGCAACTACCCCGACTACGGCACCCACAAGGCGGGCTACTGTATCAACGCCGGTCTCGAATGGCTCCTCAACTGGATGTCCGAAGCCCGCTTCACGGACCGGGACATAGACTACCTCCGCGCTCAGAAGGGCAGGGGCGGCACGCCCGTCTTCGGTGAAGACTACCTACAGTGGCTGCGCAAGTACGGCAACTTCGAGGGCCTCAGCATGCGCGCCATCCCGGAGGGCCGCGTCGTCCACCCCCACGCTCCCCTCACAGTGGTGCAGGGACCTCTCGCCATGTCCCAGATACTTGAGACCTCCCTGCTCAACCACCTCAACTACCCCATCCTGGTCGCCACCAAGGCCTCGCTCATCAAGGACAACAGCCGCGGCTCCCTGCTGCTGGAATTCGGCCTCCGGCGCGCCCAGGACAAGGGTGCCAACGCCGGGGCGCGCGCCGCCCTCATCGGTGGAGCCGATTTCACTTCTAACGTAGGCGTGTCCCACGTGCTCGGCTACCAGCCGCGGGGCACCCACGCCCACAGCATGGTGCAGCTATGGATGACGTTGGGCGAGGGCGAGCTTGCCGCCTTCCGCGCCTACGCCGAGACTTACCCCGACGATTGCAGCCTCCTGGTGGACACCATTGACACCCTGGACAGCGGCGTGCCCAACGCCATCACGGTGTTCGAGGAACTCCGCCGCAAGGGGCACGAGCCGGTAGGCATCCGCATCGACTCCGGCGACCTGGCCTACCTGAGCATCCAGTCTGCCCGGATGCTCGACGCGGCGGGCTTCCCCAACACCTCCATCGTCCTCTCCAACGACCTCGATGAGATGGTCATCTGGCAGATACTCACGCAGATAGCCGAGGAAGCTCCCCGCTACGGCGTGGACCCCGACAAGCTGGTCAAGCGCCTGGTCTATGGCGTGGGCACCCGCCTCATCACCTCCCAGGGCGACCCGGCCCTCGGGGGCGTTTACAAGCTCGTGGCCGTGTGCAGCCAGCCCGGCTCAGGCCCCGAAGGCGACTGGCGGCCCGCCATCAAGATAAGCGAGTCTCCCATGAAAACGCCCAACCCCGGCAATAAGCTCGTCTATCGCGTCTACGACAAACGGGGCAATGCCACCGCCGACCTGCTCTCCCTCCAGGACGAGGACCAGGACCCGGCTAGCATGGACAGCATACCTCTGCGCCACCCCTCCGACTACACCAAGTCCCGCACCCTCAACAAGCATGACATATCCCAAATAGAACCCCTGCACGTGGAGGTGCTGCGCGACGGCAAGCTGGTGTACGACCTGCCCAGCATAGAGGAGCTACGCGCCCAACGCGCCGCCGACCTGGAACGCCTCGACCCAGGCGTCCGCCGCCTCCTCAACCCTCACATCTACCACGTTTCCCTCACCCCCCGCCTCTACGACCTCAAGCAAAGCCTGATCGCCAACGCCATGCAAGAAAGCAGATAACCGTCTATTTGTGGCTGTCCTCAAAGGAGGAAGAACATGCTCAGGAGATTGATACCTACGCTGGCCGTTGTAGTAGTGACAATGGTCCTCACGTCCCTGTTCCAGCCACTTTCATACCTCCGGGCGCTCGCCCAACCCGACTCATGCCGAGCCTTTCCACAAACCGGGCGCATCGTCTGTGGCAAGTTCCTCGCCTTCTGGGAGAAAAACGGCGGCCTTCCCGCGTTCGGCTACCCTATCACCAATGTATTTCGTGCTGTCTCCGCAACTGACGATGAAGTTTATGATATGCAGTACTTCCAGCGTGCGGTCTTCGAGTTGCACCCTGAGAATGACCCGCCGCATGACGTTCAACTTGCCCATGCCGGGGCTTTTCAGTTCAACTCCCTGTACCCGGAAGGTAATGTCAAGGCTACATACCCTATGTACCCCGCAGGGCATACCTTCAAGTTTGAGCAACGAGACTCAGGGTCCTCCCTCGTGTTCGTGACCAGCTTTCAGACCCCTGATGCACCTGAAACCGTAATTGCCTATTTTAGGCGTGAAATGCTCAACCAGGGCTGGAGGCTTAGTTCTCAGATGCCGCCGCCAACTATTTCGTTCGAGTACCGCGACCCCTGGGATGACCCGTCATGCGCTCCCGACTCCCCCAATAGGAACCCGTTTATACCTTGTGTTACTGTCTATAATCTTGACCTTGAGATTGCCCGGTCAGGCAGCACGACGAGCGTTGTGCAAACGCTACACTATTCGACCTTTTGCTGCCTCGCCGCCCGCAGCGATTGAGGCCCGGTTGACGGCTCGTCAAGGCGCGTGCTATCATCCCCTCTGGGTACTTATTTATCCGAGGAGCAACATACTTAATGAAAATCGGCCCTGATGACCTGGTTCTCGACGTTGGGAGCGGGCATAACCCCAACCCTCGCAGCGACATCCTCTGCGACCGCTACATTGAAGACGATACGGAGCGCGCTGGTGCCATAAAGATCGATAGGCCCCTCGTCGTGGCCGACGCGCACAACCTGCCCTTCAAGGACAAGTCGTTCGACTACGTGATTGCCTCGCACATCATCGAGCACATGGACGACCCCGCCCTCTTCTGCTCCGAGCTTGCCCGCGTCTCGAAGCGCGGCTTCATCGCCTCGCCCACCGAGCTGGCCGAGCATATGTTCCACTGGCCCTTTCACAAGTGGTATGTCAACAAGCTGGGCAACAAGCTCGTCCTTCACCCCAAGGAGAACACCACCAGCCCCTTCGGTGAGCTATTCGACTACCTTTACGAGTACAACCCCTGGTTCGCCCGCTTCCACCGCTCGCTGCCCGACATGTTCTGGATGGAGTACGAGTGGGAGGGCAACATCCAGGTCGAGATACGCGACCGCTCACCCCTGAACCTGGAGGACGAGCGCGCCCTCAAGCGCATGGTCATCCCCCGCGAGCGCATAATAACCTCGCTCAAGCGCACGGGCATCACCGTGGCCGACAACTACATCCCCCGCTTCGCCCGCAACGCGATTACCCGCCTGCGCCGCCAGAAGCGCACCCAGGTCCGCATCATCAACCTGGAAGGCATTCTCGCCTGCCCAGCCTGCGGCGGCGACATCAAGCGCCTGCGCGACGCCATGAAGTGCCAGTCCTGCGGCCGCGTCTACCCCATCGAGAACGGTATCCCTATGATGCTTCTCGACCAGGACATGCGCCACCGCCCCGCCTCCTCCGACCCCTCCACCCCAGACCGAGAAGTAGCAGCCGCCGGGGGAACTACTGCGTAGCAGACGATGGACCATGGACGACAGACGATGGTGAAGGCTTCCACTGTCCATCGTCCATCGTCCATCGTCCATCGTCCATCGTCTCCCCTACCTGTTCCTCTCCCCCCTCACGAACAACCACGTTCCAAGCGCCAGGAAGGCCACGAACATGGCAGCCATGATCGCTAGGTTGAACGCGGGCGGGTCGAGCACCACCCTGTTGTATTCGGGGGTGCCCTCGTAGAAGACGCCGCGCAGCAAGTCCACCGCGTACCGTAGTGGGGCAATGCGGGAGATAATTTCCAGGTAGGGCGGCAGGTTGATGGCGGGCGCGAACACACCCGCTATGAAGAGTTGGGGCAGCATCACGAAGGGGAATATCTGGTTGGCGGCCCGTTGGCTCTTCAAATTGGCAAGTATTATCACCCCGAACGCTCCCCCGAACAGGCAGATAATGATCGCCACCGGTAGCATCGCCAGCACGCCCTGCACCGTCAGCGGCACGCCCACCACCAGCCCGAATACCAAGATAGCCAGCCCCTGCGGTAGCGCCACCAGGGTCTCCCCTAGTATCTTGCCAAAGATGATCGAATAACGCGAGATAGGTGAGACGAATATCTCCTGGCTGAAGTCGCTCTCCCGGTCCTCTATCAGCGATATTACCCCGGTGGCCGTGGACTGGAACAACGTCTGCGCCAGCACGCCCGTGAACGTCGCCGTCAGCAGGTTGAAGCCCACCGCCTCGCCCAGCGCGGCCTGCATGCTGCCCCCCAGCACGGCTATGAAGAGGAACGGGAAGATGAAAGTAGATACCATGCGCACCGGGTCGCGCAACAGCTTGAGCAAGTCCCGGTAGGCTATTGCGGTAATCGCGTTGGCCTGGCTCATGCCTCACGCTCCTCCGTAGCCGCCTGCTTCTCCACTATCGCCAGGTACGCGTCCTCCAGCGTCGGCATGTGCACCTGCAACACCGTCAGCGGCGTGTCTATCGCCTTGATAATCGCCTGCGGCCTTATCCCGTTCACCGGAATCTTGAACTGCGGCGTCTCGGTAAATGGCACCTCAAGCCTCTGAAGCTCGCTTCTCAGACTATCCCGGTCCGCGGCGTCCAGCAGCAAGTACTCGTCAATCAGGTCCGACTTTATCTGCTCGGGCGTGCCTTGCGACACAATCTTGCCCCTGTTGATGACACAGATGGTGTCCGCTTCCTCCGCCTCCTCCAGGTAGTGCGTCGTCAAAAAGAGGGTGGTGCCACTTTCCCGCCGCACCCGGCGCAGGTACTCCCACAGGCTGCGGCGGCTCGCCGGGTCCAGCCCCAACGTCGGCTCGTCCAGGAACAGCACCGTGGGCCGGTGGATGAGACTCCTGATAATCTCCAGCTTGCGCTTCATGCCGCCCGAGAAGGTCTTCACCGGCTTGAAAATCTCACCCTCGATACCGAGTATCGTGGCAAGCTCGGCCACCTGCTCCTTGTAAGCGCGCGGCATGAATGCGTAAAATGGGCGGAACGGGTAGAGGCCGTACATGATCGCGTGGAAGCGAACGTTCTCCTCAGCCGTGAGGTTCATGTCCAGGCTCGGCTTCTGGAAGATAATGCCCACGCTCTTGCGCACCGCGCTCTGCTCTGTAGACAGCTCATGCCCCGCGATGCGCACGCTGCCCGCTGTAGGGGCCAGGGTGGTCGTCAGGATCGAGATGGTGGTGGTCTTGCCCGCGCCGTTCGGCCCCAGCAGGGTGAATAGCTCGCCCGGTTGCACGCTGAACGAAACGCCGTCCACTGCATTAGTGTCAGCCTTCCGGTACCTCTTCACCAGGTTCTCGACCTCTATTATAGGCGGCATATGGAACTCCCGCTGGATATACGCCGTTGTACTGAAGGAAAGTTTCAAAATCCGTGCGATGATATCACATATCTATATCGTATGCATCGCCCAAAAGACTGGCACAAATACTAGAACATCAATCAGGAGGAAGAATGAGAGGATCGGCAAAACACATACTGGGTACAGGCCTGTTCATGGTAGCGGCGCTGCCAATGCTCGCGTCTTACGGGGGCAATGGCCTGGCTGCACAGCCTGCGCGACAGCTACATGCGGTCGCCGCCCAAGCCACGCCTACGGTCCCGGCATCGATTGCTAACTTCACCCGGGCCGATTACGAAGCCGCGCTGGCTAGGTGGCGAGCACAAGACGTCACCGAATACCAGATAGAGGTAACGTACAACGCGTTCAGCCCGTTCGGTGGGCCCTGGCGGCTTACGGTTGCGCGAGATGGTGGCAGAGAGTTCGTAACCAGCTTCGAGCGGCTGGGTGAGGGCGGCAAGGGAAGTGGGCAGACTGCTCAGCAATTGGAATGGCTCACCATCGGTAACATCTTTGACCAGATTGACAAGGCATTGAGCAACATAGAGAACTCCAACCCGGACAACCTTGCTTATGACTACAGCGCCAGCTTCCACCCTACGCTCGGCTATCCGGTCTCGTTTAGCGCCAAGCCTCGGGAAATGAATGTCGCGGACGCCGATTTCGCCTTCAGCGTGCAGTCGGTTACCGTTATGCAGACAGGCACCTACGTGCCCGGCGATGGGGGTGTCGTGCCCGGCATGCCCAGCACCGGACACCCGGCAAAGTAAACGTCTTACCCTAACAATTCACCAGAAGGAGAAATTACAGTCATGAAACCGTCGGCAAAACACATACTGGGTACAGGTCTGTTCATGGTAGCGGCGCTGCCAATGCTCGCGTCTTACGGGACCGCTGGCTTGGCCGCACAACCCGCCAGGCAGCTACACGCCGTCGCCGCTCAGGCCACTCCCACGGTCCAGCCGCCAAAGGCCAACTTCACGAGGGCCGACTACGAGGCTGCACTTGCTAAGTGGCGCGCCCAGGACGCCGCTGAATACCGCATCGAAGTTACATTGGAGGCGTTCAGTCTACTACGCGGTCCCTGGCGGCTGACTGTCGGCTCGGACGACGCGAAGGAGTTCGTCACTAAGGTAGAGCGTCCCGAAGGGCTAGACCCCGCTACCGCTGCGGTACAGGAACTTGAGCGCCTAACCGTCGGCGGCCTCTTCACCCAAATCGAGGAAGCCCTGCGCAGCGTGGAGAATCCAAGCCCCGACAACATCGCCTACGACTACAACGTCAGCTTCCACCCTACGCTCGGCTACCCGGTGTCCTTCACCGCCAAGCCTCTAGACGTTTTCGTCGCTGACGCCGACTATGCCTATAGCGTCCAGTCGGTAACCATCTTGCAAACCGGCATCTACACCCCGCCCGCGGGTGGCGGAATCCCCGGCATGCCGAGCACCGGCCACCCGGAAAAGTAACATAATAGAGGTCTTCACAGCAGCAGCCCACGGTAGTACACTACATGTGGGCTGCTGTTTTTCATGCGTGCGTAGCCTGGCGGCGCTACGAAAGGGAGGAGAGGGTATGAGGACGGCACGACGATATAGGATTATGATCCTATGTTTGATACTGTCGCTGACGGTTGTGGGATGTACCTCATCAGGTGCCAGGGTCCAGCAAGTACCCACTGCCGCGTCTCAGGAAGCTACTCCGGCGGCACAAGAGGCTACTGCCGTTCCTACCGCTGTCACTTACTGCGGCGACCCGCTGAGCAACCCGCTCTCGGCCAGTTCCGGGGGGCAGCCCGGTTCGACAGCCGTTTCCAGGACCTACACGCCCACGATAAACATCACTCGCAACGACTATGAAGCAGCCCTGGCAAAGTGGCGAGTTCAGCAAATCTATGAGTACGAGGTTAATGTCGAGCACGTAGCAATGATGGGGTTTCGGGGTAGGATCCACGTTACGGGCGACCATGTGGAGGTCTTGCCCACAATTATCAATGGAGAGCCACGGATCCCCGCCGGCAAAGCCCGTGCCGGTGATTACACTGTCGAGGCCCTTTTCGATCAGGTGGACATAATCCTTACTCAGGGCCTATGCCCAGCGACTGGTGAGTGGGCGTTCCCTGTCGCTTACGATGTTGCCTTCCACCCAGATATGGGCTATCCCACCCACATCGAACGTAGAGGCTATACGCCTCCCGAATGGGGGCAAGATGGCCGCTTCAGTACCGCGCCTGCCCATTCTTCGTACTGGATAACTGTGAGCAACTTGCAGGTTATCAGGACCGGAGTCCCGGGCATGCCGGGTTCCGGCCACCCCGAACAATAACTACTCCACAGAATAGCCGACAAAAATCCACCTGTCTAAGGGTGGATTTTTGTTGGCAACCTAGCTCTCCAAACTAACTCCGCAAGCCGCCAGCAACCAGCTTACGTGCCGCGCTGGCCACCGTGTCAGCTTGCGGCGCGGGTCCTGCGGCGAGTGCGTGTCCGAACCACTTGACATAAATAAATGGTGGTCCTGACACAGCTTCATATAATAAGCAGTATCATACGATGAGTGGAACGGGTGCCACACCTCGAACCCCATCAGCCCCGCCTCTATCATCTCGCGCAGGGTCTCTTCGCTGGGCGGGTTGAAGCCTGGTTCGGCACGTGCGGGGTGGGCCAGTATGGGAATAGCCCCGCTTCGGCGCGCCCGCTGGATCATGTCTCGCATATCGGCCTGGGGCAAGAAGTCCACGCCCACCGTCTTGGCAAGCTCGTGCGCCTCCTTCATATTGGGCGCATACTCGTGCTTGATAATCGCCTGGAAGACGTGGTAGGGCGCGATAGGCTGCCCCCTGGTGCAAATCGCCAGCACCGCCGGGTCGATGGCCTTACCCTGCTTCGCCAACTCCTCGATACCCTTCGCACATATCTCGGCGTACCTGTCCCTCGCCTCGTTCAGCGGCCCCACCACGCCCTCGTCGGTGAGGTCCACGTTGTACACCAGCAGGTGGTACTGCACCTCGCCCCATACGCATGATACCTCCACCGCCGGTATCACATGCACCCCGTACCGCGCCGCCTCGCGTTGCAGCGGCAGCACGTTGTCAACCCGGTCGTGGTCCGCCAGCGCGATCACCGCCAGCCCAAGCTCGTGCGCCGCCTTAGCCAACTCCTCCGGCGTAAAGCGCCCATCCGAGGCCGTGGTATGCATATGTAGATCAATGCAAGCGTCCGCCGGTATGGTGACACCCGATAGCCGCCCGCCGGTATTGGGATTTGTGTGTGTGTTGCTCATTGTTCCGCCATAAAGTAACAGTTCCTATCAGGAACACTACTGGTGCTACCATCTATATTGATAGAAACCAGGCAAATTATACCGTCCAGAAATGGAGTTGTGTCCCAGGAGACGCCCGTCGATTGAAATCGAGGGCTACACCTTGCAAAGTCCCTGCGGGACTGATACATGCGATGGGGTCTCTTTAGGTTCTATAAGAAGAACTAGTCTGCCGCAGGTCAGACTTTGCAAGGTGTAGCCCTCGATTTCAATCGACGGGCGTCTTCTGGGACTACTTAACTTTTCGTCTACTAACCACTAACCACTATCCACTAACCACTCAGCTAAACTATCTCCAGGTCCTCTTCCACCTCAATCACGCCCGGCACGCTACCCGCGATCTGCTCCGCCTGCTCTACGTCGTCCAGCGAGCCGACCGTGCCGTGCAGGTACACCGTTCCGTCCTCCACCTCCACCTCGATGTTGAGGTCGGCGGTATATGCGTCTGTAGCCAGGGCGTAGCGCACCCGCCCTGCTATCTCGTCGTCGTTGAGTTGCAGGCGCACCGGCTCGTCTTCCGGCTCTGTAGGCTCCTCCAGCGACGTGATAGAAAAGCCGCCGAGCGTCTCTACGTTGTTGAGGCCCACAGTCCTCAGTGGCGGGTCGGTCGGCGGAAAATAAGGCTCACCTTCCTCAATCGCCTCGATTATATCCGTGGTGCCGGGGTCGCCCATGAAATCGGCTTCTTCGCTCTCCACCCTCCAGGTAGCATCGAGGTTGAGCACGTCCGGGTTGTTGCTCAACTGCTCTTGCTCCATATCCGGGTCCACCAGCAAATCAAGCTCCTCGTCCAGCGGCGTATCTCCCGCCTCGATAGCGTTCAGAGAATAGCTGCTGGGGCTAGCCATCGAGTTTACCGCGTTCACCGGGTCTTGCTCCGGTGCCAGGCTGCGCCCCTCGCCAACCATATCCCGGCCCTCAACCGGCGTGGACGTAGGCCCCTCGCTGGTCCTGTTATCCCGCGAATCCTGCTCGTTGGAGCTACGAGTGTTCGGTGTGTCCATCAGTTCCTCCGTGCGCGGCCCATGATAGGGCTATTTTAACATAGGCATTTGGAATTGCGGATTTCGAATTGCGAATTTGCTCGCCGTCCTAACAACTAACAACCAGCAACTAACAACTCGAAACGTTTGACATGCCCCATAGGCTGGTTTACAATCTTTATCAGGAGTGTCATGCGTACCTATACAATGTGCAAAAGTGTACGCGGCGCTCCGTGCTGGGTCCGAGACTATAGCGCAAGGTGTGTGCCAGCGCGCAGAATTGTTGCATGTCGGGTGATTGGGGTAGCTATTGGCTGACAACAGCGGCGGCGAAAATACAAGCGGCGGGATAGGTCGCGTGCTCAACGGGCGGTACCAGCTCATCAGCGTGGTGGGCGGCGGTGGCATGGCCCAGGTCTACAAGTCCCGCGACAACATCCTGGGTCGCATCGTCGCCATCAAGGTGCTGCGCGAGCAGTATTCCACCGACGCCCAGTTCGTCGCCCGCTTCCGCCGAGAAGCCCAGGCCGCCGCCAACCTCGCGCACCCCAACATCGTCAACGTCTACGACGTGGGGCAGGACGGCGATATCCATTACATCGTAATGGAGTACATCAACGGCGAGAGTCTCAAAAGCTACATCAATCGCTCCTCGCCCCTGCCCATCGGCAAAGCTATTTCAGTGGCCGCGCAGATATTGGCGGGCCTCGAATACGCCCACCGCAGCGGCCTCATCCACCGCGACATCAAGCCCCAGAACGTGCTTATCACTCCCGACGGCGCGGTCAAAGTCACCGATTTTGGCATCGCCAAGAGCGTGTCCGACCTCGGCCTCACGGAGGCGGGGCTGGCGCTTGGCACCGCTCACTATTTCTCCCCCGAACAGGCCAAGGGCGAGCGCGTGGTGCCCCAGTCCGACATTTACGCGGTCGGCGTGACCCTGTACGAAATGCTCACCGGGCGCTTGCCGTTCGAGAGCGAAAACATCATGGGCCTGGCCTACAAGCACATCTCGGAAGAGGCCCCTTCCGTTCGCAACCTCAACCCATCCGTGCCCCCACGCCTCGATGCGGTCATCTTGAAGTCGATGGCTAAGGACCCTCAACAGCGGTTTGGCAGCGCGGCGGAGATGGAAAAAGCGCTGCGGGCGATACAGATGGGCGGCCAGCAACCCACGGTCGAGGTGCCCGTCGCCCAGGTGAACGTGCAGCCCCGAGCGCGCGGCCAGCAGCCTCCACAGGTGGGTGCCAGGACGAGCCGCATGAGCGCCACAGGTCCCGCTACCGGCTCTCTGCGGGTGGGGGCGGGGCCGAGAGGGGCCTACGCAATGGGCGGCGCGGCGGCGGGCGCACTCCCCACCAGGGGCATGACCAGCCCGCTCGGCAGCCCCACCTCTATGGCCGTGGCCCCCGTGCCCCGCGCACAGTCAGGTGCGGGTAGCTCCGGCTGCATGATCGCCGCTATCACGTTCATCACGCTAGGCATACTGGCCGTGCTGATTGGCGGCGTTATCGTAGTTGGCCCCAATCTGCCCGGCTTCTTCCAGGAGCGCGTCATACCCAGCCCCACCGCCACGCCCACAGTGCCCACCTCCACGCCCACCAACACGCCCGTGCCTCCCACCAACACACCCACCTCCACCCCGACCCTCACCCCCACGGCCACGAGCACGCCCCAATCGGTGCCGGTGCCGAAATTAGTTGGTTTGAGGGTGCAGGACGCCATCGTGGTAGCGCGGCAGAGTGGCTTCCAACTGATCGAGTTGGAGCGCATTGATAGCGTGGAGTGGCCCGAAGGCGTGGTGGCCCAGCAAGACCCGCCCGAAAACTCCATCCTGAAGCAGACGAGCCAGGTAGCCGTGCGCGTCAGCCGTGGCCCGCCCGCGTTCAAGCTGCCCAACCTGACCAACACCGACCCCAACGAGGCGCGCGGCGTGCTGGAAAGCACCGGCCTGCGGGTGACCATCGCCTACGAGGGCAGCGATGTCGTGCCCAAGGGCATAGTCACCAGGACCGACCCTCCCGCCGACACCAGCGTCAAGTCGGGCCAGGCCGTGACCATCTACATCAGCCTGGGCAGGAGCCAGCGCGTGCCCGAGCTGCGAGGTACCGAAAACCTCGAGCTCGCACAACAACGCCTGGAAGCCCTCGGCCTCTCGATAGGCTCCGTCACAGAAGAAGACGACCCGAACGAGAGCGTCCCACCCGGCGCGGTCTTACGCACCGACCCTGCCGCAGGCACCGAGATAGAAGAAAACGGCGTAGTCAACATCGTGCTGCGCCGCAGGCAGTAGGGGATGCTGAAACGTGAAACGTGAAACGTGATGCGGTTCGTGCTATTAGGTACATGAATAGGATTCTGCTCCTATTGCGAGGTACTATCGGTCTATGTCATTCTGAACGCAGTGAAGAATCTCGTCCTACAGCACCCAAATACCCCCTTTCCTTTTGCAAGAGTGTGCGGTCAGAAAAAGGAAACACCCAGGTAGAGGACGAGATTCTTCGCTACGCTCAGAATGACAAAGTGTGGCTTGGCTCCACAATCGAACAGCCTCGAATTCACGAACCAACCAAAGCAAACCCATCACGTTTCACGTTTCACGTTTCAGAAACAGGAGCTTAACTTGATCGAAGCCCATGAGGTCGTGTCCGGCGTGTGGCTCTTCCAGGGGGATGCCTCCGGGCGTAACTTCCTCGTGCTGGTGGGCGACACCGGGGCGGTGGTCGTGGACCCCGGCCTCCCCGACGCCGTAAATCGCTTCGTGGCCGAGATGGGCGGCGACTTAGAGGCGGTGGTGCTGACCGGCAGCGCGTGGTCTGACGAGCCGGTGCCCGGCCCCACCGAAAGCCCCTCAGCCTGGCCCACGCTCCCTCTACTCTCTCCCGGTATGTTCAAGGGCCGCACTCCCCTGCCCATCTCCATGCCCGCCTGGGATGCCATACCCCTCCCCGGCGTTCACGCCCGCATGGCCCTCTACGAAACGAAAGAGCGAGTACTACTGGCAGGCGACCTGCTACCGGAAGCGAGCACAGGCATTCCCAACCTCTCAGGCGGCATTGACGCCTATCTTCAGGCCCTGGAAACTGTGGAGGTCTTAGACGCCAAGCTCGCTATACCCTCGCGTGGTACCCCCGCCAGCGGCAAGCGCGCCATCAAAGCCCGCATCGACAACGACCGCAACTACGTGACCTCCCTGGTCCGCCACGTAGGCACCTCCGCCGCCTCCGGCATCCCCCTCGACCGCCTCCTCCAGGTCGCCGCTGACCTCTACGACGACTTCCCTCACCTCCAGGCCCACCTGGCGAACATGCGCCACGTCTGGAATGAGTTGCGGGGCGGTGG
>JALZHG010000253.1 GCA_030914045.1 Chloroflexota bacterium | reverse complement strand
CCGCGTGGTTTGGCGCAGCGTTTCCGCGTACTGTCGGTCCTGTGTAGTGTAGGCTGCTCTCCTGTGGGGCGCAGGCGGAAGTTGTACGACAAGATCGTTGGGGCTTGGCCTTCCTTCGTCGAGCATTTCGGCATGCCGGGCAACGTGACTGATGCTTGGGAACCGCCGACGAGCACCGTAGACTACCGAGGACTCGGTCGCTTCGGGACCGTGGCGGGGAAAAGACTACGGGCGAGGAGGCCCCAGCGACTAATGCCAAAGAAGGAGGTCGCGCAGTGGACGTGAAGGCATACAACGAACAGGTCACCCCATTGGAGGTTCTATGACAGTTCGCCTTGCATCTTGCAGTTGCGGTCAACTTCAAGCGGAAGTCCGCGGAGATCCAATCGACGTTTCCGTCTGTCACTGCTACGCTTGCCAACGCAGAACCGGCAGCGTTTTTAGCGCGCAGGCGCTCTTTCCTCGCGAGTCCGTGGCCGTCAAGGGCAATGGCACGGAGTTTGTCCGGGTCGGAGACGAAGGCGCAAGATTCAAGTTCACCTTCTGCCCTGAATGCGGGTCGACGGTCTTCTACGTCGAGGAAGGGGATGAACAACAGATCGCCATACCTGTGGGGGCCTTTGCGAACTCACACTTTCCAGCCCCAACGGTCTCGGTCTACGAGAAGCGCAGGCATTCGTGGGTCTCTCTTCCTGAGAATGTCGAGCACTGGCGTAAGGCTCCCGTATAGTCCCGCACCCATCGGGCCGGGTTTCCACTTCTTGCCCCGGTCCGACGCACACAAGGCATTACTACCTCTTGTGGTGCTGCATGGATTTGCGCCCTGTTGGACGTTCTAGGCCAACAACAGCGCACCGTATGGCTGCAGCGAGGCCTCGCAGAATGCGCGAAAGATTCCGCACCTCTCCGGCTAGCCGGTCCGAACCGGCGGAGCCAGAGAAAGAAGTCCTCGTCTACCAAGGCAGCCAGCGGGACACGCTCCTCGGTGTCCAAGCTGAGATCCTCGGGCGGTGTCGCTGTCTCCTCACGTCCTAGTGCGGTAGTAGAGGTAGACCATGCCGCTGCCGAAACGGCGTTCGTCCAGCAGTTCGAGCTTCAGGCGGACATCGTTGGGAAGGGACCGCTTGCCGCCTCCCACCACCACTGGTGCGACGAATAGGTGGCACTCGTCTACCAACCCGTCCTTGAACGCCTCGGCGGCGAGCTCTGGCCCGCCCACGATGAGGTCTCGTCCCCCCAGTGCCTTCATCTGCTGGATCGCTTCGGGGTCGAAGTCCCGCTCGATCCGCGTCCTGGCGGTAGAAACCGCCTCCAGCGTCTTGGAGTACACGATCTTGTCGGCGGCTTGCCAGATCTGTGCGAAGTCCCGCATCAGGGGCGACCGTTCGGCGGGCGTAGGGTCGGTCTCCCAGCCGACCATCGTTTCGTACATCCGGCGCCCGTACAGGTAAGTGCCGATGGGCCTATCGAGGTCGTTGATGAAGGCGTGAACCTCCTCGTCCGGGACGGCCCAGTCGAAATTGCCGTCCTCGTCCGCTACGTAGCCGTCGAGTGACGCGATCGCCGAGTAGATCAGCTTGGCCACGGCAAGCCTCCCCCTACGCAGACTGATTGCACTCCGCGTAAATGACGGCGTTCTTGTCCTCGAGCCGCAACTTTTTGCCCCCTCTGAGTCCGTGTCCCAACCAATACTCGGCAGACTGAGTATCCCCGTGTTGCACACCTTCACACCGGCCAACTTCCGGGAACGCAGTTGTAAAGACCGCCGTATGAGCAAGGACTACGAGAGGCTAGCCGAGACGAGCGAGGCGTTCGTCTACGTAGCGATGAGTCGCTTGATGGTGAGGCGCTAGGCTCGCTTATGAGGCTTTTGGGACCGTTTCCCTGGACACTTCGGTGAATAGTTAGGGCGACAGCGCTGTTCTCAGGGCAGGGATCACCTCGGTGGCGACGTGCTCTAATAGATCGAGACGTTCGTCAGGCGGCCAGAAGAGAGCGAACTCGCCGATGCCGATCTCGCCGAAGCGCTTCACGATCTGTTCTACCGCCTCAGGCGCCGCCCAAGCGTCCAGGGCACCGACCAGGAAAAGCGAACGACGCAACTCGGTGGGCTCTCGCCCGAAGGCAACGCACATCTCGTCGAGCCGGTCGTTCTGCCGACGCGTGGTCTCTAAGATCTGATCCATGCCTAGGCCTAACGGCCCAGCGGTATTCCAACAATCGGCCCGCTCGGCAGCGACCCGCAGGACTGTCGGGGACTGACCGCCGACGGTGATCGGCGGACGCGGCCGCTGAACAGGCGGGGGGCCCATAGCTGTCTGCCGTGTGCGGTAGTAGCGGCCTTCGAAGGCGAAGGCGCGACTCGGGCTGCGCAGCAGGCCGTCGACTACTTCAACGTACTCGGAGAAGCGGGCGACGCGCTCTTGCGGGGACCAGTAGTCGAGCCCCATCGTCGTGTGGTCGAGGGGCTCGATGCCCGTGCCGATGCCTAGTTCTAGCCGACCCCCAGAGAGGTGGTCGATGGTGAGCGCCTCCTTGGCGAGCAGGGCAGGAGGCCGGAGGACGGGGTTGCTCACCAGGGTTCCGATCCTGATGCGTGTGGTCTCCTTGGCCATGACAGCCAGGACCGTCCAGCCGTCGAACCAGGTCCCGTCGAGGTTGCGGTAGTCGCCCGAGTGGTCGGTGCGGGTGTCGGCCGAGTGGTCGGCGACCCACAAGTGATCGAACCCTAGCTCTTCCGCTCGCTGCCACCGCTCGACCAAGGTAGCGAACGGCGCATCCTGTGGCACTTCTATCCCGAATCGCACGGCTTCTCTCCTTTCTCCCGCTAGAGAAGCAGCATCAGCGGGTTGCCTGTCCTAAGAGCATGATGCCAACCGACAAGGCGCAGCGCATCCCCCTAGGATCATCGAGTCGTCATAAACGGGATTCTCTGGAAGCTGAGGACCGGGGCGCCCTGGCGCGACCTGCCCGAGCGCTACGGACCCTGGCAAACCTGCTACGACCGCTTTGTGCGCTGGCAGCAAGATGGAACTTGGGATCGGCTTTTGGCCAACGCGCAAACGAAGTCCGACGCCGTGGGCGAAGTTGAGTGGGAGGTGAGCGTGGACGATACCGTCGTGCGGGCTCACCAGCACGCCGCGGGCGCACGCGCCGAGCAAAAAGGACGCAAAAAGGGGGTAGAGCATCCCCTTGATGAAGCGCTCGGGAAGAGTTGTGGAGGCTTTTCCACCAAGGTGCACCTCGCTTGTGACGGACAAGGAAGACCGCTCTCGGTGGTACTCACGCCCGGGCAAAGGCATTGCAGCACCCAACTTGGTGCTGTGCTCGACGGCATCCAGGTGCGGCGTTGGGGAGTCGGCAGGTCGCGCAAGCGCCCGGATCACCTCATCGCCGACAAGGGCTTTGACTTTCCGAAGTGCCGAAGGCTCTTGCGCAAGCGCGGCATCCCGCACACCATCCCGAAGCGGCGTCCCCGGCGCGAGCGGCGAGCGGAGCGACCGGGACGACCGCCGAGCTTCGATGCCGCAACCTACGCTCGGCGCAACGTGGTCGAGCGGTGCGTCAATCGGCTCAAGCAATGGCGGGGAATCGCCACTCGCTACGAGAAGCGAGCGGTCAACTACCGGGCTGCTGTGGTCATCGCTTCGCTGATGATTTGGTTGGCACAATGATTCGTCAGACACGCCCTAAAGCCCCGGCCCCTGTACTGTCGGTCGGCTCTGCGTCGGATGTCTTCAGCTAAAGCCTGGCGCACTGACCTTCCTTGTCGCCAGCCGTGTTGCCGCCGCCGGTCGGGCGCGGGTTGTTCGACTGACACTGCAGGTTTTCGGAGATCCTGTTGTTCTCGATCACCAGCCCGCCAGTGTTCTGGTTGGCCTGGAAGTTGGCGAGGATCGTGTTGCCCCGCGCGATCATGCGGGCTTTGTTGGAGAAGAACTGCAGATCCCCGTTGATTCGGGTGTTGAGCACCCGCCCGCTCCCGTCTCTGAGGCCGTTTTCGAGTTGCACGCTGCCAACCACGACGGAGGCCCGGCGCAGCACGATGTTCTTGAAGCCCTCGCTTTGGACATTGCCCTTGACCCTGATGCCGTTGGCAGTGAGCCTGGCGTTTCGCTCGACCTTGACGGTCCCCTCTACCCTCGTGCCGTTTAGCGTGCACGAGGCGCCCTGAGGTACCCTGAGGTTGTCCACCGTCGTCGTGCCTATGGTCCCACGACACACCCGCTCCTCAGCCTGAGCCGCCGGCGCAAAGACTGCCAATGCCAGCACGGCCATCGTGAAGAAGAAACTCGCCGACAGTGAAGCCGCCACAATCCTTCCGTTTACCCTTCCGTACATAAACCCTCCTTTTTTTGGGGAGGTGGACCGCCTTGCCGGACAACGAAGACCCCGGCTTGTCCACCGCTTCTCCATCTATTATGGGAGGCACGCATTAGAGGAGCGTTAGAGCGGCGTTAGGATCATCGAATGTAACAAAGAAACCTTTTCCGCGGCCACCTGCGGCGGCCTAGCCGGGCTCGACTTCCGGCCTGTTTTGTTCATCGAAGTTCGCAGAACACCCCTACTAAGAGC
>JALZHG010000252.1 GCA_030914045.1 Chloroflexota bacterium | reverse complement strand
CAGTTTCTTCGAGCGCTGTAACAGAAAACCTACTGAGGTCCTCTCGATCATCGGTTCCAACCCCGCAGAAATTACGTGAATGTACTTAGGGGATCTCCCACTCTCCTAGAGGGCGTGTACCACAAAGGAGTTTGGAGATTCAAGGCAAGGTTTCTGCGGCGCTCGGACCGATGGTCTCTACGCTACTGTTCGTGCTCGTCTTGGCGGCATGCGGTGGTTCTGCCGGAGCACCTTCATCCTCTGACGACGTCTCTGGGTATGCCTCCTCTGAGGAATCCGCCGTTAGCCAACCCTCGGCCTCTGCGTACACAGCTTCCTCGGAACCGGCTGCTACTGGAGGAACGGCAAGCGCGTCCGCGAGTTCCGAGGCGAGTGCAACTGCGAGTGCAACTGCAACTGTCTCGGCGAGTTCCGAGTCGTACGCGGAGGAGACTGGAGAAGCCACTGCGTCGATCCCGGCTGAGGCGCAACAAGCGCTCGCAGAGCTGTCCGAAATCGCTCCCGCCACGGTTGGCACTGCTTCGGCTACTGCATCGGCTACCGCGTCGGCTACCGCGGCGCCCATCGTAAACGCGCCACAGGACATTACGGTCGAGGAATACTATCGTGCGGTGGCCAGCGACTTGGACGCAAAATGGGCGGGGGGGTTCGGGGCTGAAGGGCTCCCTTACTCGTCTCCTAACCTGGAGTTCTACTCCGGAACCTCTGCTCCCGCCACCAACTGCGGCCCACATACCTACCTTAGCTCTTTCTATTGCCCCCCTGAGCAGATCATCTATTTCAAGACTGATCTAGATCTGGAACAGGCTTACCAGTTTGGCGGACACTTTGTGATGGCCTGGATTGCTGCGCACGAGTGGGCTCATCACGTGCAGAATTTATTAGGTGTACGTAAGGGTGAGAACGCTTGGAGCATCGAGGTGGAACTCCACGCGGACTGCTTGGCCGGGGTGTGGGCCAACTCGGTCTACTACGAAGGGCTGCTCGAGCCCGGCGACATCGAGGCGGCCATAGCTTACTTGTCGAATACTGGGGACTTCCCAGGGATGTCCCCCTATGACCCAAACGCGCACGGTACACCTGAACAGCAGGTCGAGTGGTTCTTGCACGGCTACCAGACCGGCGATCCCGGTCAGTGCCAGACTTACTAAAAGGCCTTTAGTTGGCGCGGCTGATCCCTTGGACCATAATCTTCCTGGCCTTTCTGGGCGTCGCCTCGCTGGTCGCTTTGTTATTGCTTTCAAGAGAGGCGGCTGAGCGCACGGACTTCCCACGCCCTGATGCACTGCCTCCCAAACCGCAACTTCCCGAGAAGCGCGAGGAATTGTTGGTGCCAGTGGAAGAGTTGCACAAGCAATTGCAGTTACCCGGAGTAGATAAGAGCCCTACTGACAAACACAGCCGGGCTGCCATAGAAGCTTACGAGGATGGTGATTACGAGAAGGCCTTTCAGGAAGCGGTGCTGAGCCTCGACTCAACCCCTCTAGAGAAAAACAGGCTCTACCAAGCCCTAATGACCAAGCTCTATGACTATCCGCGAGACCCTACGAAGCAAATAGAGAAGCCAAACGGGCGCTTCGCCATTGAAGTAATAGATCAAGCGCTTCAACCCGTGTTAAGTAAGGGGGAACCGCAGACGGCAGCGCGCTTGAACAACGCGGCGGCGATGATGATCCTATACCTCCATACTGCAGAGGCCTCACCGCCTTTGATATCGATAGACCCCTCAGAGGATACCCTCATGGGTCCATGGGCAGCGCAAGAGCTGGCATACCAGGCTGCCGACCTGCGGAGCGATTACTGTCCAGCTCTGCTCAACCTTACACTCTTCAACGGTATGAATCATGGCCCTACTATCTTGATCACTGATCCAGCGGGCATTGATCGCGACCTAAATCATGCGGGGGGGTACGGCGCGAACGCATTTTCGAAGTCGCTTGGACCGTGGACAGAATACTATCCCGTCGACGGCTGTGAGGATCCGGCTCTGCTCTACTTCTTGGCTCAGAACGCTATCTCCGAAGTGAGTGATCTTGCGTATGAGTCAATTGACATCGAGGATCACAGCTCGACGCTGCGGCTGGCCAACCGCCTACAGGAAGATCCTCAGTGGGCAGGGCTTGCTCACAGCATCAAGGGAGATTTCTACTACTGGAGCAGCGCATACACCCTTGAGCGCACTATGCTTCCACGGCCGTTTAGCCATCAACGCTACTTGAAACAGGCTCTGTGGGAGTACAAGTCAGCCTTGAGGTTACAGCCTGATGATCCAGGTATACGACACGGCAAGGCGTTGGTGCACCTGGAGCAGGGCAAGGCCAAGAAAAAGGGCGCTGTCAACAAGACCGCCCTCAATGCGGCAATCGAGGAGGTCAAAACGGCACTACAGGTGGCGCCAAGCTCGCCACGATTGTCTCAGACATTAATAGAGGCGCACGAAGAGAAGGGTGACTACGAAACGGCGGCCCGCCTCCAGCGCGAGTTCCTCTCAGCCGAGCGACCGACTCCGAAACCACTTACTCTTGTCCCCTTTTCACCCATTTCCCACGGCGCCGATCTCTACTCTGATCTTCGCCTGTATGAGTCAGCGGGTGGAGGAGCTTTTGTTGATGAAGAGGTGATCACACCGTTTGTCCCGCAACTCTACATATTTTCGTATGGTTCAGGACGCGGATGGAATCCTCTGTATCATATCAGCCAGTATCGTAGCGGCCTCCAGTACTTTAGCTTGGTGAGCAACGACCTCTTTAGCGGCAACTACGCTGCTTTTGAGAGAGATCTACGGCAAGCCCCCGAGCCGGTCAAGAACGCTTTTACTAGAGATCTACAAGAAGACCCTGAGGCCGCTAAGCACGCTTCTACTATGAGATTAATGATTGGGATCAAACAGCTATTAGCCCAGCCAGAGGCCATGTCCACGCCTACCGCGCAAACCCAATCCGCAATTAATGATTACATTGCTGTACATCTAACAATTGCTCAAGGCGGTATAGCCAAAGCCATGCTAGAAGACAAGAGCGTGTTTGAGGAAATACGCCTCACTGACTATCTGACCGATTATCCCTCTCTTACAGATTACTATGGTCTTCTCAAGGATACGAACGAGGTTGTTATAAGTCCAGACGATGAGCTCAGGTTTCCACAAAACAGCTACTTCTACTGGGAGGCTGCCAACTTCCTTCGGCAGCACAAACAGTATGATAAAGCTCTCCGCATCTACAGGATCTGGGAGGAAGAGCTCAAGCGTGATGGAGTCGGCAAAGAACACCGGGCCGAGGTAGAGAAGTTGATGGGCGAAGCTCTCTTCTTGCAGGGCAGCGCCGAGGAAGCTGTCGGCAGCCAAGAGCAAGCGCGTAACAAATACGAGGAGGCTCTCTCAGCCTTTGACCAAGCAGTGGGCCTCCGCCCGGATTGGCCGCCATATGTCGTGCGTCAGGCCTTTATGCTTGAGAAACTCGAAGATTACGCGAAGGCAGAAGAGCTCTATCGGAACTCACTGGAAGCCATGAAACAACAAGCTGAGTGGATGAATCCTGAGCAGCTAGAGGCGATGAGGCCAGAAGATTTCTACTCGCCCTTCAACTACCATGCCACCAAACACCTTGGCGACGTGCTGCTAAGAGAAGCAGAGAATGCAAAGCAAACCACCGAAGAGGACGACGCTACAGAGCACCAAGATAAGTACGAGGAAGCGGCCAGAGAATATCGTCGTGCATTAACAACAGGCACTGTCCCAAGCAAGTCCGCCGCAGTAAGCAACCTGGGCGTAGCGCTTCTCAGGGCAGGTTACTACACCCGAAGTATTGAGGTGCTAGAAACGTTAGTGCAGCCTCCCGCTACGGTCGGCGACCCTAAGACAGCGTGCACTCAATTTTGGAAAGCTGTAGGAGGTTCTGTACAAGTAGAATGTGACGAATACTCTACACTACCTGGAACAACCGACGCACACAATCCGGTATTCCACCTCAATCTAGGCTGGGCATACGAGCTGAACGAACAACCAGAGAAGGCGAAAGAGCAGTACCTCTCGGCAGTGAAGAGCGATCCGTCCTTCTTCCCAGCGCTCAACGATCTTGGCGCTATGGCCGTGAAGGATGGAGACCTTGGTGAGGCGAAGGGCTACTTCGAAGCGGCTCTGAAGGCAAAACCCGACTACGCTTATGCCGCTCACAACTTGGGCGTGGCGCTACTCGAATCAGGCGGCATCGGGAACTTTTTGGCCGCCCAGCACTACCTCGCCCATGCCGTAAGCTACGACGCCTCGCTCGCAGAGACAAGCTACGACTACATCTTTGATCACGAACTCTACTTTCTCAACCTCAGCTTGGGCACCAGCGTGCCCGCCGACTGGAAGTTCGCCGCCCACGCCGAGCGCAGCAACTTGGTGCTCTCTGTGGTTGTGGTGGCATTGCTCCTGTGGGGAATAATACGCAGGACTGCCTACGAGAAGGGGCGTGAGACCCTGGTTGACAAAATGTTCGGCTTCGGGAAAGAGCGGTATGGTAGCTCTCTTTCGAGGGTCTGGACCCGTGTTCGCAACGGCTGGCTACGCTTCTCCCGCCTGGGCAGGCCGAGGCGTG
>JALZHG010000069.1 GCA_030914045.1 Chloroflexota bacterium | reverse complement strand
GGGGCAGGCCCCCGTGCCTGCCCTCGGTGGCGGGCGTACAATGTTACAAATCTCCAACAAGGGCAGGCACGGGGGCCTGCCCCTACAACCTCTCATAATCAGAGGGAATTATTGGACAGGCTGAGACACTTCATCAAGCGCAATGGGAATGGCGGCGGCAAGGGTAACGGCCACGCATCGCAAGGCAACGGCGCGTCCTCCGAGCCGCTCCCCGCACCCGCCAAGCAGGGCGGTCATGGCGACCACTGGGGCTGCATCTTCCGCGCGGTCGAGCAAGACCGCATGCTGGCCCTCATCCAGGACGTTGTGGCGAACGACAGCCGACCAGACGGCTTCCAGGCCCCCGGCGGTGGGGCCGCCTATCACTCAAGCTCCAGCCCCGTCCGCATGTGCGTGCTCCTGGCGGGCGGCACCCTTGAGAGCGCCTACCCCGAAGCCCTGCCGGGCACCGAGTGGCCCATAGTGGTGCGCGAAGTAATACCCTGGGCCAACGGCATCGAGGGGCAAATAACGGGCGAGTGCCACGGCGCGTCGATCAGCTTCTTCGACACCCGCTTCTACACCAACCGCAACAAGTACCGCGTGGGGGAGGAGCACACTTTCCGCATGAGCGCCTTCGCCTACACCGTAAGCCGCGCTTCCGATGCCGAGGTAGAGATAGGCACCGGTACCAGAGTGTCCCTGAAAGGCGCGAGGGCCTACATGCCCGCCAATATAGGCGCCAACCCCGACGCCGACATAGACGAGTACTGGTTCCACAGCCCCCTGGAGTCGGCGGCATCTGAGGCGGAGTTCGCGGGCCGCAGGCTACACGCCCTCCCTATCACGATGGCGATACCCGGCGACTTCGAGATGAGCCTGGTGCTGTACGCCGCCGGGCACACCCTCGACTCGAATACCGACCTCACCACCCCTGAAGAACTCGACCTCGAAGGCTACCTCTGGCTGCAAGGCTACATGGCTTACCTCTGATGGACACGCCGCAACCCACCATCTTTGACGATCTAAAAGGCCCCACCGACCCCAACGAGGAGTACCGGCTGGCCTCCGTGCTCGTCCTCATCTACCCACGTGCGGGGGAGAGCTACGTCGTCTTCATGCGCCGCACCGACACGGTAGAGCACCACAAAGGCCAGATTTCCCTACCCGGCGGCGGCCGCGACGAGTCCGACCCCGACCCTGTCTACACCGCCCTGCGCGAAGCCCAGGAGGAGCTTGGTATCGACCCCTCCACCGTCGAGGTAATAGGCACCATGCCCGACATCTACGCCCGCATCAGCAGTTTCCTGATAACGCCCATCGTAGCCCTGCTCAAGCCCGGCACCGAAGACCTCCTCATATTCAAGCCCGCCCCCGAAGAGGTGGCCGAGGTAATAGAGGTGCCCCTGCGCGTCTTCTACGACGAGTCAGCCCACCGCTCCGAAATCCGCACCCACAACAACGTCACCTACCACATCCACTTCTACACCTACGGCCCCTACGAAGTCTGGGGCGTAACCGGCCGCATAATGCACGAATTCACCAAACTCTACCCGTATGACCAATTGGGAATTAGGATTTCGGATTTGGGATTTAGTTGATATCCGAACAAATCCGAAATCCGAAATCCTAATTCCCAAATTCCTCCTATGCCCAACGCCATCACCCACGACACCATCACCATAGTCACCGGGGTAGTCCTCGCACCAGTGGCCCTAAATTCCCCCTGGCCCGATATGGGGCCTGCCAACGCCGCCGTGCTCACCGGGGCTTACCTGGCTTCGGGCCTCCTCTTCAGCCCCGACCTCGATACCATGTCCACACCCTACAAGCGCTGGGGCCTCTTCCGCTGGCTCTGGCTGCCCTACCGCTATCTCGTGCCGCACCGTAGCTGGATTTCGCATAGCTTCTTCTTTGGCCCGCTCCTGCGCATCGTCTATCTGGCGGCCATGCTCTCGCTGGTCACCCTCATGGTGTTCGCGCTAATCAACCTGTTCTCCCCGATGGACCCCACGGGCACCCTGCTACAGGTGGCAACCACCACGGGCCGCTGGCTGCAAGACCACCCATGGACCATCGCCTACACCCTGCTGGGCTTCGTGCTCGGTGGGGCTTCCCACACGATAGCCGACGTAGTGTGGTCGGGCGTCAAGAGGCGCGTCAAACGACAGATAAGGAGATTATTCTAACATGCCTCTGAAGCCTAGCTCCCTCTACCACAAGTGGGACGTATCTCCGGAAGAAGCCATCGCCATACAGCATTCTCTGGTTGAGAAGGTGTCGCTTGCGCCCGACCTGGGACAAGTTCGCTACGTGGCCGGGGTGGACATGAGCGCCAAAGACGTGGCCCGCGCCGCCGTCGTAGTCCTCTCCTACCCGGAATTGGAAGTGCTGGAGGTGCAGCGCGCCGAAAAGCCCCTCAGCTTCCCCTACGTGCCCGGCCTGCTGTCGTTCCGCGAAGGGCCTGCCGTGCTCGCCGCGTTTGACAAGCTGAAGCAGTGGCCCGACCTCGTCTTCTTCGACGGCCAGGGCATAGCCCACCCGCGCAAGTTCGGCATCGCCTCCCACATGGGCGTGCTGCTAGACCTGCCGAGCATAGGGGTGGGCAAGTCCCCACTTGCCATCAGCGGCCCTGAGCCGCCCCTGGAGCCTGGCAATTGGGTCGAATGGACCAACAGGCGCGGTGAGGTGCTTGCCGCGGCCCTGAGGACCAAGCTGCGCTCCAAGCCCCTCTACATATCGCCCGGCCACCGCATCGACCTCCCTACCGCCGTGCAATACGTCCTCAACAGCCTCCGGGGTTACCGCCTCCCCGAACCCACCCGCCAGGCCCACAACAACGCCGCCATATCCGAGTAGCTGCCGTGCCTTCTGAATGAGTGTGGAAGCCTCACCCATACACAGGTGGGGTTCCCACACTCATTCTACTCAAACGCCGCCCGGTTCTTGGCTATGTAATGCTGGTACTCCTCCGGTACGTCGGCAAAGTCCCTCCATAGCTGGAGAACTTCAATCCCTTTTCGCTTAGCATTTGGCTAGCGACGCTATGAAGTAGGTACACTACTCTCCAGGTGCTTCCTGCTTTCTCACGAATGGAACCACGGAAAGGCTGAGTAGAAGAAAGGCTACAGTTGCAAGGAGAAGAGTGAAGAGCGGTGCCACGCTTCCACACGTTAGCTCTGATGGAAAGATTTCGCACACTCTATAGGCTAGTGCGAATGTTGCTCTGCAGACCTCCTGTCGAGGCGTACCGGAAGCACTTACATCACTAGCCATAAAAAAGCAAACTGCGTAACCACCGTAATTCCAGACGATTGCGACGGGTATTGCCAGGAATAGCATACGCAGCAAGGAAACTCGCGTGGGAAATCGCCGCCAAATAATAGCAGAAACGAGTAAGTGTCCCCCTATGATGACAGCAGCAAGTGTGAGAAGTATCCCTACACCGGCATAGTCTGAATTCATACAACCTACTCCTTCTACTCCTAATGCTCATGATACTTCTTCAAATAGAAAGAGCAGCACCATGTATGCCAGCTAACTTGCTAAACTACCATTCTCATTATCTCTCCTCCTATCCATGCCAGCAGCATCAGTATAGCTTCGAGGTCCGCAGGCACGATCTCAGCACGCGCCAGCTTACCGCCTCATTCTTGCTGAGAGAGTGTAGTACAATATCCCCACAACGTCTAGTCTGTAGGGTAAGTGACATGAGTAGAGTACGCCGCGTACCCATCGAGAATGCTACTCCGCGAGTCGAGAACGCCGTCGTGAGAGGCACTGAAGTTCCCAAGACATGGATCGACGGTCCCGGATTTTGGCTCTTAGTGGCTTGCTTCATTGTAACCATCGTACCGTTCACATGTTGGGTGGCTTTTATGATGTTTAACGCATTAATTGCTTTCGGCACCTTATCTAGCGCCAACCGTTGAGCAGGTCGCCACCAATCCAACAGAGCAGCATCGGTATTGCCTCTAAGTCTGAGGGTAATATCTCCTACCTTGCCGACCCCACCCGCAGCAGCATGCTATGTCACTCCGGCGTCACCTACGTGAACTTCACCCGCCCCTCGCTCAACACGTAGAGCACCGCCGCCGGGTCTCCCTGGTGGAAGAAGTACGCGCCGACCCGCACCCGCCGCAGCCTGGCCTCCCGCGCTATCTCCTCCAGCACCTCCCGCTCAAGCCCGTGGAAGAGGTAGGGGCTTTGGAGGTACGCTATATACTTCAGCCTCGCATCATCACCCATATCGCCCAATTCTACCGCCGTGCCATCCCTTAACGAGAAGAATGCCACCCCGTCGGGGTGGCATTCTTCTTTCTCGCGCATTCAGCTCGCTGCTTACATCTTCAGGCGCGGGTCGAGCGCGTCGCGCAAGGCATCGCCGATGAAGTTGATCGCCAGCACCGTCAAAAGGATCATCAAGCCGGGGAAGAGAATCAGGTAGCCGCGTATTTCCTCGAAGGGATTTATACTCCTCGAGATTGCGCTGCTATACTCCTGCGCCCCCTCCAGCAAGTTGCCCCAGGACGGTATCGGCTCGCGGATGCCCAGGCCCAGGAACGACAGGAACGACTCCGTGATGATAAACTCTCCCACGGACAGGGTCGCGGCCACAATAATAGGTGCTATCGAGTTGGGCAAAAGGTGCCGCATGATGATACGGCGGTTGCTGGCTCCCAGCGCCCTTGACGCCTCGACAAAATCGAGCGAGCGCAGCGACAGCACGGAGCCGCGCACCAGGCGGCTTATGCCCAGCCACCCGAATACCGACAGCACCAGAATAATTGTGATCACCGTACCCAGTTCTGCTCCGAACGCCTCTTTCATGACGTTCGATGTTTCGAGCATCTTAGAGATGACCAGCAAAATCGGTAAGATAGGTAGTGACAGCAACAGGTCCACTATGCGCATTAACACCGTATCTACTATGCCACTGTAGAAGCCGGCTAATGCACCTACCAGGGAACCTATAATAACCACTATTACAGCGGTAACCAGGCCCACGGCGAGTGATATGCGGCCACCGTGGAACAGACGGGCAAGGTTATCACGCCCGGTTCTGTCAGTGCCCAGTGGGTGCAACAGCTGGGTCTGCTCGCCAGACCACATAGCCGGTTTGAAGCCGAAGCTGTCCATGAGCACCGGGTTGCGCATGTCCGGTAACTGAGCTTCAAAATCCTGGTCGGCGTAAGAATAAGGCAAGAACATAGGCACCACAATGCACAGCAGCATGATGGTAGTCAGGATCACCAGACCTATCAGACCCAATCGGTGCTTGCGGAACCGGCGCCAGGTGGTCCTTAGTTGCCCTACCGGCGCTTCTGCTCGCTTAGGAGCATCTTGTATCTTCGTTGCTACTGCCATCAGCTTATTCCTCCAGGGCAGTCTCCGCTGCCCCTTTTCTTGAATCTATCAGGTGTTCAAACAGAACCTGCAGTAGGTCGACCTGCCAGTATCCTCCGCAAAGTATCGTGTGTCACAGGCAGGTAACGCGTCGAGAACTAGCTATAGTGGATCCTCGGATCGGCAACTGCATACAGTACATCGGCCAGGATATTCGAGAAGATAATCATCGTCGTGATTATGGTCAGGAAAGTCATGGCTACCGGCATGTCTACGTACGTGACAGCCGTGAAGTAGAGTTGGCCCATGCCGGGGTACGAGAAGATAGTCTCTGTGGCGATGGCACCCGAGAAGAGGAAGGGCAGTGACAGTGTGATAACCGTGATAACCGGGATCAAGGCGTTACGCAGCGCATGCCGCAGGATTACAGCCCTTTGCGCAAGTCCCTTGGCCCATGCGGTACGAACGTAGTCCTGGCGCAACACCTCGAGCATGGAGGCGCGGACGTACCGGGAGTACTGTGCAATGTTCACGAAGGAGAGCACTGTTACCGGTAGCACCAGGTGATATATCCGGTTCACCAGGTTATTCTCCTGGTCTATATCGTAGGCGAAGCCGGTGGGGAAATAAGGCATCCACGTCCAGCCGTTCTGGTTGAGTTGCTTGGCAAGTACCCCCGCGAAGACGATGAGCATCAAGCCCAACCAGAAAGTAGGCATCGACAGGCCGAAGAAAGAGAACGTCGTAACTGCGTAGTCCAACCTTGAGTATTGCCGCACCGCCGAAATTATGCCTACCGGCAAAGCAATTATGATGGACAGCAGCAGCGAACTCAGGGTAAGCGCCACCGTGTTGCCTAACCTGCTCATCACCAGGTCGAAGGACTTGTCGCCCTTCGCTACCTGGAGAGAGGTACCGAAGTCCAGGGTGAGCACGCCCGAGCCTTTGATCTCCATGCCCAGAATATTTACGTTGATACCTTTCTGTATATACCTGGTCTGGTCGTTGCGGTCCAGTTCCTGGGTATCGAGGGGGTCGAATAACCAGCGCAGATAGTTAAGAGGATAGGGTGAATCAAGCTTGTACCGCTTGATGACCTGATCTATATATGCCTGACTTACAGCCTGGCCGTTTACGCCATTGGCCTGCAACTCCTGTATCTGATCGCGTGGACCGCCAGGGGTAATCACGAAAATGCTGTAGATCAGAAAGGTTGCTGCAAAGAGCACGAGCAAGCCCTGTAACGTCCGCCGCACGATGTAAATTGCCATCCGGTTGCCTCCTGCTTGGGCTAGTCTAAGAACCCACTAGCTGCAAGACCTACTCTCTCCTAAGTCTGCGCTGTGCCTAATGTTGCGTGATCCCGGCCATGTGCCATTAATACGGGCCGGAAGTCAGGTACATTTGCTCTCCTGGATGATTACCTGGTGCCGGGGTGCTCTGCGCCCCGTTCGCTGACGGTCTGTTATCCTGGTTGCCCTGTTCGGTGCCCGGCTTGTAGTCTGTGCCTCTGGCCACTGGGAACCGCCGTATGTCGGGGTCGGGCTCGTACCATCCTGGGTCCACCGTACCGGCTGCCAGGCTCACCGTAGTGGAGTCCTGCATTGGTGTCGCCTGATTACGCTGGGAACCGAACTGTAGGGTCGGGTTGCTGCCGGTCAACTGTTGGAAATTTACGTCTGCGACCATGACCAGCAAGATAAGTGCCATAGCAGCAGGCATCAATCTCGTGGCGGCTGAACCGCTTGCCCCGCCGCGTATTTGTGCGTAGAGCGCTTGCATCACACCTATGATGGACGTCAGTGTGCGCACACCTGCCCTGGCTTCGTCTGAGCCTTCCCGCGCCAGGATCTTCTGCATGACCTTCTGGAAGACACCCAGAGGCGGCCGGGCGCTGCCATACTCAGCCAGCAGTGCCCCCCTGATTTGGAGGTCAAGCAGGCTCTCTTCTAAGTTCGTCTCGTCATGTGTACCGGTAGGTCGCTTGCCAAACACAAACGGCAACATTGCGCATTACCTCGAACCTTGTCTACCCTGAAATGCCGCGTTATGCATTGAAGTTGGGCACCACGACCGTACAACTGCGTACTGCAGGTACCTCTTATCTCTCTCCACCTTTAATTACAACTGATTCTGTTATCCGGTTCAATCAATGTCTTATTTAGTAGCCGGTTTTGATGTTTGAAAAAACGGTACGGCCCTCGCTCAGAAGAGGTCGGGCCGTACCGTTACTAAAGGACTAGTTGGCTAGCCCAGACTTACGGCTGGAAGTACCACTGGGTGATGTTCCAGTACTGAGGAGCCTGGCTGTTCGTAACCTTTACGTTCTGCAGCTTGGCCCTGTACATCACGATGTTCGGGCGCTGAGCCAGCGGGATCATCGCAACGTCTTCCATCAACGTGACCTGAGCTATAGCAGCCTGCTCTGCGATCTCCTTGCGGGTAGCCGATGCGGAGAAGAGCCTGTTGGCAGCGTCCAGCTTGGGGTTCTTGTAATGGAGTTGGTTCTGACCACCGGCAAGCTCGGGCGTGTTGATCTGCGAGGAGTCGTAGGGATCAAAGCCGCTCAAGCTGGTGGACGAGTAGGCGAACTGAGAAAGCTCAGACTCACCGGTCGCCTTGGCGCCGTCGTTGTTGAAGAAGCCACTGTACTGCCGGATGTCCGCACGCACACCAACTGCCGCCAGCATGGGCTGGATAAGCTGCTGAGTGGTCAGGCGAACCGGGTTGTTGGAAGTGGTGCCGTAGATGAATTCCATCTTCATGCCCGCGGCGTTCACACGAGCCTGGCCGCCGCAGTTTGCACCGCTTGTGCCGGCCGGGCAGCGGAAGCCTGCCTCTTCAAGCAAGGCCACAGCCCTTGCGGGATCGTAGTTGTAGATAGGCAGCTTGTACTTGGCCGCCAGGTCCGGGAACTCCTTGGCGAAGTTCGGGTGCTCCAGGGAAGGCCATGCAGCGGGGGCTACCGGGCTGTTGATGGCACCGGCCGCGCCGCGGAAGGCGTTCTGGAGGATAGGCTGCTTGTTGATCGCGTGGGCGATAGCGCGGCGTACGCGGACATCGCTGAGCTGGTTCGTGCCGTCCTTGGCGTTCGCTACGCGGAACTCAAGGCGGTCGAACGAGATAGCCGGTACGGAGTCGACCTTGCCACCGGCGGCGATGAGTTCCTGGACGTTATCGGGCGGCACTACTGTGCCTTCCGACTCGATCAGGTCGATCGCGCCAGATACGAAGTTCTGAACCTGAACGTTCGTAGCTACCTGGCGGTTGATGATCCTCTTCAGCAACGGCGCAGCGGTCAGGTTGTAGTTGGGGTTCGGGACCAGGGTCACGATTTCGCCAACCTTGAACTCCTGCACGATGTAGGGGCCGTAGCCGGTCGGCTTGCTACCCTCGTCGGAAGCCGCGATGGCGTCCACGGGGATGTTCTGCAACTTGTGCTGCGGGTGAATGCTACCTACCGACTGGTAGAAGAGGTCAGTCACAGGGCGCTTGTTGTCGATGAATGTCTGCAGGAACGACCAGGTGGTCTCAAGGGCCGCAGGGTCTTCCCGCTGAACGCGGGCCTGGGCGGCCTTGGCATCGTTCAACGACATCCAGTTGTACACGGTGGTGTACTTGTCGGGGTTCTCTACGCTCTGCACCTTGATGTGCAGGGAGACGGACACTGAGTTGGGATCGTCGATGCCCAGCTTGTGCGAGAACACCATGTCGTTCGAGGTCAGTTCCTTGCCGTCGGACCACTTGATACCGCGGCGCAGCTTGAACTTGGTCACCATGTGGCGGTCGTCGCCGGTGCCCACGTAGAAGGAGCCGCCGTTCTCGAGCGTGGGAACGTACCAGGCTGCCAGCGGGAAGTTGTTCTCCGCGTTGTCAGTACCGATAACGTTGTCCTGGAAAGTCACGGCCCAGAGTATACGCTGGCCCACGACTGTGCTCTCTTCGAGGCCGAACAGGGAACCAATCTGGCTGATCTGGGCAGAGCCTGTCACCAGGGTGTCCTTGGCCGAGGTCGTGTTCGCCGGGGGGTTGATCGGAAGATCAGCAGCAGCCACCGGGGTGAGCTTGTACTGCTGCACGCCCAACAGACCAAGCTCTACTTCGTAGGCGGCCTGTGCTGTGCCGGCGCGCTCAGGGTGCAGCTCGAAGCGGTTGCGCTCGAAGTACTGCACGGTGTAGGTCTTGTTGTCCGTGGCCGATACTTCCTGGAACGGCTCGCTCAAAGGCAGACCGAACTGCGAAAGTCCACCGTACTTGTTCCAGTACTCCAGGAACTTGCCGGAGATGGTGTGGCGGGTCTCGGGGAACCACAGCTTGGTGGCGCTGAGATCCGCGGGCCTGTCGATGCCCACGAACGGAGCATCAGCGGCGTTGCGGACACGCCTGGTAGCGGGGTCAACGCTGCCGCGGCCTTCGCTCAAGGTCGCGCCGAGGCGGCCAAGGAGCACATCGTAGGGGGCCCTGTTCTCAGGGTGGGCCTCGTAGCGGGCGCGCTCGAACCACTGAGTCTCATAGCTCTTGCCGTCTTCAGTGGAAATTTCGGGGCGGCGCGGGGTGATAGGCCAGCCGTTTACATAAACCGAGTTCTGCTCGCTACCCTGGGCGGACCACACCTCAAGGAACCTACCGGCAACGGGGATATTGTTCGGTCCCAGGTTGCGGGAAGTCTGAGCAGCCGCGTAGGCCTGACCGCCTACCGCCGGTAGGCTAGACAGAAGCATTGCGCCAACTACACCAGTGTAAAGCGCTGTCCTGCCGACGCCACGTTTGACGTTATTCATTCTCTCCTCCTATTTGGCGTGAGCCAAATGGTATCACGGGAAATGCCCAACAAGGAAAATGTGCTTTTGCCACTTGGAAGCTATGGCAATTGCGTGGGGCCGAGGATCAGCAGTGTGCGGCGCTCAAACTGGGCCCTGTCTGTCTCCCACCGACGGTCTATGTTCCGTCTCTGGCCTCGACCTAGCTCTGGTCCGGCCGGTGGTCCTTCCCACCTCCCTTCTTATTCGGAGATTTTTCTTTCACAGCCATATTCGGTTGTAGATATTCAGTTTTAGTGCCGAGTAAAGCCTCGACTCTTGCGAGCGGTCCTATCAGGCACATTACCTCGAATAGTACCATATCGCCCGATTAATGGCAAGTGCCTCCACTTATGGCCTGGGTGTGCTCCCCAATCCCTCCTCGGAATCACTGCCGACTTTGCGCCCGCAATTGTATACACAACAAAAAGCGCGAAAAGGTTCATTTTACGCGCGAAATCGGAGCGGACAACGCGTAACACGTAACTCGTAATAGCCGGTTCAGTACCGCTTTTTACGAGTTACGTGTTACGTGTTACCCACCGAAATCGAACCCCAATTGGCAAATCACTTAAAATGCCACTGCCCCACGTTGAAGAAAGGCGTGACTTTTCCCGCCGAGGTCTTCCAGTTGGCGAGGGTGGTCCTGTGCACCTCGATGTGCGGCCGCACGTAAAGGGGCACCAGCGCCACTTCGTTCATCAGCTTGACCTGGATGTTAGCGGCCAGCTCACCCTGCTTGCCCCGCCCCGCTTCCAGCGCGAATTGCTGTAGCTGTGGGTCCAGGTCGGCGCTGCTGTAGCGCCTGTAGGCCACCAGCCTGCCCTTTGCGACCTCGTCCGCTTCGACGTTCGGGGTGTACCAGTCGCTGAAGTCCGCGTAGTTACCCAGCACGGAGGCGTAGGCGCACAGGTCGCACGTTTCGCCGTTGCAGTCGGGGCAAGTGCTCGTGACCTTCTTGACCTCCACGCGCATGCCCAACGCCTCCAGGTCGGCTTCCACCTGCGCGGCCGCGGCCTCTCGCGGGCGGTTCGTGCCCACGACCACGTACTTCAACTCCAGACGCTCTCCGCCCTTAGCACGCACTCCATCCGGCCCCTTCACCCAGCCCGCCCCGTCGAGTATGGCGTTGGCCTTCGCCACATCGTACGCGTACTGGGGCAGCTTCAGCGTGTCGGCCCACTGTTGCGCGAACGCCGGGTTCTGCATCGACAGGGGAGAGGCGGGTGGCAGCGGAGCATGCAGCACCGTGCCTTTGCCCCTCAGCGTGTCGTTGACGATCTTCTGGCGGTTGATGCCGGTGATGATAGCTTCGCGCACCGCCCTGTCCCGCAGTACCGGCGAACCGAGGTCGAAGTCAATCCGCTCCCACCGCAGTCCCGGCACGTAGTCCACCGTCTGTAGCCCGGCGAGTTGTTCCAGCCCCTCGGAAGGCGCGGTAAAGCCCTCACCCGTCGCCGCGTCGAGATCGCCCACCCGCAGCAGCCCCAACAACTGCGTGGGGTCGCTGATGAAACGGATGATAATTCGCTTGAGGATAGGCGGGTCGGTTAGCGCGTAGTGCTCGTTGGGCACCAGGTCTATCTGTTGCGCGGGCACCCACCTTTCTATCCGGTACGGCCCTGTGCCGATATGCCCTGCCTGTGCGTAGCTCGAATAGCTGATGGTGTCGAACGGCACGTTCTGCAACACATGGCGCGGGTGAATGGTGCCCACGGCGTAGTAGTTGGGGTGCGTTACCGGCTGTTTCGCCTCTATGTAGGGCTGCAAGTAGGCGTACTGGCGTTTGTCGGTAGCCTTCTGCCATAGGTCAGACGCCTGCTTATGGCTGAGCCAGTTGTAGATGATCGTGTACTTGTCCGGCTGGTCGATGGTGGCTATCTTTTGCCATATCGTGCGGTCCAGCACCGGCGTGTTGGGGTCGGTCAGCAGCTTGAACGAGAAGACCGCGTCGTGCGACGTAAGCTCCGTCCCGTCCGACCACTTGAGCCCGCGCCTGATCTTGTACTTGGTCACCAGGTGCCGGTCGTCACCTATGCCCACAAAATAAGAGCCTCCGTTTTCCAGCGTCGGCAGGTAATAAGCGTCCTCCGGGTAGTAGTTGCCGTTGTGGTCCTGCCCCACCAGCCCGTCGTCCACCGCGTCGATTACCGCCGAGGCCACATACGAGTCTTGCGCCCAGCCCACAAGGTTGGCAGGCTCCTGGGAGAAGCCGACGAAGGCCACGTCCCTGGTGGTGCCCATGTTCTTGGGCGGGGCAGTGGGCAGTTGTTCGCCGGGCACTGGGGTTAGCCTGTACTGTTGCACCCCCAGCAGCCCCAGCTCCACCTCATAAGGCGCGGTCTTTTCAGGGTGCAACTCGAAGCGGTTTCGCTGGAAATACTGCACCGTGTACGTTTTGCCGTCGGTGGCCGATACTTCCTCGAACTGCTCGCTCAAAGGGAAGCCGAACTGCGCGATTCCGCCGTAATTCTTCCAGTATTCCAGTATCTTGCCAGATATGGAGTGGCGCGTTTCCTGGAACCAGACCTTCTCCCTGCCGTTCGCATCGGCGGGCTTGTCGATGGGTACGAAGGGCTGGTCTGCCGGGTTGCGCACCTTGCGCGTCACGGGGTCTGCCGAGCCGCGCCCCTCGGCCAGGTTGGTGCCCAGCAGCCCCAGCAGCACGTCGTACGGGGCCTGGTTGCCAGGGTGGGCCTCATACCGCGCCCGCTCGAACCACTGCACCTCGTACACCTTGCCGTCGGACAGGGAGATTTCGGCGCGGCGGGGCGTAATCGGCACGCCGTTCACATAAATGCTAGCCTGCTCGCTCCCCTGCTTGTTCCACTCTTGCAAGAACCTGCCGCACACCTCGAACTGCCCTATAGTGCGGCAGTCCTGCTGCGCTGCTACCTTGCCGACGCCAGCGGGTGCCACCGTGCCAACCAGCAGGCTCGCAATAGCCAGCCCGAATAGCACCACCCGCGTGGAGACTTTGCGACTAATCATGTGCAGTTTGCCTTCCCAATCTTACTACTCCATTCTTGATTACGTACTGTAGGTTATTTTCAAGTTGCGATATTGCGTTAATGGCTGATAATAGAAAAGATTACGAGTGCCGTTTTGTGCCTGGGCAACCTAAATGACTGCTTCATTTCATAAACATCGCGTCCCCGAAGCTGTAAAACCGGTACCGCTCACGTATCGCTTCATCATAAGCCCGCAACACCAACTCGCGACCGGCAAAGGCCGACACCAGCATGAGCAGCGTCGTCCTGGGCAGGTGAAAGTTGGTAATCATCGCGTCCACCAATCCGAAGCGATACCCAGGTCGGATGTACAACCGCGACCAACCTTCGCCCGCTGATATCTCCTGGGAACGGTCCGCACTCTCGATACCCTGCGCCTGCGCTACCGTCTCCAGCACCCGCACGCTCGTGGTGCCCACGGCTATCACCCTGCCCCCGTTAGCCCGCGTCCGCGTGATGGCCTCCGCCGTCTCCTGCGGAAGCGCATACCATTCACTATGCATCGGGTGCTCCTCTACGTTCCCTTCGTGCACGGGCCTGAACGTGTCCAGGCCGACGTGGAGCACCACCGTGGCGAAGCCGACGCCTCTACCTTTCAACTCCTCAATCAAGCGTTCGGTGAAGTGGAGGCCCGCCGTGGGTGCCGCCGCCGAACCTTCGGTGCGCGCGTACACGGTCTGGTAGCGAGATGGGTCATCCAGCTTCTCGTGGATGTAGGGTGGCAGGGGCATCTGGCCGAGGGCATCCAGCAGCGGGCGAGGGGGCCTGTCGAACCTGACGATCCTGCCGCCCAACTCGGCGCGGGCCACCACCGTGGCTTCGAGATAGGGGCCGCCGTCCGGGTTGCCGAATCCCAGCCGGGTGCCTTCCATGACCCTGCGTCCGGGGCTGACCAGGGCCTCCCAGGTGGCAGGCTCCCCACCCGCTTCCTCCGGTTGGGGCGCGGGCCGCAACAGCAGCACCTCCACCTTACCGCCGGTGCCCACCTTGTAGCCGAGCAGCCGCGCCGGTAGTACCTTGCTCTCGTTCGCCACCAGCAGGTCGCCCGGCCTGAGATAATCCACTATATCGTAGAAACGCCTGTGCTCTATGCTGCCCGCGCCACGGTCCAACACAAGCAGCCTGGCATGGTCCCGAGGCTCGACCGGCACCTGAGCGATTAGCTCCGGCGGCAGAGAATAATCGAACTCCTCTATACGCATACCGTCATTATAGCCTCAAACGCTATCACAAGCCCGGCATCCTGAGGAGCTTTTCCACATGGACGAGTGCCGAGTGCCGAGTGCTGAGTACCGATAGGCTCAATCGAAAGCCATCACCCGTTAAAGCATCCTTTGCGCTATATGCGTCCTTGCGGTTAAGTCTATTCCCTCGGTACTGGGTACTCGGTACTCGGTACTCGGCACTTGTCTCGCCTGTCTGGTTCAAATCTTGCTAAAACATACAAGTTGGCAGTGATACTGCCGCTAAGGCGCGACTTTGCGTATCCGGCAGTAGGAGCATGGCATTCCGCTCAGATGGTCAATAGTCATAACACATTTCACCAATCTAGAAGCCCCGACGCCGCGGCCGGCAGCAGCGGACATGGCTCGGCGGGGGAGCATTTGCAAGACAGAGGCTCCGGCTGGGTACGGCTCATGTCGAGGCTGTCCGACTACCTGAACCATTCGGCGGCCCTGGATGCCATCTGCGAAGCGGTCATTGAGGACGCTGGTGCCTGGTTCCAGGCCGATTGTGGGTCGGTCTTCCTTGTGTCCGACACCCGGCACCTTCAATACGTGGCAGGCTTCGGCCTGTCCGCGCAGTTCGTCTCCAGGGTTGAGCAGACCACGGGCGATGAGGCCTCTTCCTACTTCCTGTCCAGCGCCAATGCCCCGCTCATGCTCTCCGACCTGAGCACGGAGCCGCCACGCTCTCCCCACCAGGAGCTTCTACTGGAAGAAGGCTTCTGCGCGCTCGCTTCTCTCCCCCTGGTCAATAGGGGCAAGCTCCTGGGCTTCATGACGCTCTACTACGAGGATGCACGCCCCTATTCCGAGGAAGAGTGCGACGGGCTGGAGATGGTAGCCAACATGCTGGCCCTCGCAGTCGCCAACACCCAGTTCACGGAGGCCAAGCAGGGGGAGGACCGCGCACGCGACCGCTTCCTGAGTGCCCTCAGCCACGAGTTGCGCACCCCGCTCACCTCCATCATGGGCTTTACCCAGGTCATCCGCAAGCGGCTCGCGAACACCCCCAACGCCGACCCGCGTCTCACCGACCAGCTTGAAGTGCTCTGGACCCAGGCCCAGCGCCTCAACCGCCTAATCGACACCTTCGTAGACCTCTCACATATAGAGCGCGGCGAGTTCGAGATCAACCTGGGCAAGGTGGAACTGACGGCCATTCTGCGGGCGGCGGTGAAGCAAGCGGTGGGACAGGCCCGCACCCAACAGCCTGTGGAGACCAGCTTTTCCGGAGACTTCATCTGGGTGCACGGCGACGGCAAGCGTCTTGAGCAGATATTCACCCACGTCATCTCCAACGGCCTGAAATACTCCCCGCCCGACCAGCCTGTCGTGGTGAGCGCACGCACCGAGCAGCAAGCTAGCCGCGTAATCATCGATGTGGCAGACCGCGGGCCGGGCATCCCCCAGCACCTGCGCAAAGACCTCTTCGAGCGCGGCAACCCCGGCGACGCCCAACGCTCCGGCGGCCTCGGCGTCGGCCTCTTCCTAGCCCGCACCGTCGTAGAGGCCCACGGCGGCCACATAGGCGTCCAAAGCTCCCCCAGCGAAGGCACCACGGTGACGATTGTCTTGCCGGTTTGAGGCGGGGGATTCTGAAACGTGAAACGTGAAACGTGATGCGGTTAGTGCTACTGGGTGCGTGAATACAACCCTTTCCGAAAGGCGGAACCAAGCTCCCCTTGTCATCCTGAGCGTAGCGAAGGATCAGCTACTTACGCTTGGTAGCCTCTTTACCTGTAACCAAAGCTCTCCCTTGTCATTCTGAGCGTAGCGAAGAATTTCGTCCAACAGCACCCAAGCTGCCCCTTTCCTACAGCCACACAATACCGTTAGAAAGAGGAAACATCCCGGTAGAGGACGAGATTCTTCGCTGCGCTTAGAATGACAAAGGGGAGCTTTGGTGCTGAACATGAGGTTATCAAGAACGGGTAGCTGATCCTTCGCTACGCTCAGGATGACAAGGGGAAGTGGGTTCCAGAAGCGACCATGATGGCGCTCACGAAACAAATGACACTTACCGCATCACGCATCACGTTTCACGTTTCAGAACCAGAACCCCGCCTCAGCGGTTGTGGAACAGCAACCTGAACACCCACAGCGATAGGCTCTGCCACACCAACACCGCCACCAGCACCCACACCAACGCCCCATAAAAGCGTGACGCAACCCGGCGGCCCAGCAGCGTTAGCAGCCACACACCCGCGACCATGCACAGCACCGGCATCGCGTACCAGAACTGCTTCAACACCTGGTCGATGTAGAAGTCCGCGAACGTAATCAGCGGCACCACCAGCAGCCAGGCCCCGGTCCACACACGCTGCCAGGGCAGGGCAGGGGCTAACGCGCCTAGGTATCTCGACCTCGCTGCAAAGGCGTACACTTCGCTGGGCCGCGTTATGCTCCTCGCCTGCCGTTGCCCACGTTCCCTGCCCAGGAACACCCATAGCGTGCCCGCCAGCCCCAGCACCAGCACCAACCACAGGTTATAGGCGTAAAATGGGGTAGCTAAAGCGCCGTTTACGAAGTCCCAGAAGGTCGGGCGCAGGGTGGTGAGGCTGCCCTGCGTCTCCGCCGCCCTGCCGAAGGTTGGTAGCGTGTCGTTCAGGATGCGGCCAACGTGCTGCCCGTAGTAGACCAGCAGCGCCAGCCCAGCCGCAGCTACCCCCGAAAGGAGCAGCGCCGTCCACCGCCTGCGCTCTCGCCCGCCGAAGAGCCAGCCCAGCACCACAAGCGCCCCCACGAACAGCCCCGTATAGGCCGCCGAGACCGTGTACGCCAGCAGAGACAACGCGAGCAGCAGCGTGGATGTCACCCATACCACTGGCCTGGTAAATCGCTCCCACAACAGCGCCGTGAACCCCACCCAGGCCGCCACCAGCCACAGCGCCGTTTGCGTCGGCCAGTTCCCCCATTGCTGGAGCAGGAACATCGCAGGCACGATAGAGTACACGCCCGCCGTAGCCACCGCCACACGCGCCGCACGCTCGCCGCCTTCCTCGCGCCGTGCCCGCCCCAACCCCAGGCCGATGACGAACACCAGCGCCACCTTCAGCGATTCCAGTATCGCCATGGCTACCGGCACCGTGGTGGTCATGGGCAGCGGCAGCCAGGCCACCGGCGTGCCCACCACATAGAAGAAGGGCGAGTAAGGGATGAAGGCGCGGGCCGAACCCCATTCGTCCTTCGGCATCACCGAGAACGCCAGGCTCTCCCCGAAGTACTGCTCAAACGACCTGCCGTGGAAGAAGACCTCGTTCATGTAGGTGATGTATTTTACGTGGAAGGGCGCGTCAATCACGAACGAGTGCGGGTAGAGCAGCCCGCCTACCTTCAGCGCCACCGACAGCATCACCAACCCGCGCAGCCAAGCCCAGGCCCACTCCGGCACCCGCCGCGCCCCACGCCACCCCGCCGCTGCCACCAGTGACCTTACCGCCACTTCCGCCAGGACCGCCACAATCAGCGCGATAAGCAGCGTAATGACCAGCCTGTCGGTGAAGATGGTAAGCAGCAGCCGTTGCACGGCGATAACGCCCGCGCAAGCCGACAGAAACAGCCCGGCCAGCAGCCCCGCACCACTCGGCGTGAGCCACACGGCCCGCAGCAGCAGGTACAGCAACGCCGCCGACAGCAACAGCCCCAACAACTGCGTCAACGACGGAATTACCAACCCGGCAGGGCGGTCCACCAGCGCGAAGTCGGCCAGGAAGCCAAGCTCCCGGCGGTCGGTGCCCTGCTTGAAGGTGGGGGAGATGAAATCGAGGCGCACGTCGCCGGACAGGTCCACCCACGCCGGGTCCACGCTGATGGTGTAAGCGGTGCTGTTCGGCGTCAGCTTGAGCGGCACGATCTCGTGCCCGTTGACGCGCACGCCCACTTCACCGGGGTTAGGCCCACCTGTGAGTTGAAGCTGCACCGCCATAGGGGAGAGCGGCTTACCCATACCCTGGAACACAATGGCGCTATTGGCCCTGCTCCAGCGATAATTGGCCTCCTGGTTGCGCTCAGGGTCGTGGAAGCCGACCATGTGCTGCGTGTCGAACTGGCTGCCGATGTCCACCAGCAGTGCGCGGGGACTCTGGTACGCCAGCACGATCATCGCCAGCCCCACGGCCAGCGCCGCCCACAACGCCCTTTCGCGGACCACCCTCAGCACGAAGCCGCCCCACCTCGACCACAGGCTCCGGGGCCGCTCCTCAGCTATACCTAATGCCAATCTCATCAGCCGCCAGTCCCGCTCCTCGTGCCAGGTTCGCGAAAAGAAGTAGACATAATCACCACTGGAAGAACCCGCATTGGTACGACTTATAATGCTCCGGTGCTCTTACCTAGCCGCCACTCACTTACCACTCAGCTTCATCTTTGTCATTCTAAGCGCAGCGAAGAATCAGCCTCTTTTTCTTGATAGTTGCTACCACAGCACCCAACGCCCCTACTTTGTCATTTCGAACGCAGTGAGAAATCTCGTCCCGTAGCACCCAAGTACCACCTTTCCTAAAGCCACAAGATCGCAGGAGAAAAGTGCAGCAGCGGGGTAGAGGACGAGATTTCTTACTGCGTTCGAAATGACAGGGTGGCGGTCGGTCCCAAAATCAGAACATGGTGACTACCCGAAAGGCGCCGCCCATTGCTTCTTTAGACTACACTCCCAGGCATATTACTCTTCGCCCCGCCCGCTCAACTCCGCACAGAGGCGTTCCCAAGCCGCATCCACCTGCCCGTACGTTTCCTGCAACGACCCCGAGTTGTCTATCACCACGTCCGCCCGCGCTACCTTCTCTTCCTGTGGCGACTGCGCGTCAATCCGCATGATGGCCTCGTCCCGCGAATATCCCCTGGTGCGCACCAGCCGCTCTATCTGCTGCTCCCTGGTGCACGTCACCACCCACACGGTATCAGACCGGGCGGCCCACCCCGACTCGAACAGCTTGATCGCGTCCACGACTACCACCCGCTCGGCAGCCGTGCGTATCTCCCCCTCGATCATGTGCCGCACAATAGGGTGCTCTATATCCTCCAGCCGCTTCAGCCTCGCCGGGTCCGAGAAGACAATCCTGCCCAGCGCCCGTCGGTCTATCTCCCCGTCCTCGCCCAATATGTCCCGGCCAAACTCCTCCACCACAGGCTCGAACGCCGCCCCTCCCCGCCTCAGTATAACGTGGATAAGCGCATCCGCGTCAATCGTATGCGCCCCCAACTCCCGCAGCCGCCGCACGACGGTGCTCTTCCCACAAGCGATATTGCCAGTCAGTCCAATGAGAAACTTTTCCATTTTGGATTTTGGATTTCGGAATTCGGATTTAGAAGGTATCCAGCTAAATCCGAATTCCGAAATCCCAATTCCCAAATCAAACCGCTGTTTCTTCCTCCACCCGCTGCCACTCGGCATATGCTTCTTCCAGGGCTTCCTCAAGCTCGGTGTAGCGGGTGCCGAGTTTCACTATGGCTTCCAGATCGCGCTTTTCGGTGGCGTCGGTCAGGTCGTCGGACACCTTGTTGAGGGTCTCTTCAAGCTCCGAGATGCGGGCCTCGGCTGCCTGCTTGCGCTTCTGGAGCTTTGAACGCTCCCGCTCCTGCGCCCGCTCCTGGCGCTGAACCGTCTTGCTGCCCTCGCGGCTGTCCTTTGCCTGCGGTTGGGGTGAGCCGTTGTTGGAGGTTGGCTGCTTGTTGCCGTTGCTCCCTGGTTGCGCGGGTACCAGGCCAAGCTCTTCTCGCCGGGCCTTCTCCGCCACGAACTCCGAGTAGTTGCCGTCGTAGCTAGACAGGGTGCCCACATCCAGCAGCCACACCTGCGTTGCCAAATCGTCAATGAAGGCGCGGTCGTGCGACACGAACAGTATGGTGCCGTCGTAGCCGCCCAGCACGTCGGTGAGCGCCTCCTGCGCGTCCAGGTCGAGATGGTTGGTCGGCTCGTCCAGGATGAGGAAGTTCGCGTCGGTCAGCATCAGCTTGGTAAGGGCTACCCGGCTGCGCTCCCCACCGCTCAGGTCAGCCACCTTCTTTTCGAGGTTGTCGCCCGTAAAGAGCATCAGCGCCAGCACTTCCCGCGCGTGCTGCTCGGTCATGTTGCGCACCGAGCGCACTTCATCCATGACCGTGTTCGACCCGTTCAGCCCCTCGTGCGTCTGCGAATAGTAGCCGAAGCGGACGTTGTGTCCCAATTCGAGGTGCCCGCGCAACGGCTGCAACGCCCCCATGATCGTCTTCAGCAGGGTAGTCTTGCCCGCGCCGTTGGGGCCAATCAGCGCCACTCGCTCGCCCCGCTCTATCTCGAGGTCGGGACAGTGGGCTATGACGATTGGCTCTCCTTTGCCGTCGCGCGGCGGATAGCCAATCTCCAGGTCCTCGGCCTCGAACACGCTACGTCCAGACCTGACGTGCGCCCGCAAAGAGAGCCGTAACTGCCCCTTCTCGGTGGGCCGCTCCAGCTTCTCCATGCGGAAAAGCCGCTTCTGGCGTCCCATCGCCTGCCGCGTCTTCTGGCTGTTCTTGTAACGGCGGATGAACTCCTCCGTCTTTTTGATGACCTCCTGCTGCGCCTCGTACTGCGCCATGAGCAGCTCGTACCGCTCGGCCTTCAACTCTAGATACTTGTCATAGGGCGCGGGGTAGTCCTGCAAGCGGCTGAAGGCTTCCATCTCCCACGCCTCGCGCGCCGTGCCGCTCTTGGACCGGAACAGCCCCTGCTCGTGCTTGGTGAACTCCATGTCGAGCGTGCGGTTGGTGACTTTGTTGAGGAAGCGCCGGTCGTGCGCGATCGCCAGCAGCGTGCCCTTCCAGTTCAGCAGGAAGTTCTCAAGCCACTCGATGGCTGAGATGTCGAGGTGGTTGGTCGGCTCGTCCAGCAGCAGCACGTCGGGGTTCGATAGGAGGGCGCGAGCGAGCGCCGCACGCGTCCTCTGCCCGCCGCTCATGGTGTTGAGGGGCTGCGTGTACTGCCCCGGCTTGAAGCCCAGCCCCTGCAACACCTCTTCGATACGGTGCTCCAGGTCGTAGCCGCCCGCCATCTCGAACCTGTGCGTCACCTGCTCGTACTCGGCCATCAGCGCGTCCCAGTCGCCCCCCGACGTGCCCGACATGCGGGACTCCAGCTCCCGCAACTGCTCCTGCATGGCGCGCACGGGACCGCTGGCGTCCACCATCGAGTTGTACAGCGTCTCGTCGGGCGCAAAGGAGAGGTCCGCCTCCGACGCGAAGGACGAAGCCGCCTCCTGGGGCAGGTATACCAGCTTTACCCCCTTCGCCTTGACTACGGCCCCGGTGGTGGGCTTCTCGTGCCCCGCGATCACCTTCAGCAGGGTAGACTTCCCCACCCCGTTCGGCCCCACGAGCGCCACCCGCTCTCCCGCGTTCAGGGTAAAGCTAACGTCCTCGAATATGGGGTATATGTTATATGATTTTGACAGACCGTAGACGGTCAATACCGAAGTAGCCATGCTTAATTATCCATCTATCTATATTGTAGGGTGCTCGCCGTGATGTTCCCGGCAATTATAGCAGCCGCCCGACCGCCTGGGCAACCTTCCTTAGCTGTAGGCGCAGTAGCCTCGCAGTTGTACCCATGACGATATTAGCATCCATAGTCGGCCTTGTCATTTCGATCGGAGTGAGAAATCTCGTCCCTCAGCAGCCAAACGCCACCTTTCCTTAAGCTACAGAGTGCCGCGGGAAAGAGGAAACATTTCGCTGAGGGACGAGATTTCTCACTCCGATCGAAGTGACAAGGCCGACTTGGGTCCTTCTTGCCAGAACACCTTGGCCTTTCTTCTTAGGCAATTCTCTTCACGCCTAACAACCAACAACTAACAACCAACCAAAGGCACGTCTCTTGCCACTGCATCTTCAGCAGAGGAGACGCACCCCGCATGGTAGCTCGCCTGAAGAACTTCTGGAACGCCATCCAGGGTAGCCTATGGTTCCTGCCATCTAGCGTTGTGGTGGGCTGCGTGATCCTGGCTTTCATCATGGCGTGGCTCGACCACTCGGTGCGTGACATAGTGGTCACCCTTCCCTTGTTGTTCCAGGCCGGGCCGGAGGCCGCACGCGACACCCTCTCTACCATTTCCACGTCCATGCTCACCGTGGCTTCCGTGGCCTTTTCCTTTACTATCGTGGTCTTCTCGTTTGCCTCCTCGCAGTACGGCTCGCGCACGCTCCACAACTTCATGGACGACAACGTGAACCAGATGGTACTCGGCACGCTGCTCGGCACCTTCGTCTACTGCCAGCTTGTGCTTCGCACCATCCGGCTGGAGGAAAATTCCTTCGTGCCATCCATCTCGGTGAACTTCGCCTTGCTCCTCGCGACAGCCGACCTCGGCCTCTTCATCTACTACATCCACCACGTCTCCGAGAGCATCCAGGCCTACCACATCATCCACCGCGTGGGGGCGGGTACCCGTAAGAGCATCGAAAACATCTTTCACTCACGCGCCTCCAGTCCGGTGCAGCCCAGCGTAGACGAAGACCTCTACCGCCTGATAGGCCCGCAGGTGGATATATGCAGCACTAAAGTCGGGTACATCCAGGCCATCGACACCGACTCCATCCTGGCCCTCATGCAGCGGCACGACCTCGTGATTGAGTACACGAAGGCCGTCGGAATGTACGTGGTGCAAGGAGAGCGCCTGGCGCGTGTCGGGCCTGCCTCCAGGGTCACAGCACGCGTCACTAAGGAGGTGCACAATAGCTTCCTAATGGGTGCCCACCGCACTCTCTACCAGGACCCGCTGTATGGCGTGCTGATGCTGGCCGACATCGCTATCAAAGCCCTCTCCCCGGCCATCAACGACCCCAACACCGCCGTGATGAGCCTCAACCAGATATCGAGCGTGCTCCGTCTGGTGGCCGCGCGAGAGCTGCCCGAACAGGTGCGCTACGGGGTGGATGGTAAGGTGCGCGCCATCTTGAACGAGCCGACATTCGAGAAGCTGGCCGCCCAGGCGTTCGACCAGGTGCGTCGCTTCGGCACTACCGACGCCACCATCCCCATCAAGCTGCTCGACGTGATAGAGGAGATTGCCGCCGAAGACACGCTCCCGGCTCACATGGAGGTCCTGCGCCTGCACGCCCGCGCCATAATAGAGGACGCCGAACTCAACCTCAAGTCTACGCGAGACAAGGCCCTGTTCAGCCAGAAAGTGGCTTCCCTCCCGCAGACCCTCGTTGCGGCCAACGAGTACTCCTTGCTAGAAGTGCCGTAAAGGTGTATTACTGTGTTTGCTGGTATCTCCACTTGCCTCACAGCCTCTACCAGTGAGACCAGGACCCAGGAGTACACCCATGTCAGGAAGCACAGGATTGACGGCTAACGACATAGAGGTCCGGCGGCTCACCTACGAAACCTTCATCAACACCGGCAGAGCGCCCTCGATTGCTGACCTTGCCGCCACGTTAGGCGCGCCTCTCGCCGCCGTCACCGAGTCCCTCAGGCGTCTGGACGAAGCGCACATGCTGGTCCTCCAACGCGGCAGCGGCGAAATCCTCATGGCGAACCCCTTCTCAGCGGTGCCCACTCCCTTCCAGGTCGAATCCGGGGGCGTGTCGTACTGGGGCAACTGTATATGGGACTCGCTTGGGGTGGCCGCCATGCTCCAGCGGGACGCGACTATCATGGCGGCTTGCGGCGACTGCGGGGAGGCCATGCAACTGACCATAGAGGGTGGCAACCTCGCCCACGCCGAGGGCATCCTCCACTTCGCCATCCCCGCCCGCCGCTGGTGGGCCAACATCGTCTACACCTGAAAGACGATGCTGCTCTTCCGGTCGGAGGAGCACGTAGACAACTGGTGCCAGCAGTGGAACCAGCCCCACGGGGCCACGCTCACCCCCGAACAGGGCTGGCGGCTGGCCCACGCCTGGTACAGCCCCGACCGCCGCGACCCCAACTGGCGTCGCTACAACATGGACGAAGCCCACGCCATCTTCGCCTCCCTCGGCCTGACCTCCCCCTTCTGGAATCTCTCCGGCTAAAGAGACGAACCCTGTAGGAGGCAAAAGGGGACCCAGGATTGCATCGCAGAGACGCAGCGGACCCTTGGATTGAGTGGGGATGAAGGTCATTCGTTTCTGAGTAAGGGCAGCAAT
>JALZHG010000068.1 GCA_030914045.1 Chloroflexota bacterium | reverse complement strand
GTGGGTAGGTGAGAGTCCGCAACGTTGGGGATGCTGACGGCATTAGGAACATTGGTGCTACAACAGCAAGAGTCAAACACGGGCTACTGATCCTTCGCTACGCTCAGGATGACATGGATAGCAGGGTGCTGTAGTAGCAACCGTTAGTCATCCACGAACCCTGTTGAGCAAGCCGCATCACGTTTCACGTTTCACGTTTCAGAGCCACGTTTCAGCACCCTCTACATCCACCGGACCCAGGCAGCTACATCTAGAGTCCGATGCTGCATGGAAGAGCGCGTGATACGATAGTTAGCGGCGGACCACAGCCGACCCTCAATTGCCGCCTGTTGCCTGTGGTCCGCCGTTCCTTTTAACCCCGAAAGGACGAGCCACCACTTTGGAGACACAGACCGCTTTTACAGGACGGCCCTATCGTGGCGAACCGGACCTGCCCCACATTGCCGAGCTTATCAACTATATCGACAGCGTAGAAAAGCTCGACGAGAGCGTTTCCCCCGATGAGCTGCGGCAGTGGTTCTCGGCCCCCAGCATAGACCCGCAGAAGAACATCCGCGCCTGGGAAGACACGGACGGCAGGCTTGTCGCCCTGGCGCTGGTCATGACCCTGGCTCCCACCGAGACCTCTGTCGACGGGCGGCTAGCCTATTACATACACCCGGACGTGGCGCAGACCGGACTCGCCGACGAGATAGTAGCCTGGGCCGAAACCAGGCTCCGAGAGCACGCGGCGGGGAGTGGCTTGCCGGGCACCCTGTACAGTGGCGCGCAGGAGAGCTACACGAGTAAGCGGGAGGCGTTGGAGCGCAACGGCTTTACCATCGCCCGCTACTTCTTCGTGATGCATCGGGCATTGGACGAGCCGCTGGAGGGACCGCAACTCCCTGAAGGCTTCACACTCAGCAACGTGGCCGAGCACCCGGACATCGACCGCTACGTTGAGATGCACAACCTCGCCTTCATTGACCACTGGGGCTTCCACCCTCTGCTGCCCGAACGCCGCGCCCACCTGCTCAAAGACCCACAGTACAAGCCGGAGGGCGGCCTCCTAGCCCTCGCCTCAGACGGCACGTTCGCCGCCTACGCCGACTGCTATATAGACGCTGGCCACAACGAGCGCGCGGGCAAGAGCGAAGGTTGGATCGGCACGCTCGGCACCCGCCGCGGCTATCGCAAAATGGGCCTGGGACGCGCCATGCTCCTCGCGGCCCTCCAGTGGCTCAAACGGCAGGGCCTCCAGACCGGCGTGCTCGACGTAGACGCCGAGAACCCCACCGGGGCCTTGCGCCTGTACGAATCGGTCGGCTTCCACACCGTCAAGACCGAGGTGGTGTACAGCAAGGGAGTTATGAGTTGTGAGTTATGAGTTGTGAGTTATGAGTTGTGAGTTATGAGTAACGCGTAACGCGTAAGACGTAACGGTTGCAATTAGCAACACAGTGGCCTATAGCATACAGCGTTTCTTGAGCCGCGTTACGTGTTACGCGTTACTCATAACTCATAACTCACAACTCATAACTCATAACCCGTCACTCCCCGCTCCTGTGCTATAATGGACCCGCCGGGCGTAGCTCTTGACAGGAGGACGGGATTGAGAACTCTGCTGGTCCGTTGGGCGGTGATCGTCATCGCGGTGTTCCTCATAGCGTGGGGCCTGCCGCAGTTGGGCTTGATGAGGGAGCCGATCATCAGCTACGACGATTGGGTTACGCTGGCGATCTTCGCGGCGGTGCTGGCCCTCCTCAACACCTTCATTCGCCCGCTCGTTGGCCTCCTTGCCCTCCCGATAAACTGCCTCACCTTTGGCCTCTTCAGCATAATCATCAACGCGGCTATGTTCGCCCTGGCTGATGCTCTCGTGGAGGGTTTCCACGTGGCCGATTTTTGGGCGGCGCTGCTGGGTGCCGCAGCAGTCAGCGTGGTGGGAGCGGTAGCGAACATGATTACCGGGACCCGCTAACCGCTACCATGCTCCTCGACCACATCGTCATCCTGGTGGACGACCTGGACCTGGCGAGCCGCGACTACACCGACCTGGGCTTTTCGGTCGTAGTTGGCGGTAAGCACGCCGATGGTATCTCCCAGAACGCGCTAATCGCCTTTGAAGACGGCTCGTACCTGGAGTTGCTCAACTTCCTCTCGCCCCCGCCAGAGGGGCACCTGTTCGCCAGAGGCACGCAGTCGGCGGAAGGCATCGTCTCGTACGCACTGCTCCCCGACGACATCGAAGCTGATATAGCCCGCGCCCGGCAGGACGGCCTCCACATTCGCGGGCCCATACGAGGCGGGAGGCTGCGCCCTGATGGCCTGGAAATCGCCTGGCAGACCGGGCGTACCGACCACCCCGCGCTCCCGTTCCTCTGCGCCGACCTCACCTCACGCGACCTGCGCGTGCCCCACGGCCCCGCCCAGAGGCACCCCAACGGCGTGACGGGCATAGCCCAGGTAGAAGTGCTGGTGGACGACCTGGACGAGGCAGCCCGGCTCTACGGTGCGCTGCTGGGTGACACGGCGGAAGTGGCGCGGGAGTACGGCCAGCACGCACAGGACGTAGTGCGTCTCAAGCTGGCGCGCACCACGCTGACCCTCCACCCCGCCCGCAACATGGCCGAACAACGCCGCCTGAAGTCGCATGGCCCCGGCGCTCACGCCCTGACCCTGCTGTCCACCCACGCGGGCGCTAACAGCTTGGACCTCGAACGCACGCATGGAGTAGAGATCAGGCTGAAACGTGGTTCTGAAACGTGAAACGTGAAACGTGAAACGTGAAACGTGATGCGGCTTGTGGTATAGGGTGCGTGAATACCGGGATGCTCCCACAACAGGACCAAAGCCCCTTCTGTCATCCTGAGCGTAGCGAAGGATCAGGTGGGTAGGCCAGAGTCCTCAACGTTGGGGATGATGTAGGCATTAGGAACCATGTGCTTCCATAGGAAGGGTCAAGAACGGGCTGCTGATCCTTCGCTACGCTCAGGATAACAGAGGGAACAGGGTTCCACATAAGGAACAAAAGTTGAATTCACGTACCAACACTAGCAAGCCGCATCACGTTTCACGTTTCACGTTTCAGAACCTCGTTTCAGCAACGGAGTGACCATGTCCACACCCTATCCGCGCAATCCCAACGACCCACACGCGCTAGTACCGTTCAGCGCGGAGCTACTTGACGAAGTCGGCAGGGCGGCGGAGCGCAGCCCGCGCAGACGCAGCATCATCCGGCTGCACGAGCACGACGACACGATGCAGCGTATGTTCAACGCCATACGCATGGATAGCTACGCCCGCCCGCACCGCCACCACGACCCCGACAAGACGGAGGTGTTCATCGCCCTGCGTGGCATGTTGCTGGTGGTACGCTTTTCGGACGATGGCTCGCCTGTCGAAGGCGTGCTCCTCAGGGAGGAAGGGCCGGTGAGGGGTGTCGAGATACCCGCAGGGGCCTGGCACACTGTGGTGTCGCTCGACAACAACACGGTGACATTCGAGGCCCTGCACGGCCCATACGACGCGAACAGCCACAAGAATTTCGCGCCGTGGGCACCCCCCGAAGACGACCGCCAAGCCGGGCTGGCCTTCATCGCCAACCTGCGCGCCCACTTCGCCGCCACCATTCCCGAAGTGGCGGCCCTCAACACCCTAGCCGAAGAAGACAAGGATGTGTTTTGAGTAACGCGTAATGCGTAACTCGTAACTTGGAACTTGTGAGGATTGGTTGCGTGAATGTTACCCCGCCCCTGGTTCGGGACCAAAGCTCCCCCTGTCATCCTGAGCGTAGCGAAGGATCTCAAGAAGGTGAGTAGGGATGCTGTCGAACTATGAGCAGCAAAGGCAGGGTGCTGAGGCTTCAACACAAGGACGTGGGCAGCATCTGAGATCCTTCGCTACGCTCAGGATGACAGGGCCACGCTTGGGTGCTACAAACCTGTAGGGCCTACCGGCCATTCACGCATAACAAGCAGTATTCTTACCCACTCACGCAAGACTAATCGCGAATGGAGCAACGATCTTGAACGAGCAGACAGACTCAAATGGCAAGATGGCCGAGCGGTTCAGGCGAATCGCTAAAGAGCAGTTCGAGGGCTATTCTCCCCTGTACGAGCAGTTGGCGTTGTCAATTACAGACGACCCGGAGGTGCTTGCTTTGGCCGGTGGCGTGGAGCACGGCGAGCAGGTGGCACCGCTGCTCTTGCTAGGCTCTGTGCACTACCTGCTGCTCAAAGGAACAGAGCACCCCCTGGCTGCCTACTACCCGAGCGTTGCCGGCTACGACCGCAAGCCGCAGGAGGGCGACCCGTATCCTGCCTTTCGCGAATTCGTGCTGCAAAATCGCGCCGAGGTTGAGCGGCTGGTCCAGACCGGCATTGTGCAGACCAACGAGGTGCAGCGTTGCGCCTGTTTGCTGCCGGTGTTCGGGTTGCTGTACAAAGAGACGCTCAAGAGGCCGCTGGCCCTGGTGGAGGTGGGCACCAGCGCGGGGCTGCACCTGCTGTGGGACAAGTACGGCTACAGCTACGGCCATGACCTGCAATTCGGTGACGATAACTCCCCCGTGCAACTGAGCTGCGAGCTAAGGGGCAAGTTCCGGCCTCCCATGCCTGAGCCTTTCCCTCGCGTCGGCTACCGGGTGGGAGTAGACCTCGATCCGATTGACGTGCGCGACCCGGACCAGGTATTGTGGCTGCGCGCCATGATCTGGCCGGAGCACCAGGACCGGGCCGAGTTGTTGGAGCGGGCCGTGGCGATTGCCAGGGAAGACCCTCCCACTCTCCTGAAGGGTGACATGTTCGACCTGCTCCCCCAGGCCGTGAGGGACGCACCCCGAGGCACGGCCATATGCGTCTACCACAGCTACACCATCGTGCAGCAACCGAAGGAAGCCCGCGACCGCCTCACCTCGCTGGTAGGGGAACTGAGCCTCGACCGCCCCATCTACCGCATCTCGCAGGAGTGGCTCGGAGGCGAGACCGCGCAGATAACGCTCATGCGCTACGCGGGCAACACCTACGAAGAGCAGCACCTGGCCGACTGCCACCCTCACGGACACTGGCTCGAATGGAAGCGCGGTTAAAGCACAAGACGGGACGCATAACGCCCCATCTCGTGCGACCAGGAGGAAAGATAGTCATGGGGATTTGGAAATTGGAATTTCGAATTGCGAATTTGTGATTAGCTGAACATCCTCTAAATTCGCAATTCGAAATTCCAATTTCCAAATTCGTACTTACCTGTCCCGCCAGCTATCTACCATGTACTTGACCGAGGCGATGTAGCCGGTGGGGTCGTTGCGGTCGGCGGCGGGGGCGTACACGGGCACTATGGCATCCACCGTGCGCAGGCCCCAGCCGTTGATATAAAGTTCTTTGATGAGCAGGTACCAGTCTTCCATACCGGCTTCCCAGCTTGAGTAGCTGCGGTAGCCTTCGTAGCTAGCGTAGCCTTCGGTCCACCGGATGTTGCCGAGCGACTTGCTGAAGCGGGCCACGCCCTTCGTGCCGCAGCCGCTTTCGTGTACGAAGAAGGCCAGCGCATACGCCGGGTTGATGCCGTGCTTGACCCCTAGGTCGTAGAGGGCCTGCCCCAACCCCGCGGCGGGAGAGCCGTACTGCCTCAGCACCTTCTCTATCTGCTCGACGCTGATCGTGGGCGCTCCCATCACCTCGTACGAACCGGCGGGTGCCTGGGCTTGCGCGGGTGGTGCTGGCTGTTCCGCGGGGGCCGCACCAGAGGTCGTGTCGATCACCGGCGCGGCATTCTGCACCCCCACCCCGGCGACCGTACCCGGCACCACGTCCCGGTAACCGCTGAAACGAAGGCCGGGCGACCCATCTCGCGCCAGCACCGGCCCGGCCAGCATCAGCATCACGATCATAACTACCGCCAACAGCGCCGCAAGCACCCCGTTGCGCACCTGCCTGCCTCTGACCACACCCGGCGCGTATTCAGCTTCGTAGACCGGGTACGGCTCGTATGCCAGTGGGAAGAGGGTAGAGTAGTCAGGTTCCGGCTCGTACTCGACGTATTGCGCGTACTGGGGCTGTACGTACCGCTGCTCCTCCACAAGGGCCTGCCGAGACCGTGGAGCCAGTACGTAGAGTAGTTCTTGTTCTCCTAACAGCCGGTACGGTCCGCTCTCCCTTTGTGTCTCCCCGAACAGTTCCTCTTCCACCGTGGCGTAGGCCACAGCCGCCGCCCGGCCCACTACTGCCCCTCCGGTGCGAGGCCCTGCGCGTCGTTGACGGGCGCGGCAGTGCGGGCGGTGAGCGCCTTGAATATAGCGGCCTGCTCCTCGGGTGTAGCCATCTTGAAGGCCGCCCCGTCGTTCAGGTAGAGAAGCTGTTCGCTCTTGACCGACACTACCAGGTCCGGCTTACCGTCCACGTTCACGTCCTGCACGTTCAGCAGCACCGGGGTGAGATCTTCCCCCTGTCCGAACAGGTAGGGACCGACGATGGCGGTGGCTTTCGTGCTGTCGCCGCCGGGGAGTTGCAGGATGGTCACCCGCCGGTTCAGGTTCATCGCGATGAAGTGGGAGGGCGAGCCTTCCGCTTCGGCGTGCCCTACATACGCCTCCATCTGTGTGGTGCGCGGGCGGCCGTACTGGAAGTCGTCCAGCTTCACCTGCGTCCAGTTGACGGCGGCGCTCACTATCACGTACAGCGCCAGCACCGCGATCATCGCGCCCACCGCCATCGCTAGGGCCTTACCCTGAGCCTTGCTGAGGGACACACCTTCCCTCGGTGCCCGCTCGGCCCGCTCGTTCTGGCGCTGCTGCGGGTGTGCCTGGGTCATGGGCACGGCCGCGAGCACCCGTTGCGACATAGTGTGAGCGGCAGCCGGGTTGTACTGGCGCGTGGGGGCAGCCTGCGGCCTGCGGTTGTTGGGCATCGCCTGGAGTTGCGGCCCCCGCGTGTAAACTTCCTCGTCGCTCAGCGCGTCGAGCGGCAGCCAGTTGTTTTTACGAGGGCCGGGTAATCCCGCCGCCTCTTCCCAGCTTAGAGCTTCCGCGTTCGCGCCCCGTGTGCGTGTGTTTGCCATCTCTGTAGCCTCCAATCTATCTCTGTAAAACTCTGTACTAACTCAGCTCTCAAAAAACTAACGTGCGAAACTTGACAGTCTAGTTGTTCGAGGTGTAGGGTAGGGAAAGGAGCGCGCAGTGCGGTCGAAGCAGGCCGCCGATGAAGGAGTCGGGATCGGCTATGGCATCCGACTCCTGGCGGCTGGCGACGTACCACTCGTCCTCGTCGGGCATATTGATCACCAGGAGGGCCGGGGTGTCGCGGCGAACGAGTCCGCGAGGTGCCGTGCGCTCGGCCCATATTGGCGCGCTGCTGATAGGGTTGTGCCGGTTGAAGTGGGATTTCACAGTGTGCCTCCGGTATTTAGAACATTAGTTCTATATCTGACAGGCACATCATATTTTAGAACATAAGTTCCTGTCAAGGGAGTTTTCCACAGTCTTACGAGCAATATTCTGCACAGGAATCAAGTGCCACAACCATATCTTGGGTGCGGCGGGCATATTCTAGGCTTATTTTGTGCCTACACCGGGTATGGGATAGAACAAACGCGGCATAGCGGAAACTAGAACAAGCCTTGCAGCCGAAGTCTCAAAGCGCCATACAGGAGCCTCATGAAAAAGGTCGTCTTGTTCGACTTTCACAACACCCTGGCGACCTGCGATAGCTGGTTGGAACTGGAAATTAGAACATTGCCCGGCTTGGTCATGCTGCAACTCGCTCGTAACGGCAGCCTCGAAGACGTGTCGCCCCGCATGCTGAACGAGGCAGAGAGGCTGTTCCGGGAGCTACGCCAGGAAGTGCGGGACAGCGGCGTCGAGTTAAGCGCGGTGGAGGGCGCACGCCGGGTGCTTGAAGAAATGGGCATCAGGGTGCCCGCACCTGAGCTTGAACACGCGGTCGAGACGCTGGAGTACGCCTGCCTGCCCGAAGTCGTCATGTTGGAGGGCGCGGACCGGGTGTTGGAGCGCCTGCGCAACGACGGCTACCAACTGGGGGTGGTCTCGAGCGCGGGCTACCCCCCGTTCGTGGAGTTGGCCCTGGAGAAGCTCGGCCTGCGCACCTTCTTCAGCGAGATCGTCACCAGCGCGGGGGAGGGCCTCTACAAGTCCAACCCCGAGATCTTCCGCCTCGCCGCCCGCCGGCTGGGAGCCGAGCCACAAGAGGCAATCCATGTGGGCGACCACGCCATCTACGACGTGCAGACCGCCAAGGCGGCGGGGCTGTCCGCCATCTGGTTCACAGCCCAGGCCCGCACCACCGCCCGCCTGCACAACCAGCCGTGGGACCAGTCCGCCCAGGCCGGGACCGCGGCCGACGCCGTGGTGGGCCACATGGACGAGCTATACGAGGCGATAGTGGGGCTGGACAATAGAGGATAGAGGATAGGCAATGGCTCATTAACCAAGGCCCATCCTCCATCAAAACACCAATGGATAGACGTGCGGTATCCTTAAATCAAGGAAGTTGGCGAGGGCCCACAGGTAGAGGCTGAATATAGCCAGGCTCGCCAGTATCAAAGCAGTAGCTCCTTGCTGCCAGGTCCATTGACGTGCTTCCGTGTGCCGAGGCTGGATGAAGGCTGCCAGGCTCAGCCCCGCAAGGAGCGAAACAGGCACCCACAAGAGCAGGAACGGCCGCACAGGCAGGGCCGTAAGCAGGCTTATCAGTTGCAGTGTGACCGCCACTGCCACCCACAGCAGTACCGTCCACCGGAAGCGTTGCGCTTGTTGCTCGTTTGCGGCCAAGCGTGACTCCGGCTCGTCTGCGGGGTGTACCATGCCGCGCCTCCTGAACAGCAGCCAGAACCCTACGGGCACGAGCAACAACGGCACCAACCCGTAATCGCCCATCACCGCGTGATAGAAGGTGAGGCGCAGTCCGTTAAAGAGCCGGCCAATGTCGCCGACGCTGCCTAGTGTATCGCTGAACTCAACCTCTTCACCACGCTCCACCGCGGCCTGCCCGAAACGGCCCACGTACCGCGAGTAGTAAAACACAAATGCGATGAGCGCGGCGGTTGCGTACGCGCCAGCTATCAGCAGGACCGACTTGTACGTGCCGTTCCGGGCGAAACGTCGCAATGCCAGGAACGCCACTACCATAGCACTCAGCAGCAACACGCTCCACACCAGCACGCCAGGGTGTGAAAGCAACAGCACAAATGTGAGCGCCGCAAGGCCCAGCCAGACTAGTGGCCTGCTGATTCGCTCGTAGCTCTCCAAAGTGTAAGTCACCGTGGCAAGTAGCATCACCATACCAAACAAGTTAGTTGCGTGTGCCCACCAGATGACCAGCAGGTTGATCGGCAATACCACGTATAACGCGGAGGCCATGATCGCCGCATGACGGTAGCTGCTCATGTAGCGCCTGGCCAGGTAGAAGATGATGAAAACTACGCTGAAGTCGAACAGGGCGGGGGCCAGCTTCACCAGATTGTAAGGGTCGCGCATGAGCAAGCCAAACGGCAGCAACAGCACGTACATGGCGGGCGGGTAGAAGCCCTGTCCCACACCCGATATGACGTAGTTCTCGAAGAAGAGATTACCCGCCTGCACGTCCTTGAACCGGTTCAGGTGGAAGCCGAAATCGTGCGGCTCGCTCTGCGGGTAGAGGACCCCCGACATCGCAACCAACAGCCCGAAGGCGAACAGCCCGAACAATACTCTCCCTTTGCCGCGCCTGGGGTTGAAGTCGAGCATGCCCACTCGCCTGTAGAGCCGCGTCACGACCGGCTGGGCAACAGCAAGGGCAATGAGCGAAAGCGTGACAGCCAGCAGCAGACCGTCTGCATAAAAGGCAACGGCAGGCCGCGCAAACGCATAGACCAGCGCCAGTGCTAGAATTGCCCCCAGGCTGAGGCCAAAGCTCACTCGGCGGCTGACGCCAAGCAACAAGAGAATGACATACAGGAAGATACCAGTGGCCGCCACGTACAGACTGTGGAAGAAGGGCGGCAGTATCAACCCTGCAAAACCGGTAGGCTCAGCAGCTAGTCCGAGCATAATAATTGCTAGCTGTCGCCTGTCGCCGGGGGGCTGGAAGCTGTCGGTGGTGACGATCAAGTCGAGGTCGCCGCTCGCTCGGCTTATGAGTTCGGGTGCAACCGGTGCTTCGTACCTGCCCACCCCGTTGCGCACGTCGAAAACGGCCACCAGCGCTCCACGCGCCATGACACGCACCTGCTTCTCCGGCTTCGGATCGACGTTGGAGGTGCCCATGTGCATGACCAGCTTGAGTGGTTGGCGGCCGATGGCAGGGAACTTTACCGTCGCGTAGCCCGACATCCAGCGGAAGGGGAACTGCTCGCTCTGCTCGGGCTGGTGCCAACCATCGGTGAGGTAATGGCGGTCAAACGAGCGATCCATGCTCACCGGGTACGTAGGCCGGACCTGGTAGGCAAGGAGCATCACGACCCCCGCCCATACGGCCAGCGCCAGCAAAGGGAGGCCAAAGGAGGCAAGCGCCGGGAGGCGATTGGGGTTGCGGCTCATCGGCATACAGTATATACCTCCGCCCCCCACCGTACCAACCGCTAACGAGTCCCCGCCGGGGCTATTACCCATGCAGGATAGCGGGACCCTATCCCCCTGTCATCCTGAGCGCAGCGAAGGATCTCAAGAAGGTGAGTAAGAATGCTGTTGAACGTTGTGGATGTTGGTGCTGAACGTTCAGCGTAGCAGCAGGGCCAGCATCTGAGATCCTTCGCTGCGCTCAGGATGACAGAGGGGGACAGGGTTGCTGCAACTGAAACAGAACCTGCCCAGGCACAGACAGAATGCGACTTCGCAGGTCTGAGGCGAAGGCATATGGTGCGTGGTGCGGCCTGCGTGTCACCGTGAAGGCTATGGGTTTGCCAGGTACAGGTTGAACAGTTCGCTAACGTCGCTCTCCAGAGGGAGGCTTACTTGCCCGTCGTAGGTCACGGCGCGAAGGGTGGTTTGATCCAGGTACGCGAACATGCCGGGGCCGAAGTGAAAACTGAAACCGCCGAAGGGCAACCGGTGCTGGTCTATAGCCACGCGGTACTCGTACCTGTGGAGTAACTTTGCCGGGATATTCCCTGACTCCAGGCTGGAGAGTGGCACGGAGTATAATTCAGCCGCTCTGAGTTGCGCCCGACGGTTGTGGTTGTGGACCAGATAGATAAGCTCCGACCCCCGCTGCTCCAGCCAGACGACCGAAGAGGTCCTGGCTATTGCTTGCCGCGCCACCACCGGCGGCTTACCGGGGCTAATTTTCACCCCCACCAGCGTCTGCTGCGCCGGAAAAGGTGGAGATACCGTGTTGACGGAGCCTATGCCCCACAGCACCAGGTCCTGCCCTTCCGTGGAGACCGCGTTCCACCAGATCATGCCGTTGCCCGTTATGCTCGCCTCAGCATGTACCACGTGGGGGCCGTCCAGGTCCACCACGCTGATATAGTTGGTGAACGATATCCATTGTGTAAGCAACATCTTCCCGGCGAAGGGACCACCCTCCAGCAACCTGGCGCTCATATACTGCTGGCTATCTACGAGCACGCCGTTGATAGCCCTTACCCCATTTTGCTGCATCACCACGCGCGCCGGCTCTGCCCCGGTCTTATCGATCATGACGAGCATGTGGTCTTCCAGCATACGCCCCACCGAGTTGTAGGTCGTCAGGAAGACATACCTGCCTTCGTCACTGAAGCTGGCGTTTACGAAGCCCCCGTTGTGGTTGTACAGCAGCCTGTTCTCGCCCTTGGTAAGCGAGTTGAGATAGAGCGCCACTGTGAAAGTCCCATCTTCGTGCCGGGTCCAGTTCGCCACCAGCAACTCGTCTCCGTTGCGGTTGTAGTCCATGAGCGCCACGTTCATGCCGTAGTACGTGGGGTTCGTGCTGCGCATGATCTTACTACCGAAGGCATGGTAGGTAATCTGCTGGATATTGCGGATCTTCCGGCGCACCGGGGAGGGGTCTATTACCAGATGGCCTTCTTCATTGCCTGAGCGCACGTCCCACAGCCGGATGCCCCAGACGCCGTCCCGGTTCCACTCAAACCGGGCGTAGTCGCTCAAGTTGAAGGGTAGTTCGCGATATCTTACACCCAGCGCATTCTCGCCAGTGTCGAACGTAGCTACCATCAGCTTGCGCCCGGCGATTGATCTGCGATGCTCATCAAGGTCTGAGGGATTGGGGCGATGGCTCGGTTGGGCGGGCGGCACCCAGCCTACTATTGGCGTATCGTACAGTATATGCTCTGGGCTGCCTCGCCCCCAGGGCATGCTCTGTTCGTCGCTGTCCTCCAGCCACACCCAGCCCCACTTGGCCCTGTAATAGAGGCCCGGCGGGTCCGCACTGGGACGCATGACAAGGGAGCCGAGCAGAGCGTCGCTATATACCTTGTCTTCTGCCTGCTCCTCCATCGGGGTCGCGTCCTGGTAGCCGGGTTGCACTTCTCTTACGGCGCGCAATTCCTGGAGCGCGGCGGCCCACCGCTCGTTGTTGAAGTGCTCCAGGGCGAGGCTGTAGTGCTCGTCGCGCTCTCGAACGCGGTCGGCTGCCGTCTCGGCGCGCTTATGAGCGTCGCGATAGCCCTCAGCTGCCGAAAAGCGGGCGCTTGCCTCGTCCCAGTCGAACTGTCGCGCCGCCTGCTCGCCCAAACGGTAGTTGCTGTGCCGGTACTCGGTCTGCCACCACTGCACGCCCGCGAAGGCCAGCACCCCCAGCACCAACAGCATGCCTATGACGAACTCGCGCGCGTAAAGCGAGCCGGACTTAGGTTGCGGCTCAGGGTCAAGCTCCTCCATCACGGAGATGCCTATGTCCTCGAAGTCGTCCAGGCTGTCGAAGCCGTCACCATCGTTGCGGTAGCGACTCATAGCGTCCTCCGCTTAACTATACACCCAAATGGGCGGAGCAGTTCCGGTTCTGAAACGAGAAACGTGAAACGTGATGCGGCTTACTAATGTTGGTTCGTGTATGTTGAAGGCTCCGGGCTACCGGACCAATGTCCCCTGTCATCCTGAGCGTAGCGAAGGATCAGTACCCCGTTCTTGACCCTTTCTAATGATGCACATGGTTCCTACTGCCGCCAATGTCCTGACTGTTGAGGACTCTCGCCTACCCACCTGATCCTTCGCTGCGCTCAGGATGACAGAGAGGGAGATGGTCCTGCAACAGGCGCACCATCACATTCACGTACCCTATTGAGCAAGTCGCATCACGTTTCACGTTTCAGAACCCCATTTCAGAACCCCCGATTGACGCTGCGAGCCTACTTTTGCTATAGTTCGTGGAACTAACCCAATTTGAACGAGGTACAAGAGGTACTTATGTGCGCCAAAGCTGAGCAGAAGGAGTTCGGGCAGGGCATAGCCGACTTCGAGACCGATTTTCCCCAGTGGTACATCGACGTGGTGATGAAGGCCGAGTTGGCGGAAGACGCCCCGGTGCGTGGCTGCATGGTCGTGCGGCCCTACGGGTTCGCCCTGTGGGAGAACTGCCAGGCCAATCTCGACCGCCGCTTCAAGGACACCGGAGTGGTCAACGCCGCCTTCCCGCTGCTCATCCCGCAGAGCTTCCTGCTCAAAGAGGCCGAGCACGTAGAGGGCTTCGCGCCTGAAGTGGCCTGGGTCACACGCGGTGGCGGGGAGGAGCTAGCCGAGCCGCTGGCGGTGCGCCCCACCTCGGAGGCGATCATCGGCCCCATCTACTCGCGCTGGATACAGTCGTACCGCGACCTGCCGCTGCTCATCAACCAGTGGTGCTCGGTCTTCCGGTGGGAGAAGCGCCCTCGCCTCTTCCTGCGCACCGCCGAGTTCTGGTGGCAGGAAGGGCACACGGTGCATGCCACCCACGACGACTGCGAAGAGCGCGCGCGCCTCATGCTGGAAGTCTATGGCGCCTTCCTTGAAGAAGAACTGGCGATCCCGGTGATACGGGGGCAGAAGAGCGAGAGCCAGAAGTTCCCCGGCGCGCTCCGCACCTACACGGTCGAAGCGATGATGCAGGACGGTCGCGCCCTGCAATCGGGCACCTCGCACAACCTGGGCGACCATTTCGCACGCGCCTTCGACATCATGTACCTCAACGAGCAGAACGAGCGGGTGTACGGCTGGACCACCTCCTGGGGCATGTCCACCCGCATCATCGGCGCGCTCATCATGGTGCATGGCGACAAGAAGGGCCTGGTGCTGCCGCCCCACGTCGCCCCCTACCAGGTGGTGGTGCTGCCCCTCTGGCGCAAGGACGAGGAGAGGGCGGAAGTCATGGCCGCCGTGGATAAGGTGGCATCAAGCCTCAAGGCCGCGGGCGTGCGCGTGAAGGTGGACGCCGACGACAGCAAGACGGTCGGCTGGAAGCACAACGAGTGGGAGTTACGCGGCGTACCCCTGCGCATGGCGATTGGCCCAAGGGACGTGCAGAACGGCACGGTGGAGCTTGCGCGGCGCGACAAGCCCGGTAAGGAGTTCAAGGAATACCCCACTATCGACTCGCTGGCCGAGCGGGTGCCGCAGCTACTTGAGGAGATACAGCAGAACCTCTACCAGCGCGCCCTGGAGTTCCGGCATAGCAACACCCGCCACGTAGACAGCATGGAAGAGCTTGCGCAGGCTATCGAGGAGCGGCAGTTCGCGGATGCCTTCTGGTGCGGCATGCGCGAGTGCGAGGACCGCATCAAGGAGGCGACTAAGGCCACCAACCGCTGCATGCCCCTCGACCAGCCCGGCGACAGCGGGCGTTGCGTTGTCTGCGGGATGGAGAGCCAGGTACACGCTATCTTTGCACGGGCTTACTAGCGGATTTCTGATTGGGAAGATCGGGTTTCGGATTTGAATGGTGGTAGTCTAAAAGCACAAGTCGAAGAAGCCCTGGGGGTATTGGTAGGATTGCCATTGGAGGACGCGGGCCGTGCCTATAGCCTCCAATGGTTTTCTTTTGGCGAAGTGCGTGTTGTTCCAGACCACAAAGGAGGCACGCGCGAGTTGGGCGAGTATGCGTTGCATGTGCAATGCGAATGGCGCATAACAGGTCCTGGGGGGATAGTGGTTGGCATCAATGATCGCTCCTTTCCCGCGGGCGACGCCTATAGCGAACCGCAGGGCTTCGACTGGAACGTGCAAGGGGCGAACAGGCTGGATGAGCGTCTCTCTCGCTTTATGGAGGAGCGCAGAAGCCGTCCGTTAGTTGTGGAGCGAATATGGGCTGACCATGTTGGTAGCATTCGCCTGCTGTTTGGCGATGGCTACAGTCTGGATGTTTTCCCCTTTGAGTCAACCAAGTATGAATACTGGAGACTCTTCAGGCCGGGCATTAGCGTAGATGGAAGTGAGCCACACTTCGTAGTCACTGGAGAGGGGATAACGGATTGAGCATCGGCGAACCCTCTTTCCGAGTAGCACACGGCAGGGAGAAAGCAGTCTATCTCGGCTTGCTACTGACCGCTGCCCTGGTCCTCATGCTGGGACTTCTCCCACGCTTCCCTTCCACCGCCACCCTCTCCCCGACACCGACGCCTGCACCGCAAACCGCGCTCCCGAACCCCAATTCCAAAATTGGCCTACATACCCGCCTGACCGACGAGCCGGACCTGGAAGATATACGGCGGGAGTTCCGCATGCTGCGCGAGATGGGCGGCAGCTACGCGGTCGAGTTCTTCCCCTGGGTCTACATCCAGCCCCACGACCGCAACCGCTTCGACTGGGAGCACGCCGACCTGGTGGCAGACGCAGCGCTGGAGAACGGTATCACGCTGCTGGCGCGGGTGGACGGGGTGCCCAACTGGGCCAGGCCGGAGAACACCACCTGGCGTTACCTCGACCAGGAGCATTACGACGACTACGCCGACTTCGTGTTCGCTTTCGTGCAGCACTTCAAGGGTCGCATCAAGCACTACATCATCTGGAACGAGCCGAACACCGCCGCTGAATGGGGCCAACGTCCTCCCGACCCCGAAGCTTATGCCGACTTGCTGAAAGTCGTGTACGCCCGCGCCAAGCAAGCCGACCCCGAAGCTATTGTGATGCTGGCGGGGTTGGCCCCCAACCTGGAACGTGAAGGCAGCCCCAACGCCATGAGCGACCTGCTCTACTTAGACCGCCTCTACCGGGCCGGGGCTGCACCCTACTTCGACGCGGTGGCGGTCCACTCCTACGGTCTCACCGCTCCGCCCGACGACCCCGCAAGCCCGCAGAAGGTAAATTGGGCGCGCACCGAGGAAATCTATCGCGTGATGCAGCGGCACGGCGACGGCGGCACCCCGGTCTACATCACCGAGGGCGGCTGGAACGATAGCCCCCGCTGGTCCTTTGCCGTGAAGCCTTACCAGCGGGTGGAATATACGGTTGCGGCGTACCGCATGGCCGAGGAGAAGTGGCCGTGGGTGCGCGCTGTCTGCCTGTGGGCCTCCCGCTTCCCCCGCCCGCAGTACACCTACTTCGACAACTACTCCTTCCTCACTCCTGACTTCATCCCCAAGGCGGTGTACCTCGAAGTGCAGGAGTACGCAGAGGGCCGGAGCCGGTAATGGCAGCGCCGGAAGGTACCCTCATGCGGGTCTACAGCCGGTCGATCTGGGGGGAGCGGCTTGTTGGTTGGGTCGCGAGCGATGGCTACACGTATCGTCCGCGCTGGCTGAGGCAGCCTAAAAGGCTCAAGTGGTCCGTGAATAAAAGCGGCAAAGTCTACCTGTGGGCCGGACCTTTCAAGGGCCTGGCAGGGTGGGTGCACCCGAACGGCAGCATCTACGACCGCTACCTGCTGAACTATGACCACGAATACATCAACAGGCCGGGACTTTCAGGGTACGTTACCCCTGAAGGTCAGGTCTACAGGCTGGGTCTGATAATGAAGAAGCACGTCGGCAGAGTAGAGGGCACCGAGGACATAAATATCATGGGTGGTCTGGCTCTCCTGCTGGTGCTACGAAGATAACCACGCGAATATGACACGTTTCTTCCTCAACATAGCCCTTGTCTTCACCCTTGTCGCACTGTCGGCGCTGGTATGGCTGGGGCAACAGAAGCCGCCCGACCGCTATCTCGAACGCATCCGGCAGAGCGGTACCCTGCGCGTGGGCATCGACCCCACTTACCCACCCTTCGACATGTTGCGGGAGGGGCGGGTAGTGGGCTACGATGCCGCGCTGGCGGAGGCGATTGCCAGCGACCTGGGTGTAGAGGTGGAGTTCAGGACGCTGGCACTCGACACGTTGTACGACTCCCTGATAGCAGGCAACGTCGATATGCTGGTCTCGGCGCTGCCCCCAATCCCGGAGCGGCAGGCCGAGGTGCGCTATTCGGTGCCCTATTACCAGTCGGGGCAGGTGCTGGTTGTCAGGGCGGGAGAGAACGCCATTAGCTCGGTCGGCACTCTGGAGGGGAGGAAGGTAGGGGTCGAGCTAGGCTCCAACGCCGACACCGAGGCCCGTCGGTTGCAGCGCAACACCATGCCCGGCATGCAGCTACAATCTACCTACCACTCGCCAGAGGAAGCTTTGGACGCGCTGGTCAGCGGGGAGGTGGACGCCTCCATCACCGACAATACCTCCGTGCAGACCTACCTCGCCGCGCATCCAGGCAGCGTCACCGTCCTCTCGCCGCCGCTGACCGACGAGCCGTTCGTGGTGGCCGTGCCCGCTCGCGCCGATGCCCTCGCAGGCAGTGTCAACGCCACAATAGAGCGGTTGCGGAACTCCGGCGAGCTTGCGCGCATTATGGGGCAGCTTCCAAGGTGATCCGGGGTTGGCTTTGCTCTACACTCCCGACTGTGCCGGGGCGGACAAGCAAGACAACCACCAACAGCCAGAGCAGCAACCCTCCATACAACCGGGGGTAATGCAACAGGCTGGCCCAGCCGTCCACTCGCGCTACGTTGTATTGCCACGGGGCGCCAAGCAGCGCCATGCCGAGCACGAGGCCCACTGATACGACCGGCAGGCCCCGCGACCACTCGCGCCCTTGCCACCAAACCACGGTCAACTGGTGCCGCCACGCCTCGAACGTCACAGCAGTTACAACCAGGATGGGGAACAGACAGAGCGCGTAATGGTACCCTTCAGCTATGGGCGCAAGGGCTGAAGCTACCGGGACAGGCGCGCAGGGTGCAAGTAATTGCCACGCAGGGCTGAGCTGTCCTTTTGCTGCCCGACGCGTACCGGACCGCCAGAGGGCCAAAATGGTCAGGCCCACGGTGGAAAGGGTAACCAGCCACCAGAGAGATTCGGTCAGCCAGGGCAGGTCCGCCACCGGGGCCGGGTTCCAACGCTCGTTATAGCGAAACAGGCGCGCCAGCAAGCTATGCGTGGTCTGATACGCCGTTTGAACGGTCTCGGGCCTCTCCCTCCACGTCAGCGACAGGTAAATGGCGCGCTCCCATATACCCGTTCCCCAGGCCAGGACCGTGAGCAGGGCTGACATGACAACCACCAATCCCGCAGTAGCCAGGTATATCCAGCGCCGATTCACAGCAGCAGAGATAGCCAGTACCAGCCCATAGTACAGCTTGAACACAGCCGCCACACCCAGGAGCAAGCCTCCCAGCACTTGCCGCCTTACCGCTTCATGCCGCACGCCAGAAGTTGACGCTGGTGATGTTACACTACATACGGCACTTAGCGTCACCAACGAGAACAGCACCAGGTACGCCTGCCCCCTAATGTTTTGGCTAAAAGGCTCGAAGAACGGCAGGGCAGCAGTGAACAGCAGCGCTACCAGGAGAGGCAATCGCATAACCCGCAACAGGACCACCCAACCCAGCCCAAAGCAGGCGAGACTGACCACCGTCCAGACGCGAAATGCCTCAGCGATTGGCAGCAAGGACAGGGGCAGAAAGGGCAGCAGGGTAGCAGGCACGTTTACTTCAAGCATGTCCCCACTCACGTTCAGCCGGTCGATCTCTTGTAGGTAGCCCGGTCCTTCCCTATATACCACGTCCGCGCGCCCTTCAAGCGCCAGTCGCGACGCCACCCAATACCCGGAGTAGGGCCAGGTGTCCTCTTGCACCTGCGGTGTTATCACATGCCGGGCGAACCAGTCCCAACTGATCAGAATCCAGACAAGCATAGAAGCATGCACGAGCCAACGCAACCATCTTGATAGCAACGGCTGCTCCATGGGCCCGGCTTGCTCTGAGTTTCTGTCGTCCGTAAGGCGTGACATAGTTGTCTAATGATAATACACGTTGCAATACAGGCCGGTAATGCTTTTCCAACTCCCCTGGCCTTGACGCCCCCTTACATCCTTCATATAATCGTAACGCAGAATACCGCGCGCTTCTTCTTCCCGCCGTATTCCGGCATGCCCTGCTTCGGCTCCCCTATTCGCTTGTGAGGCTCGCCATGGATGTCGCCATCATAGAAAAGGCACGCAGCGGCGACGAAGAGGCTTTTGTGCTCATTTATGAGCATTTTGCCCCCCAGATTCACCGCTACGTATACCGACTCGTCGGCAGCCTCGAACAGGCCGATGACATCACCCAGGACACCTTCTTGCGGGCCTTCCAGGGCATAGCCAAGATAGCCACCGACTCCAACGTCAGCGCCTGGCTCTATCGCATCGCCTCCAACGCCGCTTTTGACGTGCTGCGCCGCCGCAAGCTCATCACCTGGATGCCCATTCTGGAGGAGAGCGACAAGTCGAGCGAGTTCACTTACGAGGACTTCTCGCCCCAGTTGATCGAGTCCGAGATCGTGCGCCGGGCCGTCACCGAGATGCCCCCTGCCCTTGCCGTGTGCCTGGTGTTGCGCTCGGTGGAGGGGTTCTCCTGCGAGGAGATAGCCGAAATCCTCAAGATACCGAAGGGCACCGTTTTCAGCCGCCTGGCCCGCGCCCGCGAGTCGTTTCAGCAGATTTACACCGAGCTGGCCCGGCATGACGGCGGTAAGGGCAAACAGGAGAGTAAAGGTTGAGCTGCGCGCGTTACCGCCAGCTAATCTCGCGCTATATCGACGGCGAGGTCACACCGCGCCAGCGGCAGGAGCTGCTCGCGCACGTCCAGGCCTGCCGCGATTGTGCCGCCTGGCTCTCCAGGGCGCGCCAGACCGACGTGCTGCTCAAGGGCCTCGAAGATGCAGGCCCCTCTGACCGGGTGCGCAGCGCCGTGCTTGGCTCTGTGCTCAAGAAGGAAGCCGCCCCGCCCGCGCCAGCTACAAAGACCCCATTACCGCCTCAGCGCCATAGTTTGGCTGGTGGGTTGAGGCTGGGGGCCGCCGGGCTGCTGTTGCGTCTCGACCCCAATCCCCGCGCAATCGCGCTGACCGCCGCGGCTACGTTCGTGGCCGTGCTCAGCCTGGGCTACTACCTCAACGTCCTGCCGCCTATTTGGGGCTACAATAAAATCGGTTTCGAGCTACCCGACGGCGATCGCGCCACCTCCGTGGACGTACAGCCGTTACCGGCCTACAACGGCAACGGCAGTGGCGTTGGTGGCAGCCTGGCGGTGCCCAATCCGGTACATATGCTGCCCGCCGCAGGCTCGGCCAACGTACCGACCGGCTCGGCGCTGCAAATGCTCTTCGACCAGCCGATGGACCGCGCTTCGGTGGAAGGCGCGCTTTTCATTGACCCGCCCCTCGCTGGTACGTTCGAGTGGTCCGCCGATAATGAAGTCAGCTTCGTGCCTTTGCAGCCGGGCCTGCTTCGAGGCGTGGCTTATACCGCCGTACTCAGCCCCAGCGCCCGCTCTACGTCTGGTACGCCAATCGAGAAGCCGCTCCAGTGGTCGTTCCACACCAGGAACCCTCACACGGTGCTCGCCCCTGGCAGCGGCACGGCGGTGCCCCTCACTGGCACGTTCAACCTCACTTTTGACGCACCCATGGACCAGGCGAGCGCCGCCGAAAGGGTGAGCTTGCACGGGCCTTCCGGCGAAATACTGGCATACGACCTCGCCTGGGACGCTGAGGGACGCACCCTCACCGTGTCGCCCCGCTCTCCCATGCCGGAAGGCGCTATTTCTCTGCGGGTGGGGGCCTCGGCTCGCACGTCGGCGGGGGACACCCTCGGCAAGGCGTACGAGTTCACCTACAAGGCCACACACCCAGGCACCAGGTTACGAATAGTGGGCGACCGGGTGAGGGTTGTGAAGAGCGGCACCCGCGCCACGGTTGAATATGCCGAGGTGGAAGGCGAAACGGGCGCTCTCTTGCAGCGTGCTGTCATGGCAGTGTACAGGCTACCGGGAGAAAGGCTCTCAGAGTTGGGAGCGCAGGCTCGGCAGTGGCCGGTGCAGCCACCGGAGGGCCTCCTGTCGAGCCTGGAGCGCGTTGGAACTTTGCGCTCCGTATCACCGGAAGACGACACCACTTCGGAGCCGCTCGTGCTTGAGGGCCTCGCGCCGGGCACCTACCTGTTGCACGCTCAAGCGGCCACCCCTCAAGGTAAGGCTTTCGACTGGCAACTGGTGGTGGTCGCGGATAGCAGCCTCTCCAGGCTGGACTCCGGGCACATCTCGCCCTTGTGGGCCGCTGACGAGGCCGGCCGCGTCTGGGCTGGGGCCGAAATCTCGCTCTATTCGCGGGACGGCAACCTCTTGGAGAAGGGCGCTACGGGCGCAGACGGTCTATGGCAGCCCAGCCCCAACTCGGCGGGCGCGACCCTGGCCATAGCACGGGACCTCGATGGCAATCTGGCCGCGCTTATTCTTGATTCGGAGACCTGGATCGCGGCGGAAACGCAGGACCAGTCTGCTCTGGCCGCCTCCATACAGACCGACCAGACGGTCTATCTCCCTGGACAGGTTGTCAATTTCCGCGTGTTGCTACGCGCATACCAGCCTACCTTCCCTGGCACGCCGGACGTTGAGCAGGACGTTGTAGTGCGACTTAAGACGCCAGATGGGGCCACGCTGTCGTCTTTGACGCTGCGACCTGACAGCGTAAGCGGGGTAGCGGGTACTTTCACGCTCTCGCCGCACGCGCGGCCAGGTACCTACAGCTTACAGGTGCAGGCGAACGGGGCGCAACGCAGCTTCCCCTTGCGGGTAGCCGAGCCTCGCGCCGACACATTGAGCGTATACGTAGCCCCCGCGCAGGAATATACCTCGCCCATTGGGCTGGCGATTACCCGCACCGTGAGCGTTCTAGCTGCCGGGGGCCAGCCTGCCAGGGGTGCGACAGTGTCTGCCCGGCTGGGCATTGAGGGGGATAGTTGGACCTCGGAGCCGGTACCCGCCACCGTCGATAGCAGCGGGCGAGCAACTTTCACCCTGTCCCTACCCGAATGGACCGCCCTCTACAACGAGCCGGGCCTCTATTTGAGCGTTGAAGCCGAATTGGACGGCAATAGCGGCGCGGCCCGGCAGTACCTGGACTTCGCGCCGGAGAACACCCCACGCATAGAGCTACCCCAACTTGTCGCTCCACTGATGGGCCTCGTAACTATAGCGCGGCCCCGGCAGGACGGCAGCATAGCGGTCCGCCTGGTGCAGCTTGACGGACCGGCTGGTGGCGTGGCGGGCGACCTGCTAGTGGTCGCTCAATCGTCTGGTGGAGACCGCCAAGTCGAAGTCGTGCCCCTCTCAGTATTGAGAGATGTCACCGTCAACCTGCCGGGCAGCTACGCCGGGGGCAGCGTTGTCCTGGCGAGGGCGGGGGCTGGTGCAACCCGGCACCTGCGACTTAACGTAGAGCAGAGCGCAGATGTGACGTTGCGGGTGGTGTCACCTGAGACGGTGTTGCCCGGCGAGCAGTTGCCCCTACGTCTGTTCCTATTCGACTCGGAGGGGCAGCCTCTGTCGGGTGTGGCCTCTGTGTGGCTGCGCAGGCTGGGCGGCAACGTGTCGCAAGCAACAGCGGGCTGGGAACCGACTGTGAGCATACCGGCTACTGACGTTACCTCAACGACCCTGCAAGCCCCGACCGAGCCGGGTCTCTGGTACGTCATGTCCGAGGCCGCCACGCCCGATGGGACTTACAGCCGGGCCTCCTCGGTGTTGCGAGTAGCGCCAGGCCCCGCGCTGCAACTGCCTCCCGCCGCTGAGATCGAGAGAGGTAAGTCTCAGACCGTGTCGGTGGTGTTGCACAACCCAACCAATCAGTCAGTAGGCGCCAATCTCTATGCCACTGCGGACGGTGGGCTGGTACGGGAAGGCCCCGAAGTACAACCTGCCAATATAGTTCCAGGCGGCTGGAGCAGGCTTGGGTGGCGTTATAGCGCCGCCTCGCCCGGCCTCTCAGCCCTCGACTTCAAGCTGCAAACCGGCGCGACTAGCTCTATAGCAAGCACCTTGTCGGTGCAGGCGACTACAAGCAGCGCTGACACCGCTACCCATTTTTCGGGGCTGCTTTCCGGTGAGCAACAGATAGAGGTGCACGTACCCTCTGGGCTGCGGCAGGGCGACGTTTCGCTGGAGGTTCGCGTCTCCACCTCGCTACTCTCCACCCTGGCCCAGATCGCCGGGGAACTGCCTACCTCGCCGGAGGAACCCGCACAGGGCATTGCGCTGTCGGCGGCTCGCCTGTCGTCGGGGCCTGCGGTAAGCGCGGCTTTCCGGCGCACCCAGGGTATTGGCAGGGCACAGCTTGAGCAGACGGACCTCACACGGTCGTTGCTATTGCAAGACATCTATTCCGCCCAGCACGCCGATGGTGGCTGGGGCGCGACTCTCGACACCGACGCTGGGAGCCAGGTAATGGGCACAAGCCAGGTGCTTCTCGCAATGCGCCGCCTGTCTATGACCTCTCCCAATATTGCGCTCTCGCAAGATGATGTGGCCGTGGATGGCAGCGTCCTTCAGCGGGGCCTGACCTACTTGGCCGCCGAACTGAGCCGTCCCGTAGATGAAAGGGCAGGACCCGCAGGTCTGGAGGAGCGGGCTTTCGGCTTCTACGTGCTATCGCTGTACGGCATGCTCGACCTGGAGCAGGCACGGTCTATGATGGCCTACGCGGGCGCTAACAGCAGCTTGAAGCTCTCACACACGGGGCAGGCATGGCTGGCGCTGGCACTGTGGCAGGAAGGGCACGCGGGCGACGCCCTGGTGCTGGCAAACAGGCTCATGCAGGCGCAGGAGCACCTGGACAGGGCGGCCCTCGCGCCCATGCTAGAGCTTACCCTATCCGCGGGTTCCTCGTTCGGTGAGGAAGGTTCTCCCGCTCCCGCGCTGATGACCCGCCGCGATGCCGCTATCTACAAGGCGGCGGCACAGTCTTACGCCCGCTCGCTCATGGAGTCGCGGCAAGGATTGGGCTGGGACGAGTACGGCAGCACAGCCGATGCGGTGTGGGCGCTGTCCCTCTACGCCTCCGCAGAGCAGCTTGAGTTGCAGCCCGGCAGGCCCAGCATGACGATAAACGACCGCCAGGTGCAGCTAACGCAACCTGCGTCGGACAGCCGCGCGGGCGCCAACGCAGCCGACGTGGACACCGTGTCCATCCAACTGCCCGGCAACACCCTCCACGCCGGCACCAACCGGCTCACCCTCAAAGCCCCCGCTCCCGGCAAGGAGCTTTATTACAGCCTTACGTTGAAAGTGAATAGATGAGTTCAGAAACGTGAAACGTGAAACGTGATGCGGCTTGCTAAACCGGGTTCGTGTATGCCATCTTGTTCCTGTTGCGGTTCCGCAACTACCCCTTGTCATCCTGAGCGTAGCGAAGGATCAGGTGGGTAAGTCAGAGTCCTCAACGTCCAG
>JALZHG010000251.1 GCA_030914045.1 Chloroflexota bacterium | reverse complement strand
GTCTTTGCGTGCGGTGGTCTTAGGTCGGATGGGGTGGACGACTTCCCCCCACCCAAGAGCGTGTGCTCTATCCTGCCCATCGCCCGCCTTTTGTAGGGCCGGGCTCCGACATGCCCCGGCCCGCTACTTATCAGGAGAAGCGTGAATTACGTTAGCTTGAAAGTATTAAGGTGCGCCGCGGCGGAACTGGCTGCCGCTGAAGCGACCGGTCGCCGCGTGACTTGCATGTGGCAACCGGATTCGGAGGAACCGCAATGCGATAGGGAGGCCGAATACCTAGTCCCCGGCGCTACCCGTGTGTCGGCCGGCGGCGACATAGAAGTCGCTGCGTTGTGGTTTTGTAGGGAACATCTAGAGCTGGAGCTTGGAGGCCCTGTCAAAGAACAGCCGCTAGTGTGGCCAAGGGAGAGCCCCGAGGAGTTTGACTAGCGAGTGCGTAACCGACTAGGCCGGGGTCCTTGTTTGGGCGCCCGTCCTCGTGGTAAGAACCTACACCAAGACACAGTAGGTGTCGCTAGAGCATGGGAAGGAGGCCACCGCCTATGTGCCCCCACACGCCCGAGGATTACTCCTCCGAGGAAGAGATCCGCAAACTGCGCGCAAAACAGAAGCAGGACGCCCGTGGACGGCGCGAACAAGCGGAGCGTCGGACGAGGGAGAAGGAAGAAGAATCCCTTGGACGACGTGAAGATGCGGAACGCTGGATGAGGGGCAGGAGAAACCCCTAACCGAGAGCCGCGGTCGATATACAGGCCGATTTCATTACAGAAACTGGGCATCTACGTAGGGTGTAGCGGTAGGTGTGGCAGCGAGGTCCTAAGTTGATCAGGGCTTCGGGCTGGGGTCATACGGGGCTCCGGCCTTCGCTATGGTATGATTAAAAGATAGCAAAAGGTGGGATTTGTCTCGGCCGAAGCGCCGCCCAGAAGAAAGGGCGGCTTCTTTATTGCGGTGGAGCCCCTGGCAAAGAAAGGCGGGCACCAGCATATGACCCAAGGAACAGTTAGGTGGTTCAACGAGCAGAAAGGCTACTGCTTCCTCTCCCCAGACCACGGGGGCGGAGACGTTTTCGTCCACTACTCCGATATAGAGGGTGCCGGGTTTAGGTCCCTTGCAGAGGGCGAGAAGGTCACCTACGAGGTAACCCAGGGCAGGAAGGGCATGCAGGCGCAGAACGTCTCCAAAGTGTAAGCAACCACGGACTTTGCAAGGGACCGGAGTCTTTTCAGAGCTCCGGCTCCTTGGGTGAAAGACACATTCGTTACTTTTGTGTGGTAAGCTGTCGTTGCTGGCGATGGTCTTAGGTCGGTTGGCGTGCGAAACCCTCCCCCCATCCATGAGTGTCTGCTCTATCCTTCCCATCGCCCGTCATTACGGGGGCCGGACTTCTCTAGGCTCACACCGGCCCCCTTCTGCTACCATCCCCTACGGGCTGGTCGGCGCACGGCAAATGCCGCTCCTCAAAAACACCTTACAACTCTCTCCCTTCCGCCCACAAGCCCCTGATGCCCAGCGTCTCGGCGTCGAAGAGCGCCACGTACCCGCAGTTGCCGCAGGGAACCTTCACCACCCCCGCAGCCTCCATGAGGTCCTCTTGGCCCTCCTCCAGGAGCGCCCTGACGTAGGCGGCCCCGGCGAAGCGCCACTGGTCCTGCCCGCAACACGGGCACGTGACGACCGACTTAGAGCCCATCCACTCTTCCAAGATCCTTTGTTGCGCCGCGTTAAGGGGCACCACTAACCTCCCTCATCCGTTCGGCGCTGTCTTTGGCCTGGCGCTCCAGAACCTCCTCCGCCATTTCGGCCACCCTTTGGTTCTTGCGCATAGCCGGCTCCTTTCCGCGGGGCTCGCCCCCTGTGCTGGCTCATGGTACTACTCTTCCCGGTACCCTGGTCCTTTCTCTTACCCTTATTCACCGAAGTGCCTAGAAGGATGGAATTCTCGGAAGTTGTCTCTCAGCGGGCCGACTGCTCCCCCTCCAGGGTAAGCCGCCGGGCTCTTTCATGCTGGGCCGGACCGCTTCCCCGGCCATCCTTCTTGCCCTTGTTTGTATTCACCGCACCGCTCACAAACGTTCGGCGTTATATAAACAGTCTCATAAAAACAGTCTCGATGGCGGATATACCGAGCCCAGTAAAGGAGGGTAAACAATGGCCGTCTCGGCAATCATAGCGAAGCGCCAACAGGAAGCTCTTGACCGGGCCGCCCAGATTCTTGGAGTGCGCCCGCCCGTGCCATGGACAAAGGCTGAGCCGGGCCTGAGAGAGGCATACGTGGCAGAGTTGATCTTGGCATTGGCCGAGCGTGTGGCCGGCAACGAGTCCGAATCGAAGAAGCCACGCATCCGTTCTGCTCCGCCGTTCCGAATTCCGGACTAGTGTCAGAAACGTTCGTGATTGACATCCTTAGGAGCCCCGGCGGGTTTCCTCTTGCCCCCGCCGGGCTCTTCCTGTTAAGCCCCGGCCCTTTCTCTTGCCCCTATTCACCGAAGTGCCTAGAAGAGGTTTTCTCGGAAGTTTGCCGATGCGAAGGAGCACGTCACGGGCATACTGAGTATGCCGAGTGTTGGTTCGGGGACGGACTCAGAGGAGGCTAGGATGGGTTTGAGCAGGTACAAGGTGGGCGCGGGGCTCGCGGTCTCCGACATGGACAGAGCCAGGGAGTTCTACGAAGGCAAGCTCGGCCTCAGCGTGAGCATCGACTCAGCAGACAACGTGCAGTACCGGTGCGCAGAGGGTAGCGTGATGCACGTCTACCTCTCGCCCGAGCACGCAGGTAAGTCTACGGCGACCCTGGTTGGCTGGGACGTCGACGACGTCGAGGGAGTGGTCGACGAGCTCGCCGAGAAGGGCGTGGTCTTCGAGCGCTACGACGAAGGGCCGATCATAACGGACGAGAAGGGCGTTGCGACGTTCGAGGGCGCTGCCAAGGTCGCCTACTTCAAGGACCCGGACGGCAACACCCTCTCGATCGCTCAAGCGCCGCGCTCCTGACTGCGCTCAGGTACCGTCCTGGACTTGCGAGATCGCCTATTCACCCAAAGTCTAGAAGGGGTTTTCTCCGAAGTTTTGCCTAGGTGCCTAGTCCGCTCCCAGGTGCTGGTTAAGCTTGTTGAGCAACACTTCGGGAAGCACAAAGGAATGTCTCGTGGCCAGTTTGCTCATCAGCTCCCGGCTCCACTCCCAAGTCGATGTGTAGGCCCAGACGAGCTGCTCGGTGTCCAATGCCGCCGTGCACGCCCTGAACCGTTCGTAGGAAGCGGCCGACACGTCTTCTTCAAGCTTGCGAGTGGGACTCAACCAATTGGCGGTCTTTCCTTCCACAAGCCGCATGGCGTGGAGGAGATGACCGTGGACAAGGGTCAAGAACGCCTCAGCGCGGGCGTACTCGCCCCTCTTCAAGAGGTTGGTGCCCATCAAAGTCCAGTTCATCAGGCCGCAGCACAGGAAGAAAGCTCGCTCCGGGGTGTCCACGTCAGGCGGACGTCGTACTAACCTGCTCACCCGGCGAGACAGTTCACCGCTCTTGTCCACCAGCACGGCAGACTCCAGCGACGGGAACCAAGCGGTCTCCCACGCGTCGACTAGCCCCACGTTCGAGGCCGCCTCGAAATGGAACTCGCCCCTGACCAGGTTCTCAAAGATAGCGGTACCGTTGCCGAACTCGTTGATGTAGTAGAGGTCGAGCGGCGCGATCTGGCTGACCCATGCTTCCTCCTCTAAGCCGTCCAACGCCTCGTCATCGAGGAACATGTAGAACTCAATGTCCGAGAAGCGGTCTCCTTGGCCGAGCGCGAAGGAGCCGTACATCAGTGTGGCCACCACGCGCTCGTCTCGCTGGCAGAGTTCGCGGACCTTCTGGATCATGACCTCTTGTTGAAGCATCTGACCTCCTCTCATGCGATAGGGTAGCCCGAGAAAGGGATCCAGGGTGCGCCTATTCACCCAAGTGCCTAGAAGAAACCGTCCGAAAAGGGTCTGGAGTAGCCTCTGGAGCTTCCATTCTTGGCCCCTAGAGCGGGCAAATAGGGCTTTTTCGACCCGCTTTCGTCGACTTCTGAGGCTTCAGTCCGGAGCCTATTGGGGCTTTTCGGACAGTTTCAGAAGGAGAATTATCGGAAATACGGGACACGTGCAGCGGTGCCAGACGCGAGATTGGTGCAAAATGGGGACATGGGAGAGAGCGACGAAGCCCGTATTGATCGCGACAGGGAGCTCGAGCAGTTCTTCACCCAAGAGATGGCCGAGCGGGCCCAGTCCGACGAACGCAAGCGCATCAGCCGCGAGCTGCACGACCGGGTTGCCCACGACATGGCCGTCGCCCATCAGAGCCTGCAGCTCTACGACGCCTTTAAGGAGCGAGACCCAAAGAGGGCCGCCCAGAAAATGGAGGTGGCCAAGGAGGCCGTCGAGAGGGCGATGCGCTCGACCAGGGACCTCTCCCAAGCGCTGCAGGAGACGGAGATCGTGGACGGGCTGGACTCTCCGCTATTGGGGGTGCTCAGGGAGGTGCTCCCGCCGGGTGTGAAGAGCAACCTCAACGTAGAAGGCGACTGGAAACACCTCACGCCTCGCACGCGCGACCAGATCTACCTGATCTTGCGCGAGGCGATCCGCAACGCCGCCTCCTACTCCGGGG
>JALZHG010000067.1 GCA_030914045.1 Chloroflexota bacterium | reverse complement strand
CATCCGGGCTGTTGATCCCCCGCCGTCTTCGGTGAACATCCCCAGGTATGGAGCGGCGGTGATACTGAGCACACCCACGCCTGCGGCGGATAGCCCACCAGGAGAGATGCCTCCCACGGCTGAAGTATTGCTGATGCAGACAGCGGACCCACCGGAATCGGTGCTGGACTTCTACGAGGACCTGCTGGTTAAGGAAGGCTGGCGCGTCACCGCCGAGGCAGCATCTACTCCGGACAGGCGCAGGTTTGACTGGTCCGCAGGCTGCCCTATCCACTGGATGTATGTGACAGCCAGGGCCGGAGAGAACGGGCTGACTGAAATAGAGGTGAAACGGTACAGCCTCGGCTGCTAAATATCCTGCTTGACATCTATGCTCCAGCAGGATTACAATTCACCTTACTTGCATAAACGTCTAAATTGCACGGGCTATTGTGCTGCTCCTATGTAGCAAGCAGCTCGTAGTTGCACAGGCGTTGTATGCGGCAACAGGGCGCATTGCAACTCGGTTTCCTCTCGGGGTCTTTATGACGCCCGGGTGAATGTTGGCCTTTGTAGCTATTCGGGGAGGAGTAAGTTATGAACAGGAGAGGCTTCACAAGAGTACGCAAGACCGCCGCTTTACTGGCTGCGTTCGCCGCGATTGTGCCCATGGCGACCGTAGGTCTCGCGGCTAAAGGTGCCGACCCGGCGGTGGAAATCGGGGTGGCCCTGAGCAAGCCTGCGACGAGCGCCATACTGGCCGAACTGGGCAAGTACGGCACCGTGCACGACGTGCTTGGCGAGATCAACAGCGTCGCCATGCAGGGCAAGCGCAGCGCCATTAGCTCCATACGCGCCCTCTCCTTCGTCTCTGCTGCGGCAGAGGACACCGGGGCCACCGGCGCGCCCATCGACACGGTAGCGGCGCAGGACTTCAATGGCGGTTCCAGCATGTGGGACATGGATGCCGTGAACGTCACCGACGTGGGGCAAGGGCGCACGGTTAGCTACGACGGCTCGGGTGCGTACGTGGCCGTGCTGGATAGCGGCCTCACCGACCAGTGGCGGCAGTACTTCCCACAGGAGCGCATCGCCACCCAGTACGCCAGGTCGTTCAACGGTGCCTCCACGGTCGGCGGGGGCGAGCCGACCAACTCGTGGGAGCACGACCAGAACTCGCATGGCACCCACGTTACAAGTTCCATCCTCGGCTACAGCCTCAACGGGCAGCAAATCACCGGCGTGGCCCCGAAGGCCACCGTAATCCCTGTGAAGGTGCTGAACCAGAACGGCAGCAACTGGTGGACCGCCATCTCGCAGGGCATCGTGTATGCGGGCAACCTCAAGGCCGGGCCCCTGGCAGCCTATCCCTTCATCATCAACATGAGCATAGGGGGCACGCAGGGTAGCCCTGTGCTGGAGCGCGCCCTCAACTACGCGATCAGCAAGGGCGCGATCATCGTCGTGGCGGCGGGCAACAACGGCACGACGGGCATGACATACCCTGGCGCTTACCCGCAGGTGATCTCCGTCGCTAACGCGGGCTTCGCCAGGCAGTGGCAGGCAGGTTCCGACGGCGATATCTGGAACTGGTGGTACGCGGACGACGTGGCCGAGAACAACGTCAACGAGTTCTTCATCTCCGGCTCGTCGGGTCGCGAATTGAGCGGCCAGGACCTGGACGTGACCGGCCCCGGCGTGCAGATATATGGCCCCTACCAGGTGCAGAGCGGCAGCCCCAGCTACTTCTTCCTGAACGGTACCTCGATGGCAACGCCGCACGTGGCAGGTATCGTGGCGCTGATGAGCCAGAAGAACCCCAGGCTGACGCAGACGCAGGTCGAGTCGATCCTGGAGAGCGCGGCGGCCAGGCTGCCGATGAACAGCGGCTGCCGCTTCATCAAGACCAACTCGGCAGGCGATACGCTCAACCGCTGCTGGGGCCCCGGCAACGACCCGGCAGGCCAGGACGCGGACGGCGAAGGCTTCCTCACCGCCGACAACGCGCTCACCCTCACACCACGCCGCTAGGCTCTCAAGTGAGGCAAAATAAGGGGGATGGTGCGCGCACCATCCCCCTTATTTTGCTTATTACTCCTAAGCCGAGTATTTTGCGGCAAGCTTCTTAACAGTGGTTGAGCTGCGAATCGTAGCGGGCATCTTGAGCGTCTTTTCCAGGCGGGCACCGGAGAAGGCCGAGAGGTGCATGCTTGTGCGGCAGAGCCAGTAGACTTCCCGCCTGTGGACCCGGAAATCGTCAATGTCGGTGCGGAAGGTCATGAGGTCGTCCGTGCCCTGCTCGGTGGGAGCCGCTTTCAGGAAGGCCACGAATAGATTGGCACCTTCCGTGAGTTCCGCCTGGGAGAAGGGTTCGTAATTTGCTATCTCTGCCAGTTCAGCCGCGGACCTGATGAAGGTCGCCACGTCATAGCCCAGCGCGGTTCTCAGGTGGTCCTCAATTCGCGATTCCAGGGCTTGTACGTCCTCTTCGGCGGACTCAAAGATGACGTTGCCGCTCGCGATGAACGTCTCGACCTTTGAGAACCCTAGCTCCTCGAAGAGCTTGCGCAGGTGGTCCATTTTGACGGTATGGCCGCCCACGTTGATGGCGCGGAGGAACGCTACCAGTGTTGGCATGAGCTAGCCCGCGGTGCGGTGCCGGTCCTGCTCTCGCTCGCGCTCCTTCAGGTGGGCGCGCAGCTTGATGATACCGGGGTGAGGGGAGCGCACCTGCTCTTCGCGCAGCCGCTTGTTCCACTCCAGCCAGTTGTCGAGGTAGCGTTCTACTTCCTGGCGGTTGTGCAGGTAGTAGAGGATAGTCGCGTATACCTGTTCCAACGACACGGTGGGGTGGTTGCGGGCGATCTCCTCAGGGGTCCACTTGCGGTGCAGATAGTTGTACAGGATCGTCTCGATGCCGACGCGCAACCCTTTGAGGCGTATATCGTCCGGGGCGCGAAACTCGAAATAGTCTTCTAGTTGCATACCTCACCTCGCAAATCTGGAGCACCTGGCCTTTTTCGGATTATACTATGGGCGACCGGGGCGAGATGAAGATTCCACATCGCAGCCGAGGAAGCATGGAAGAACCAGCGCATGATGTCACGCTTTCCCCAGATGGAACTCGCATTTTGGTCACGGGGCGCGCTATACCGGCCGACAAGGTTCTGGCGGTGCACGTCGGCTTGGGTAGCGACATTGGGGGCCTCGTGGTGTCGGCAGTTCTCGCCGGGACCGCGGTTCTTTACAGCCTCTATGAGATGCTACTTGGCTCCAAAAGCCTGGTGTGGCTATATCTGACGGGCATAGGCCTGGTTGTGCTGGTGATCTCTCTCAAGGTCGTCTCGTTAGTCAGAGAGAAAGCTCTTTACGTCTATGTGATCAGAGCATGGGGCCTATACATGATTGGGCCTTTCTCTCAGGATGAGGAGGCGGGCAGAACCGCGACAGCCGTGGCGGAGGTGGTAGAAAATTACAGAGAAGATAAGCTGCATCCAATACCTGAGGAACTGCGCCTTCACCTGCAAGATACCGTCTTAGTGGGAAATAGTGCCACTGTGAGCGGCCCGCTACTAATAGTGGGGGACAAGCGACTACCCACGCGGAGCATTCGCGCAGTAAAATTATCATCCCAGACCGATGTACAGTCATGGGCGTGGGCGCTTATATGCGCTACCATTTTGGGGGTCGCAGCCCCGCCCTTTGTCCTTATGATAGCGTTGAATGCATCAGCCCAAAGCTCCGGCGACTACATGTTAGTACTTAGCCTGGCTGTGGTGCTAACCATGCTAGTAGGCTCCGCGCTTCAACAAATCGTCGCGCCTCGCGTCTTCAAGCTGAATATACAAGCCTACGATGGGGCTGGCATTGTTTACAAGACGACTCAAAAGAACAAGGCTAAAGACCTGGTTGAGCAGATAAAGTCGAGGATGGAAAGAGATAAAGATGAAGCTAGAACAATTACTGTCGCGCGCCGCGTTAGAGAACGCTAGAATACTCTCAGCGGCCATGGTTGGCGTTGAGATCACCCACATCTGCGAGAACTCCCGCCTTGCCGAGCCGGGCAGCCTCTTCGTAGCCGTGCGCGGCAGCGTGCATGACGGGCACAAATTCATCTCGGACGCGCTCAAGAGGGGCACGGTGGCGGTGGCGGGCGAGCGGGAGGAGCGGCCCGAAGATTTGCCCGCCGATGTGCCATACGTGCGCGTGCCGGACGACAGGCTGGCGGTGGCGCAGCTTTCGGCGGCCCTGTTCGACTATCCCTCCCGCAAGCTCAAAGTGGTAGGCGTGACCGGCACCGACGGCAAGACCACCACTTCCACGCTGATACACGCTATATTGAAAGCCGCCGGGCGCAAAGCCGACGTAATCACCACCATACGTGCCGAGATAGGCGGGCAGGACTACGACACCGGCTTCCACGTGACCACTCCTGAGGCGTTCGACGTGCAGCGGTACCTGCACCTGATGGTCGAAGCAGGCACCGAGATAGCGGTGCTGGAAACCACCTCGCACGCGCTCGACCAGGGTCGGGTGGCCTGCGTGGACTACGACGTGGCGGTGGTCACCAACGTCACGCACGAGCACCTCGACTGGCACGGTAGCTGGGAGAACTACATGGCGTCCAAGGCCAAGCTGTTCGAGGCGCTGAACAACAGCTACCGCAAGCCGGGCACCCCCAAGGTGGCCGTCATCAACGCTGACGACCAGTCGTACACCTGGCTGAAGAAGATACACTCCGATTTGCAGTGGGTGTACGGCATGGACCGCCACGCGCAGCCCGATATCAGCGTGGACGACATAGAGTACACGCAGGGTGGTACCCGGTTCGTGGCCCTCACGCCCGTCTCCGACATTCAGGTCCGCATGCGGCTGCCCGGCAAGCACAACATCTACAACGCGATGGCGGCAATCGGCGCGGCGTTGGCGCTGGGTGCGGACAAGGAGGCGGTGCAGAAGGGGCTTGCCTCGGTCGAGCAGATACGCGGCAGGATGGAGTGGGTGCGGGAGGCCGAGCCGCTCGGCTTCGATATGGTGGTGGACTTCGCACACACGCCCAACGCGCTTGAGGTAACCCTGGAGCTTGCCCGACAGATCGTGCGGCCACGCGGCGGGCGGGTAATAGTGGTGTTTGGCTCGGCGGGGCTGCGTGACCGGGAGAAGCGGGGGCTGATGGGCCACGTGGCGGGGCGGTTGGCCGACATTACCGTGATTACCGCCGAAGACCCACGCACGGAGCGCGTTGAGGAAATATCGGCCGAGATAGCCGAGGCGATGCGGGAGGAAGGCCGGGTCGAAGGCATTGACTTCTTCCAGGTGTACGACCGGGCGGAGGCTATAGACTTCGCGGTGCAACTGGCCCGACGTGGCGACATCGTGCTCACCTGCGGCAAAGCCCACGAAAGCTCGATGTGCTACGGCACCGAGGAGACACCCTGGGACGAGTTCGCGGCGGTGCGGGCGGCGCTGGCGCGGAAGACTGTCTAAACGCCAAGACGAATAAGATTATTCACCGCAGAGACGCAGAGGACGCAGAGGGTACGCAGAGATTGTGGGTGTTTGGCGGGGGGCAAGGGCAGCATCGTGCAGTATGATGCTGCCCTTGCCCCCTGCGACCCTCTATTCTTCTCCGCGTATCTTTGCGTCCTCTGCGTCTCTGCGGTGAATATCCTTGTTCATGTTAGCGGCTACGTCTCCCCTGCTACCTGGAGGGTTCGGGCTGTGCGTCGGCTACGCCTGGAGCCGGGGTGCGGTCCCGTCCGGTAGTTGTCGCGGCTGCTTCATCGCGGCGCTCCCGTAGGGCGAGGAGTTGGTTCAGCACGATAGCCACCAGGGTCGCCAGGGCGATGCCGGAAAGCTCGAAGCCGCCTATGTGGAAGGCGAAGGGGGTGCCCACCGCCGCAGGGATGTTGATGGCACCCACCACGATGGTCACGCCGCCCACGATCAGGTTGCGCTGCTTGGCGAAGTCCACCGCGCCGTCCACCCAGATGCGCCCGCCGGTAGCCGCTATCAGGCCGAACAGCAGCAGCGATATGCCGCCCATGACCGCCACGGGGATCGACTGGATGAGGGCCGCGAACTTGGGGATGAAGCCGAGCAGGATCGCGGTGGCGGAGGTAACCACGAACACAGCTATCGAGTAGACGCGGGTCATCGCCATGACGCCGATGTTCTCCGCGTAGGTGGTCTGCCCCGTGCCGCCTCCTATGGCGCTGAGGGCCGTGCCCGCCGCGTCACCCAGGAAGGCGTGGCCTAGCTTCGGGGTGAGATTGCGGCCCATGTTGCCCGATATGGCTTTGACGTGCCCGGTGTTCTCGGCCACCAGCACGATGGCTACCGGGGCGATGAGCAGGGCCGCGTTCCAGTCCACCGAGGGCGTGACGAAGTTGGGGATGCCCAACCAGGCCGCGTTCGCGATGCCGCTTGTGTCGATGGTGCCCAGAGCCGGGAGCGGGTTGCCCAAGAGGGTGTTGAGCAAGGCCACCAGGTAGCCGAACGCCACGCCCAGCAGGATCGGCAGCATCGAGAAGAAACCCCGTGTGTAGACGGCGATGAGCACCGCCGCCAGCAGGGTTATGAGCGCCAGCGGCCAGTTCGACATGAACATGCCGCCCGCCACGTTCGCCAGGTTCAGCCCAATTACCATCACGACGGCGCCGGTCACGATGGGCGGCATGAGGAACTCGATCCAGCCCGCGCCGCTGAGCATGACCAGCACGCCGATGATGGCGTACACCACCGCCGCCGCCAGAATGCCGAACAGGGCACCCGACAGGTTGCCGTCCTTGCTGCCCGCCGCGAGCACCGGGCCGATGAAGGCGAACGAGCTACCCAGGTACGACGGTATGCTGCCCCGGGTGATGAGCAGGAACAGCATGGTGCCGAGCCCGGAGAAGAAGACGGCGAGGGAGGGGTCGAACCCCATGAGGATCGGTGCGAGCACAGTGGCCCCGAACATGGCGAGTACGTGCTGCAAGCCGAGGGCGAGGGTCTTGCCCAGCGGCAGGTTCTCTTCCGGTAAGACAATATCAGTGCGAGCGCGGGTACTTCCTTTGACAATGCGGTCCATTGAAATCATCGGTTTGGCTCCTCCGGTTGTACGTGAATAGGGTCACTCCTGGTGAGGGAAGAAAGCAGGAAAATACCCGGGAGCCAGGCGGAGGGCGGGTCGAAAGCCGGAGCCAGGGCCAGGACCACTGACAGTAACGGTGACGGTGACTGTGTGTGGGGTATACCAAAGATAGCCCGGCGTATTGCCGCGGGCCACCGTTCAGGGCATATTCCGCTTTAGGGCAGATGTACGTACCCACCGTGCAGCTTCCACCTTGCCGGACTCACAGTCCCGGCTTAAAGGTATCTGGTTGCGAGCGATGTTACACCCTGCCGTGCTAATTGTCAAGGGTGGTAAGAGACGAAGGAGACGGAACCGCCAAGACGCCAAGGACGCCAAGGACGCCAAGATTAGGGGAGTTGTCACAAACAACAGGACCAGAGTACAGTATCATGTACCCTGGTCCTGTTGCCCAGAACACCCTTGTAAACCTTGGCGCGCTCTTGGCGTCCTTGGCGTCTTGGCGGTTCCGTCTCTCGCTAGCCGAGGAAGGTTTGCAGGAGTTGGCTGGTTGTAGCGCCGCCGCCACCGCCTTGATTGAATACGCCGGTGAGCCACAGCACCAGCAGTATCAGCACGATCAACACGACCACCACGAGAATAATGGCAGTGGTGTTGCTGCCATCGGCTCCACCCGGATTTACGTTCACCTGGCCCATGTTTGCCCTCCTTGTGGTTTGTCTCAACTCACGGCTCCGCACCATAGGGCGAGGAGCGCAGGTCATCTGACAACAAGAGTAGCAGTATCCATGCCGCAGTGTACGCGGGCTGAACTTCTAGTCCGACCCGAACAGGAAGCTACACAGGCTGAGCACAGAGAAGATAAAGCTCAGCAGGTCAACAACCTCGGGCGGCAATAGCAGGAGCAGGACGAAACCCGCGACCGCAAAAGCCGCCCATGAGGCGCACCCTACCAGCGGGTACTGGTCGTAGAACTCCCTCAGGTTGCGTCTAAGCGACTGAAATAAGTTCATGGCAGCGGTCGCAGCCTGAGGGGGAGGTACATCGTCCCGCCGTCGGCTCTAATGCCCCACCTCCCCACCGCGCTCAGTTGTGGCCTGGCGTAACAAGGTACGAGCGTGCTCCACCAGGTCAAACGGGCGGCCTCCACGCTGCATCTCCTGGGCCGCATCGGAGCCACGGCTCTGGGATAGCGCCTGCCGAACCAGGGCCTCATCCTTACCCGACATGAGCAACAGCCCCAGCACGTCCGATATTGAGATCTCGTACTCTTCAGCGATTGGCCCTGCGGCTTCAACCAGTGGGTCGTAGAACATGTAGGGTTCCCCTCGCGTATCTCAATGACCCGCAGAGACCAGCGCCCATACTAGCCCTTGCGCGTCCGGGGTGCTAACCGCGCGGGCGAACCCGCCCTGAGACAGGGCACGTGTAGCACCGCCCGCGGCACTGGGTGCCAATAAGTCCCCAATCCCAACCTCCTGCGTGGTCACGCGCACCTGGGCCAGGCCACTGACTATCACCCGCACATAGGCGTTAGGGGCGGCAGCGCCATCTGCCGGTACTAAGGGCTGGTTCTGCTCTTTGGCGCGCTCACCTGCCGTATCACGGACGAGCGCGCTGCCAGCCACACCAATAATGGCATCACCCGGCTGTCCTGCGCGGCGCACCAGCAGCACAGGCTGCCCGGACTTCGGGTCCACCTCAACCCCTGCCGCGGCCACCAGGTCGCCCAGCCTGATGCTCTCATCGCCGGTGTTACGCGCCCCGTAGGCTTGCGTGCAGCCTGTGCAATTTCCGCTCACCGAGAGGTCGCCTGTAACCCAGGCGTTTGCAGTGACGTCAAGGTTGCCGTTTACGTACGTCCACCCATCCGCATAGAGCGCGATCCAGCTAGGGCCGCCTCGCACGTAGGCTCCCCTGTAGTTATCCGATGTGAACTCGCCGCCGAACCCAGTTGCGCTCGTGCCCCTGACCCCAGGACCTGAGCCTTCGTGCGCGCCCAAGACGCCACTGCTGAGCGAGCCAGTGCTACTTACCCCCGTGACGCCGACCCCGTTAGCAGCAGTAGAGCGCGAATACAACGGCTGAGCGTGAGTGGCGGTGTCTATGCGGATGCCAGGCTGCGTACGTGCAAGGTCTACAAACTTGGTCATCTGCGCGCGTGTTACGCTGCTTCCGGGGCGGTAGTATGGCCTGTTCTGTGCGTCGCACGGCTCACCGGGGCCGCCACACGCATACCCGCTGACTATGTCCTGCTTGTACAGGTTGTTGGCGTAGTCATAGAAGGGGCTACCAGGGGGCACGTCCGCGAAGCACTGCCCATCCCCGGGGCAGGTGGCTTCAGGGGCAGATGCGGAAGAAGGCGCGGTAGGACCAGCCACAACTGGGCCTGTAAAGCCGACCAAAACTACCGCCAGGATACCAGAGAGCAGCACCGCGATAGATTTCCTGTGCCTCACGGTTACACTGTTCAAGATAGTCATTGTTCTAGCCTCCTCTTGTGAAGTGTGCGCCCTGTAGTGGCAATATTGGAGTAGATGACGCACACATTATACGTCCTATGCTAGGAAGGGAATAGTACTGAGCAAGTTGCCGTGCCATTACCTGGGTAGGCATGAAGTTGTTACGGGCAGCGGTTTAGGGTGCTATAATTGCCCACATAATAGGGGTCTAATAAGCATGAGCAGCGAGCCTAAGAGCCAGCGTCCGCAGCGGGTGGTGCTGAACGCAGTTGATCCGCCCAGACAGGAGTAGCAATATGCAAATCATCGAGATTGCTGATCTCCAGGAGTCGGAGCACCAGCCCTTCACATGGTTTGAAGGGGAACAATTCGGGTCGGGTGTATCTTTGGTCATCATCAGCAGTGACGAGCCGGGTGTAGGACCGTACTTGCACCAGCACCCTTATTCGGAGACATTCGTCATAAGGGCCGGTCGCGCTCTATTCACTTTGGGAGATGAGCAGATAACCGGAGCCGGAGGTCAGATTATCGTGGTTCCAGCCCTCACCCCACACAAGTTTGCGGTGATAGGACCCGACCGCCTGGAGATGATCGATATTCACGCCAGCGACACGTTCATCACAGAGTGGCTTGAAGGCCCGCGTGCTTAGAACTCATTTCAAAATTGAGGAGACAACAATGAAGCTGGAAATCGAAGTTCCCGACTATTCTGTCGAACAGGGTGTAATGCGTACATGGGACGAAGGTTCTAGAATTGCCGTGGTCTCATATGGGACTGAAGTTTTAATCAGAGCCAATAGCGCCGGATTAATTACACTGGCACGGCATTGCTTAATACTGGCTCAGCATTCTGTACCTGAGGGTTTTCACTTCCAATACGAAGTGAGTTCTGACCATCTAGAAACCGGCTCCGTAGACTTGGTAATTGAACGTGATGATTTCCAAAGTGTAGAGTAGCAATTGCCATTCGTTTCTGGTTTTGCAATGAGTTCCTTAACTGTTTAGACGAAATAGTGGGCGGTGGTTTGAAGCAATCAATGCACAGAGAAGCTAAAGGTGGTAGGAGGAAGTAATGTCCTGGGAGCCTATTATAGCCATCGTGTTCGTGTTGCTGGTAGGTGGCATATGGCTGTGGCCTAACCTGGAGAGCAAGCGGGCACACGACCGCCTGGAAGAGAAGCGCCGCAAGAAGAAGTGATTTGTTGCTAACGTGGATTGGTGGGGAGTTGTTGCCTGCCAGTAGATAGGGATGGTAGAACTAGCGAAAGGGGGAGCAGGACACGCGACCTGCTCCCCACCCTGTTGTCAGGGTGCGACAACGATTTCGGGCACGGGCAACGCTCTCACCCCCACAACTGCGAGTACGAACAGCATCACGTTGACCAAGATTATGGCACTCAGGCCCACCGCAAGGAGTATAGGGACGTTGTAACCCGGTGAATTCTTGCCTGGACTCTTCGTTCTGTTCTACATGAGAGCCCCTTTGTGCATTGCGGGCATGTTTACCAGGTTGCTGCGCCTCGGGGTGAAGCTCGCAACCGTCAGCTACTACTCATAGCCGACTGTGGGATTAGCGAGCGAGACTTTAGGGTCCACCAAGTCTTCGTCGTACTGTGCCCTCTGTGCCTTCTTCTTTTCCTTCTCTCGATCAAATGCATCTACGTCAGAGGCATCCGCCGTGTTGAGACCCTTTAGCTTCTCACTAAGTGCGTCTGGCGTACCCTCTGATTGTAATCCACCAACTTCTTGTCTCTTTTGGTCCTTGTTCTTACGTAGCATTCTTACACCTCCTGCAAAAAACGGTATTGGCTTATTTACGGCAAGTTGTAACTTCCCATTGACGGGAACATACCATACCCTTGTTTTGTTGGCAGGTGCGAAGGCATAATCCTACTCTGGGCGTAGGTTTGCACGCGCAGCCTCAGAACCTACTGATAGGTCCCTGAGAGTCTATCTCGCTGCGGCTAGTCACCCATTGGACTAAGGAGCCGGCCAGTGTCATCACCCTTCGCAGCGTTCGACTTAGCCGCTGCTCGTTCCGCCTCTGCCACAGCGTCCGCATCCCATGTTGCCGGTGGGTTGAAGCCTTTGAGCTTCTCACTAAGGGCGTCTGCTTGGTTCCCTGGCTGGGGCCCATCACCTTCCTGTTTCTTTTGATCCTTGTTCCTGCGAAACATCTTTGTACCTCCAGTGAAAAGCCGGAAGTAGATTAAGGGATTAATTTGGTACCCACTACTCCAATAGGTTCCCACCCTACAATGAATAACGCGACAAGAGAGATAACAATGCAGCCCACAAAGAGGACAAGTGACACCCCCAGTATTACATTCGTAGACTTGGCGTGCCTGCGGTACATTGCCTCAACGTAACTGAGATCATGATTGCGCTCGTCGTCTTGTGTAGCTGATTGGCCGGGGGATTCCTGTGTCACTTTAGCTCTCCGCAGTATTGGTCAAGCGCAAATGCTCATGGGGATGACGTAACTGGGCCGCACCATAAGCAACATGGCAGCCTTTTGCTAACTATCATAGCACCTCTGTCAATAGGACAATAGGGGGCGCGGAGATCGTCCCTACCGACCTCGAAGTATACCGCTACTGTTGTGCTGAGAGGCGCGGAACTGATTAGAGTTATTATCCAGTTGCTTGGCAGGCAAACATAAAGAAAGGGAGAGTAGCGATACCCTCCCTTTCACTGTTATAGCTCCCGTGGCTGCTTGGCCCCCGTCCCATGGTTAGCGGAACTGAAGTACGGGCGGTTCTGGGCGTCACAGGCGTCGCTTCTCGGGTCCGTGGTGCTGCACTTACCGCCCATATTTCGTACTCCCTCGTCGGCTCCGCGCAAAACTTTGCGCGGTCTTGTTATTCACCGGATGGCATAACTATTGCACCCGGTGTGGCGGGCAAGCTGAACGTCGTGCCGTGTAGCGAGAGGTAGACGCCGAACATTGATGCGCCCTATCAATAGGTGAGGTCCGGCTGCATAATCCACGCAGTCAGTTGTCCACCATCGAATTCACGCTGAGGTGGAGAGGACAGACCAATGTCATTTAACGATCAAACGCGCCTGGACCCTTCCCAGGTCGAGGACAGGCGTGGCCGGAGGGGCGGGGGTGGCGCCGGCCTGGCTATCGGCGGAGGCGGGCTGGGGGTGGTAGTCCTGATAGTGGCGCTGCTGCTGGGCGTGGACCCGACCCAATTAGGAAGCCCCGCGGTGCCGCCGGCATCGGTAGCGACAGAGAGCGCCGGCTCGACCAGCAGCCTGGAGGAGCAGTGCCGGACCGGCGCTGATGCAAATGCCCGTGCGGACTGCCGCATTGTAGGCTTCGTCAATAGCATACAGTCGTTCTGGACCGAGGAGTTTGCCCGCCGAGATTCCCGCTACACGCCCGCCAAGCTCGTGCTCTTCACCGATGCAACCCAAGCTGCCTGCGGCTACGCCAGTGCCGCGGTGGGGCCGTTCTACTGCCCGACGGACCGGCAAGTCTACATGGACCTGAGCTTCTTCCAGGAGCTGAGCACGCGCTTTGGCGCTCAGGGAGGCGCTTTCGCCGAAGCGTACGTGGTGGCGCACGAGTATGGACACCACGTCCAAAACCTCACTGGCGCGCTGGATGAGTTAGCCGGTGTGCAAGACACGGGGCCGACAAGCGCCGCCGTGTTCACCGAGCTTCAGGCGGACTGCCTGGCGGGCCTCTGGATGTACCACGCCACAGGGACCGGCTACCTGACCGAGGTGACGGAGGAGGAGATCGCCCAGAGCCTGGACGCGGCGGCGGCTGTGGGCGACGACCGCATTCAACGAGAGTCACAGGGCTATGTCTCGCCGGAGTCGTGGACGCATGGCTCATCCGAGCAACGACAGAAGGCACTGGTGGATGGGCTGCAATCAGGCGACCTGGAAACCTGTTCGTCGCCAGGGTGGACGCCGTAGTACCCTGTGGGTTTCGGCACTCAGGGAAGAAGGTGTCAGCTCCTATCTTGGCTGCTGCCCCCTGGTGACGAGGTTGGCCGGGCAGAAGTACGACCTGTTCTTATGAGATGCTGGGGAGGTGGCTGGCCGGTTAGTCCAGGTCGAAAGGGGTCTGCTCAGCCCGCTCGAACTTCGCCGAGCCGCTTGACTGAGTGCTCGTCGTCCCAGCAAACGGCGGCTTCCCATGCGGCCCACGCTTGCGCGGCGATGTCGTGCGCCTCGTCGTCGAGTCCGGCAGCGTTGAGAGGCAGCACCAGATCGAGGTCGGGGACGTCCACGTGCGCCTCGTCCCAGTCGATCAGTGCGACCCGATCTGCGGTCATGCGGATGTTGCGCGGGTTGGGGTCGCCGTGGACGACGCAGGTCTTACGTCCGACGAGCCGCGCCCACGCTGCTCGGCATCGAGCAACCCCGTCAGGCGGCATCGCGCCGAGGTCGATCTTTGTCCCGGTCTCGGCGTGCAGGAGGTCGGTCGATGATCGCCAGCCCGGGCGCTGCGGCCACCCCGACGTCAACCGATGCAGTTGGCGGAGCGTGTCGGCCACTCGACGCCAGTCGGCCTCCGTCTCGGGCGGTCCGCCCTCCAGGTAGGTCATCACCACCAAACCGTCGGCGAACAGGCGGCCGTCCGTGGTAGGGATCGGCACCGGCACGGTCAGACCTTCACGGTCGAGGTGTTGGAGGAGCGCGGTCTCCCACGCGAGATCAGCGTCGCTCCTGACACCGAGCCGACCGACCGCGAGGTGCCCGTTGACGCGCACGCTCCAAACGTCGTTGGCCACTCCGCCAGCGAGCCGCTCGATGCGAGCGACGTCGTCGCCCCACTGCTTGAGTGCCTCCCACCCCACTGGTCTGCCTCCTCCCCTACTAAGGTCCCCTCAGGTTCCCTGGTGTATACTAGCCCACATGATACCAGAAGGACCTATGGGCTTCATAGTCATCCTGGTAGTAGGTGGCGTCTTCTTAGCCATCAACCAGGCGCTACGCTCCATCTCGAACGACTCGAAGCTGGGGAATGGCACCAGGCCTATGTACAGCCGGAGAAAGCAGCTACAGGGAAGCGAAGAGCCGTAGGAGCCATGGACGCGGAACCAGCCTGGGGACCAATAATAGCCTTCCGCTTTGCCGCTCTGATGACGGGTTTAGGGGTATGGCTTAAGGGAAGTGGGGATAAGGATGAGTGAAGGCCGCCCAAATTGGCGGGCGGCCTTCTATATTCTAACTCCCGTGGTTACCTACTTCTTTACGGCGTCTGGCACTCAGGGAAGAAGGTATTAGCCACTATCTTGGCTGCCTGTCCTCTGGTTACCAGGTTGGCGGGACGGAAGTAGGGGCGGTTCTGAGCGTCACACGGCCCGCTCCTCGGGTCTTGCGTGCCACACTGGTACCCGCTCATGACACCTCTCTGGGTCAAGCGCATGATCCACGGATAGAACTGGCTCCCCTCTCCGTTGGGCGGCACGTCGGCGTAGTACTGCCCGCTTGGCGCGTCAGAGTAGCCTATGGCGTTGGACACTATCTTCGCCATCTGGCCCCTCGTAGCATAGGCGTTCGGCCTGTACAGGGTGGGGTTCTCAGGGTTGCACTCGTCTCCCCCGCCCTCTACCGCTCCCGGTTCGCCTGGCCTCTGCGGGCAAGGATAGCCACCCACTATACCCCTGTTGGTCAGCCTGTTGATGTAGGCGTAGAAGGGATTGCTCGGCGGCACGTCCGAGTAGATCTGCGACCCTGGGTCTTCGTTGAAGCCCGCTGCGTTAGACACCACCTTGGCTATCTGCCCCCTGGTGATGGGGTCGCCAGGCCGGAAGGTACCGTCGGAGTAGCCGCTGATTACGCCCCGGCATGAGAGGCAGCGGATGTATACGTAGAAGGTAGAGTTGGACTGCACGTCGCTGAACACAGCGCATACGGTGTGGGTAGCTGTGGCTGATGCGGGTGCTTGTGCTGTGGCCGTTCTCGTTGCCGTGGCCGCAAACGTCGCGCTCGGAATAGTGGTAGCTGTACCGGTGCTGGTGCTGGTGCTAGCGGCGGTACTGGTCTGGGTGGCCGGGACCGCAGTGCTCGTACCCGTGCTCGTGCCGGTTGCCGCGTTAGTCGGGGTCATGGTCGCAACAGCGGTGTTGGTGCCGGTGGCGAGGGCTGTCTGAGTAGCCGTGCTGGTAGAGGTGCCTGTAGCTGCCTCTTCGGTAGCCGTGCTCGTAGCCGTGTTCGTAGCCATGCTTGTAGCTGTACTGGTTTCCGTGGCTGCCTCTTCTGTGGCAGTGCTTGTGGCGGTACTCGTCTCGGTGGGAGCTATCTCCGTGGCAGTCTGCGTAGCCGTTTCGGTGGGTTCCTCAGTAGCGGTTTCGGTAGCCGTCGGCTCGGACGTCTCGGTCGCGGTCCCTGTTGCGGTCTCAGTAGCCGTTTCGGTGGGATTCTCAGTCTCAGTTGCCGTCGGTTCAGCCGTGTCAGTGGCAGTTGGCTCAGACGTCTCGGTGGCTGTCTGAGTAGGTACCTCAGTAGCCGTTTCGGTCGCTGTCTCTGTGGCAGTGGACGTAGGGGTCTCGGTGGCCGTACCTGTGGCCGTGCTGGTAGCTGTTGGCTCCGCCGTATCTGTGGCTGTGCTGGTAGCTGTGTTAGTAGCAGTGCTGGTTTCCGTCGGGGTTTCGGTCGGAGTATTGGTGTTCGTGGCGCTAGGCGTAATCCAGGGCGTCACAGTAGGCTGCGCTACTCCCAGGATGGAAAAATTATCAACGGCCAGGGCTTGCCCGTTCGTTGCAGCGCTACCGGGACTCGTAACTGAATAGTTCCAAAGCAGGTATAAATTGCCTCCGTTAGGGAGAGTGATGGGCAGAGTCTGGTTGGCGACTGGCACCGTCGTGCAGGGTGCCGGGCTGCAACCGTTGTTGTTGGCATCTGCCGGGAAACTGGTCAGGAAGTTCGCCCCGGCAGAGGTCCAATTGGTGCCATCTGTTGAATAGTACATCTGGATGCGGTACCCTGATATGTTTGTCCCGTTCCTGTACTTCTCAACATCATAGGAGAGCGTAACACTATTAAGTGTAGAACCTGTATTGTTCACGAATTGGGCGTACAAGTTTCCACTAGCCGTCCCCGAACCAGAAGACAAGAATCCGACTGCCCTGTCCGCGTCACCGGTCGGTGTGGTACCTGCACCGAAATTGTAGATGCCCTGCGACGCTGTACCACTCAAGCTCGCGCCCCCGGCACGCTCGGTTGCAGTGACCGCTGAAGGGTAATCACCCAGGACACGAACAGTCGGGTATTTGCTGACCTTCCAATCTATGGGCAGGGTCGCGGTAGGACTGGTCCCCATCCCGTCAAAAGTCTGAGTGTAGGCCGTGCTGGTAGAAAGCGAAATGGCCTGCACACTGTCCGGGCCGTTCACGTCTGCCAGGGCTGCCAAACCCTGTGCGCTCAACACCTTTAGCCCTGAGCTAGACCAGACACTGGCTGCCAACACCAGGCCTGTCAGTAGCAACGCGGCACTGGTAGCTAGCCAAAACAACGAGGCCCTGGACCGCAACTTACCGTTTCTGAGAGACCTGGACATATACTTCACTCCTGTTTGCAGAGATGGCAGATAGCACAAGGACTAAGTACCTCTGAGATACGGTATCCTTGTGTGGGAAGTTCGCGGACACGATGTTGAGGCTAGATTGAGAGTGAACTGTAACAAGCGGCTAGTATGGCTGGATGCTAACGAGCAACCTGCACAAACAGCAGCTATGATGAAGCGAACGGCCCAAGTATACCGACACTTGTAATATTGTGTCAATCCCTTAGCCCAATAATTGAGGGTAAAGGCACGTAATGCGAAGCAGCGGAATACGTGCAAAACAAAAGCCTGGCATGTAGAACATCCAGGCTCGTACCTTTCACTTTGTGGACCTGAGGAGACTCGAACTCCTGACTTCTACAGTGCGATTGTAGCGCTCTCCCAACTGAGCTACAGGCCCAAAACGCCACCCCGTGCGCTATTACAGCCTCACGACGCAGCCTATCGAGTATACCATCTTCACGGGTGGGGCGTCAAGCGCGATGGACGATGGACGAGTGGTTAGTGGTTAGTTAGTATCCAACCATCATCTTCTTTGCGCGTCCTTAGCGTTCTTTGTGTCTTTGCGTTTCCGTCTCCTATCGTCCATCGTCTATCGTCCATCGTCTATCGTCCCTTAGCGGTTATCCAGCAGATTCGGCTCGCTGAAGGGCGGCTCCAGTGGTTGGTCGGTGACGGTCGGGGCGGTGACTACGGTGTCGCCCTCGCGCGGCAGGAAGATCGTCTTGTAGAGCAGGGCCGCCACTATGCCACCCAGGATGGGGCCAACCCAGTAGATCCACCACGCGTCGTTCCACGCGCCGGAGACAATCGCCGGGGTGATGGCGCGGGCGGGGTTCATCACGCCGCCGGTGAAAGGCCCACCAACCAGGATGTCCACGAACACGGTGAGGCCGATGCCGAAGCCGCCGATCTTGGGAGCGCGAGCGTCCACCGCCGTCCCGAAGACGGCGAGCACCAGGAAGAAAGTCAGCACCGCTTCGAGCAGCACGGCTTGCCCCATGCCGATGGTCGCGACGCCCGGCGTGCCCAGGCTGAACGCTTCCCACACGCTACGCGGCAGCACCATCCCCAACACCAGGCAGGCGGCCACGCCGCCGATTAGCTGCCCTAGTATGTAGAGCAAAGCCAGCACCGGGCTAATCTTACGCGCCACAAGCAGAGAGATAGTCACCGCGGGGTTGAAGTGAGCGCCCGATATAGGCCCCAGCGCCGTGATCGCAATAGAGAGCGCCAGGCCATGCGCCAGCGCCACTATCAGCAGGCCGGTTGCCCCAGCCTGGCTCGCCCCCGCTATGCTCCCTATGCCTATGAAAAAGAAGAAGAACGTGCCCACTACCTCGGCAAGCACTTTCTTCCAATCTTCCTGGTCAATAGCAACCGTCATGTGGACCTCCATACGTCACTAACAGGATGCAAGCGGCCATCTCAACGATGCAGTGGAGGCTCGACCCGCTTTGTCGAGGGCGAGTATAGCAGATGGAAGAGATGGGGGCAAATTACGGGTTACGAATTACGAACTACGAATTCGATAATATGCTTGACGAACCAGTTATTCAGCAAGAGGGAATATGAGCACCAAAGTCTCTACTTTGTCATTTCGAACGCCGTGAGAAATCTCGTCCCTTAGCACTTGGTGACCCCTTTCCTATAACGTAGAGTCTCGTAAGAAAAGAGTCACACCTGCATAGAGGACGAGATTTCTCACTGCGTTCGAAATGACATGGTGGCGCCATGTGCCGATGTTCGACAATGTTGTTCTTGAAATAGCTTCTAATTACCTCTCCGAAAATAGCAAGAATAGTCAAGGAGCGCCTGTGCGTTTGTTGTATAGTTTGAGCCAAGAGGCAGAATGATCTTCAAGACCAAGCAAAAATATGAGCAGGCGCTGCTCTCGACCCTTCTTTATATCCAGACTCACCTCGAGCAGGATTTAAGCCTGGGTGTGCTGGCAGAACGTGTCGGGTTTTCCGCTTTTCACTTTCACCGCATATTTCGCGAGACCATCGGCGAAGCCGTAAAGGAATATATCCGCCGGCTGCGGATCGAAAGAGGCGCATATCGCCTGAAGATCAGCGAACAGACGATCCTGCAGATTGCGCTGGATGCCGGGTTCAAAACGCATGAATCTTTCACGCGCGCATTCAAGAGGCAGTTTGGTATCACGCCGAGTGAGTTCCGCAGTAATTTCCTGCGCATATCGCGTGAACACAAAAAACATGTGCAGCCCAAATATCTTTCTGATTACAACATGCAGGATGGATCGGGCTTGCTCCCGAACCGGTCCACCTCTGCGCAAGTCCGCGTGGAACAGGTGCGTTCGATCATCGTCGCTTTTGTCCGTCATGTCGGTCCCTATGACAAGCTGCTGGAAAAAGGCTCGCCCATGTCTCCCCTCTGGGATGAGTTATTCCACTGGGGGAATGAAAATAAATTGATCGACGCCGCTTCGCTGTTAATCGGCCTGCCCCAGGACGACCCGTCGGTCACACCCCCGGAAAAGCAACGCTTTGATGTGTGCGTACAGATTCCCGAATTCCGCAACCCTTCGGGCCATATTGGCTGCCAGACGATTTCGGCGGGGATGTTTGGGGTGGGCAGGCATTATGGTTCTTTCGACAACCTGGCAGAGACGTACATGCACGTGTATGACTCGCTGGTCACCACGGGCAAATACCGGCTCCGAGAACAAATACCTTTCGAAGTGTACAGTTATTCGCATGTCAAGGACGACATCCGCATCCATTTTACCGATGTTTATCTGGCTATCGAGCCAGCCGACCCGGACAAACAAGGCAAAGAACGTTAGCTTTATCAAGGAGAATAGAATGTCTGGCTTTAAGATGAGTGAATGGATCGCCTGCCCACCGAAGCGCGTTTTCGGGTTTATTACCGATTCGAACAACGCCCCCAAAATTGTCCCCTCGGTAAAAAGCTCGGTCAAGCTGACGGAAGGGCCTCCGAAGGTGGGCACCCGCTACCGCGAGACCCGCTTGATGGGCGGCAAAGAACAGCACGCCGAGTTGGAAGTGAGTGAATACGCCGAGCCCAAGCTATATGCCATGCGAAACGTGACTGATGGGATCGAGACGGTCTACAGGTACAAATTCCATCCTGAAAGGGACGGCACGCGCATTGACATGGTTTGCGAAATCAAAGCCGCGGGGATCAAGAAGCTAATGCTTCCCATGGTCGCATTCATCTTGAAAAAGGAAGACGGGACGCATTTGCAAAGGTTGAAGCAGGTCTTGGAAGAACAGACAGTATAAGGCTGGAGAGCGATTAGTAATTACGAATTACGAATTACGAATTACAAGTTATCGAGCGAGTCTGTAATTCGTAATTCGTAATTCGTAATTACTAATCGCTCACCTCTCCCGCAGCTTCTCCATGCCGACAGACGAGCTTGTGAAGCCTTGTCTCTCCCAGAAGGGGGCGGAATCCTCTACGGCCCGCACTACCCAGGTGATTTCGGGGCTGTCCTCCGTTAGCTGGTTGACCAACTCGGTGCCGATGCCCTGATGCCTGTAGCGGGGGTGGACGCATACCGTGCCGATGTATCCGCTGAACGCCTCGTCGCACAGGGCGCGGGCGAACCCCACCAGGCTGTCACCGTCAAAGGCCCCCACGGTGCGGTCGGCGTTGTCTATCATGCGGCGCAGGCGCGACTCCTCGGCCTGCCGTCCCTCTATGCCGCACTCCTCCAACAGGTCTTTCACCTGCTGATAGTCGTCTAATGTCACAGGGCGGTAATGGACCACTGCTGAATACCTATCCTCACTCTTCTTGACTTCGCCAAAGCCTATGTGTTACAAAGTGCCGTTGCCCGGTGTCGGGCCAACTCTGTAATTATAAGCGTTCTGAAGAGAGGATTTCTCCAGATGGGACAATCAGGATCAGGGAGTGGTAGCAGCGGGGCGGGCGGCTCAGGTGGGGCGGGCGGCACAGGACGCAGACCTGAGCAGAGCAGGACCCCAGGCGGTGCCAACAGACCGGCGGGCAGTGGCGGCGCGAAGGGAGCAGGCGGGCAGGCACGCAAGCCGGCTTCGCAGTCGCAGGGACGCACTTCGGGCACGAGACCTCCAGGTGGAGGCGGAAGCCGCCCCCCGGTCCGGCGAGAAGCGGCGACAGCCGCACCCACTACCGGGTTCAAGGCTACGATAGACCGCACCTTGCCCCCGTTCAGCCTCCAACGTTACGTGGCTATCTGGGTGTTGATGATGATACCGCTGGCGCTGGTGCTTTTCTTGCTCCTACGCCCTGCGGGGAACAGTGGCGGCGCGACAGGCGGCACGGCTAACAGTGGGGGTAGCGCGGCCAACGTGGCGGGCGCGGGTAATTGCCAGGCACCCAACGAACCCGGCAAGTACTTCGTTCTGGATACGGCGAAGGGCTGCATCGTGGCGAGGCTCTACACCGACGCTTCGGCCAAAGTGCCTAACACAATAGCCAACTTCGAGCAGAAGGCCAACTCGGGCTTCTTCAATGGCCTCGTCTTCCACCGCGTGGAGGACTGGGTAATCCAGGGTGGCGATCCCCAGGGCACCGGCGGCGGTGGTGGCAAGATGCCCTCCGAGTACAACGACCTCACCTTCAAGGCAGGCTCGCTCGGTATCGCCAGGGGCCAGGACCCCACCCAAAACAACGACAGCCAGTTCTTCTTCACGAAGACCCCGGCGGAGTGGCTCAACGGTCAGTACACCAACTGGGGCGAAGTGGTGCAGGGCATGGAAGCGGTGAACCAGATGGCGATAGGCGACAAGATCAACGCCGCCGCCGTGGTGGAGAGGAAGTAGCGGTTGCGACGACAGGGTACGGGGTGCAGGGTTCTCCCTGACAGGGCCTGGGGTGTCCCCAATCTCTTTCCCTTACCTGTACAGCCTTCCAAAAGGAACCGGCATTAGGAGGTCTTTCAATGAAAGTAATGGTAATCGAGACAGACAAGGGCACTATCGAGTGCAGCCTGGCGACGGCGGGGGGCGTGGACAACACCATCGCCCACTTTGAGAAGCGCGCCAACGACGGCCTGTTCGACGGGCTGGTGTTCCACCGCGTGGAGCACTGGGTGATCCAGGGCGGCGACCCCACAGGCACGGGGAGCGGCGGCGGCAAGATAACCGCCGAGTACAACAGCCTGCCCTTCTACACCGGCGCGTTGGGCGTGGCTCGCGGCCCCGACAAGCGGCTCAACAGCGACTGCCAGTTCTTCATCGTCAAGACCGACTCCACCTTCCTCGACAGGGAGTACACCAACTTCGGCCAGGTCATCTCGGGCATGGACGTGGTTAAGAAGATCGCGTCTCGCGACAAAATGAACCGGGTGCGGGTAGAGGACAGGGCAGAAGGGGCGTAGCCGGCATGTACTCGCAGCGGCCCGTGATCAGGAGGAGAGCGGTACGCCGCGCCTTTACTGGCACCGCGGGCCGCTCGCCCACGTTGCTGGTGGACGGGTTCCCCACGTACGCACCGGTGGTGCTGTGGGTGGTCACCGGCAGCCTTGTCACGCTCCTGGGGCTGCGTTTCGCCATGCGCCTACTCGCCGTGCGGGGCGACGTGCCCATACCTGGGGCCGTGTACGCTATCACTTCTCCGCTCGTCGCGCCGTTCTATGGGGCCTTCCCTGCCAGCAACAGGTTCGATTACTCTGCCGTGGAAGTAGCCTCCTTAGCGACGGCGGGCGTGGTGATAGGGGCGGCGCTGGTTATATACGCGGTGGGATTGGTGGTGTCTGCTTTGCTGGCGCGGAGGCGCTCAGAGGACGATTTGCTGGGCTAAGGTGTTGTCACGCTAACAGTACCGCGTCAGGCAGTGAATGATTGCGAGACAACCGCAGAAGGATCCACTCCTCCAACACTTCCTTTAGCCCCTGGCGGCAGCTTTCTAGCGTATTGCTGTTGGCATACACTCCTGCAAACCCTGGTATCTCTCCATAGTACGTCTTATCTTCAGGCAGTCTTTCATAACGGGCCTGTCGCATCGCTGCCTCGATGTAGTTAGTCAGCATGCTAAACTCCCCTGTAATTCATTAACCAGGAACTTAAGCTTAGGAAATTAGAAACACTTATGCGGGGACGAGACGACTCACTGCGCCTGCATCACCCTGGCGGTCAAGTCCGCCACCACCTGCGCCAGAGGAGTAGCCTCCAGGTTGCTCAGGACGATGACGGTCGCCTTGCGGTCGGGGTAGCGGCTGATGTTGGAGACGAAGCCGGGCACCGCTCCATTGTGGGCTAGCACCGTTCCCCACTCCCCCTGGTTGATCGTCCAGCCGTAGCCGTAGTCGCCCTGGTGCGCGGTGAACACCGTGTCGAGCACCGACTTGGGAAGCAACTGCTCCGTGTACAACGCCTGGTCCCACTTATACAGGTCCTCCACCGTGGAGTAGAGGCCGCCCGCGTACGCCGCCAGGTCGATGGGCAGGTACTGAGCCTTAGCGGTGGGGCTGAAGTAGCCGGTGGCGCGGCGCTTGACCAGCAGGCTTTCATGGTCTTGCCCGGTGTCGTTCATGCCGAGCGGCGACCATATCTTCTCGCGCAGGTACTCCTCGTACGTCCGGCCCGACACCTGTTCGATGATGTAACCGAGCATGTTGTAGCCCACGTTGCTGTACTGGTACGTCTCGCCGGGTGCGGCCTGCAAAGGGCGGGTCTTGATCATCTCCAGGCCGTCGCGCATAGGGTTGCGCGAGAGGGTGAGCGTCATGAAGTCCTGGATGCTGAAGTTCTCCGGCAGGCCCGAAGTGTGGGTCAGCAGGTGGTGCAAAGTAATCGGCTGCCAGGTCTCCGGGCACTCCGCTATGAACTCGCACACCGAGGCTTGCACGTTCAGCTTGCCCTCCTGTTGCAGGAGCATCACGCCCATCGCCGTGAACTGCTTGGTGACCGAGGCGATGCGGAACTTGGTGCGCGGGCTGTTGGGCACGTCGTTCTCGATATCGGCCATGCCGTAGCCCTTGCTCAACAGCACCCTGCCGTCGCGCGCCAGCAGCACCGAGCCAGAGAACTGCCCCTTGCTCAACAGGTCGTTCAAGTAGCCGTCCACCTCCGCAAGGAACGCGGCAGACGCCTGGCCCTCGGAGCTATCCACCTGGGGCGTGACCGACGTATCGGGCGTGTTCGAGACGACGCGCGGAGTGGCGCTTACGTCCAGCGTGGTGAGCATGGTAGGCGGGGGCAGGGGCGCGCTATCGCCGGGCGTGGACGACTGTTGCGGCCTGGGCGTAGGCGTAGGTTGGGGCGAAAGGTCGCACGCGGATAGCACGAGCGCCAGCATGAGAAACAGCAACAGGCGGGCGCGCAGGCGGGGTAGCATAGCCTGGAGGCTCCTTATGAGGTCAGGGAACGGGTGTCAGGTCAGCGGTGACGTGGGAGGGCCGTCTTTCCGACCGGCCATGTGAATAGCGCAATATAAGAACGCCGGTCAAGCCTCGATAGTTGCAGGCACCATGCCAAACCGCAGCAGACTCACCGCGCCGTGGCAGGGCGAAACGGTGCCCACCACCACGCTCTTGCCAGCCGAGGCGGGCTGCCGGGAGAGTGCCAGCAGGCGGTCGCGCTCCGCGAGGTACTGGCCGATGCGTAGCACGTCCACGCCCGGCACCCGAAACTCCGGCTTGAACACCACGGCGGCGGCAACGTCTTCCGCATGGGTCGCGGCGTAGTCCTTGACCGTGTCCTCCAGGTCCCAGAAGCGCACATCTCGCGTCATCGGGCAGATGTGCGGGGCGCGGCAATTGGTGGGGCAGATCCAGTCGGCGGCGCTGATGTAGCGAGTGCCGCTAGGGGCCAGGTGCTCGAAAGGCAAGCCGCCGAACTGGTAGTCCATCGGCTCTGTAAGCACTGCTGCGGGGGTGCCTAACTTCTGGTGCAGACTCCAGACC
>JALZHG010000250.1 GCA_030914045.1 Chloroflexota bacterium | reverse complement strand
GTGGTAGGGAGGGTAGAGCGTCTCACCGGCATCAAGGGAGTCGGGCCTTCTTCCAATACCCGCTTCACCGTGTGCTTGGATGGTCTCCTGCCGAAGGCGACGTAGCAGATCCTGGCGATCTCGCCGAAGCTGAAGGCGGGGTACTCCGCCTTGCGGTCTATGATGAGCCTTCTCATCGCCGGCGGAAGCCCCCGGTGTTTGGCGGGCTCCGAGGCGAACAGGCTCATCATGCCCTCCTCGTCGAAGACATCCGCTTTGCGACGGAGCGTTCGCTCGGAGACCGCCCCGGTCTCGCGGGCGCGCTCCGCGATGGAGCCGCCGAAGACCACGATCGGACGGATAAGCTCTTACTCCCTTTGCTCGGGCCACTTCAGCAAGAGTTCGAGTTGGCCCCACTCGTCGGTGGGCTCTACCCTTGGACGCCTCCTGACCATGCTTTCCCCTCACTTCAAGGCGACGCCTTATTCGCCCTCCCAATTCAGCGAAGCTTCCCCGAGCGAGCACCGCGACGACACCTGTGAGGGCTAGAAGGATGCCACGTGCACGGGCTTGCGGCCAGCTTTGCTGCCGAAATTCAGTGGAGATTTCCGGCCATCGTTGGTGCACGCATAGCCAACGGAATTATTGAGTCAGTCTGGGGTGGAGGGTACCGGCAGCTACGGGGTCGGGCTCGTCCGCCACCTGAGGAAGGCGGAAATACCGGTGTTCGAAGTCGAGAGGCCAAAGCGCCGCCATCTCAGGCGCGACGGAAAGAGCGACTCGCGAGACGCCGAAGCCGCCGCCGCGGGGCGGTGCTTTCGGGTGAGGCAGCAGGAGAACCCAAGAGCGCAGACGGTCGGGTGGAGATGAACTTCCGGGCTTTGAGGGCCGCCAGGCGCTCGGCGGTGAAGGCCCGTGCCCAGAGGCCGCAAACCAGAGCTGCAAGCCATGAGGGTGACCGCTCCGGAGGAGCTTCCGCCAACGGTTGCGCGGGCTCTCGGCCGGAGAGCTGGTGGAAATCGCTGCCCGCTTCCGCCCGGGAGAAGATCCCGACGACGTGGAGGCAGCCACCAGGTTCGCGCTCCGTTCGGTCGCCCGTCGCTACGAGGCTCTCTCGGAGGAGATCGCCGCGCTTGATGTAGAGAGTGAGGACCCTCGTCCTTTTGGGACAACTCCTAAGGTAGTGGCTCTCCCCCCAAGGATGGGGGTTGCGCCACCTCACCCCTTCGACGAGCAAAATGCGACGTACCTGGCTTCGCCCAACGGTGATCCCACGCTCTCTTGGGCAGCGGTGGTGAGGGCGTCCAGCGTCCAATGAGCTTCCTTCTCCTCATCCCTACTCTCCAACTCACCGCCAGCGCCGCGGACCGACCTCCCTCCCTGGCGGATCGGTGCTAGCCAGCGAGATGATAAAGGAGCGCTCGGTTTCCGTGATGCGTCGCTTGCGGCCGGCGCCCGGGCGATCGCCAAGCCCATCGAGTCCCTCGGCGTTGAAGCGATGGATGCGCTCGCGAACCGTTTGTGGGTGGCACCTCAGAGCTCCGAAGCGATGCGTGCGTGGTGCGAAGTAGTCCATCCCAGCTGAAGGCGATCGTCCGGGCTCTGTTTATCCAGTCGCCGGGAGCGTGGCGGCTTCCAGCCAGTTTGCGGACCTTTCGTCCTTCTTCGGCATCTTCGGGCGCGCGGGCGCGTAGCAGCGGGTGCGTAGCAGCTTCGGGACGTTCTCCTCTCCTTCCCTGGTCGGCGGTCCTGCCACGCGCTTATGTATACCGCCTTTGAGGAACGGAGCACTAGAAGGCGCCACCATGCCCAACGGCCAGAAGTACGAGGACTGGCTCAAGAGAAGAGTCGCGGGGAGGATAAGGAGAACAGCGGCCCTTCGTAACTGATTGTAATCGGCTCTTCCTGCGTTCCCATCGGGCAAGATAACGTGCTGGGCCATGCTATAAAAAAGAACCTGGCCCCAGGCATCATTACCCCCTCCTATGCCTCGGGCCAGGTTCTGGCGTAGCACCTTACCAAGAATGCGGAGCTGCTTCAGCCTCGACCTACCAGCGCGCGAAGCTCTTACGAGTGAAGAAACTTCAGCTCTTACGGCGGTAAAACGGTGAATCCCTCCGCTCTGGCCGCCCTGCGCAACGTTCGATCTAGGGAGACAAACTCGTGTCCATCAGGTCGTTCTGCGGCCCATCTGAAGGCAGCGGCAAGCTGCATGGCGTCGGCTGCCTTTAAAGGGTGCGTGTCCATGAACCGCTCCGCCAAGGTACGAACCCTGTCCGTGGGTTGCATTTCCGCCCAGCTATTGCTCAAGGAGTCCAGCAGGACACGCGCGTCCGATACCTCCTGGGACGAAAGCTTGCCCTCACGCCTACGTCGGTTGAGCGCAGAGATGCACTCCCCCCGAGTCCCCCACCACGTGACCAGATCACGATCTGCACCGTGAACGGTCTTCATGGTGGCTGACTTAGGTTCGTTAACGAGCAAGGGCACGATCGCGGAGGTGTCCCAGAACCGCAAGGGCTAAGGGTTTACCGACGGTCTTCTTGCACAGCGCGGCGCACTAAGCCCTCTGGATCATCCGGCCTTGGCAGGTCCCAAAAGTCTTTGGGCAGCTCACCCGATCCCGTCTTAATTTCGCCCGTGCGCTCAAGTAACCTGAGGTAGTCTTGGCGCGCACCCCGACCTGTTCCCTTCCAAACGGTCATTTCGGAGACTGCATCCGGACGATCAGTCCGCTCCTCCGGTGCGCTACCTTCCACATCCTGCTGCATGTGATCGCCGGGGCCGCCGTATTTAGGAACCTTGCGTGTCGGTTGTCGCTGGGCTGCGCCTTCAGGTTCGTCAACGGATGCTGGGTCTTCGAGAACGAAAGTGATCTCCATGTTGACCCTGTAGCCGGCAATATTGCCATTCTCGATTAGGACCACCATGTTGTTGATCCTAGCACCCTCCACATCCCGGAGCATGCTCGTGGCGCGGGCTATGCCCTGTTGGATGGCATCCTCGAAGCTGTTGGACGAGATCGTGTTGATTTCTGTTGTCGTGCGAGTAACAGTCATAGCGTTCTTTCCTTACATAGCTGCTAGACTCCATCGTAGCGCGGATTCCCTTGCTTCGCTCCAAGCAACCCTTTTTTACAGCAGTGAGCATAAAGTTTGACCCGTATGCGATCATGAGAGGATGAGAGCCTACTCCGAAGATCTGCGCAAGAAGATAGTTGCCGCCATAGAGCGAGGTATGCCAAAAGCTCAAGCGGCGCGCCTGTTCGACGTAAGCCTCTCCTCGGTTAAGCGCTACTCGAGGATGGCTAGACAAGGAGGCTCGCTTGAGCCCAGAAAGAGCCCTGGACGACCACGCAAGACGGACGAGAAAGCCAGAGTCCTTCTCGAGAAGGATGTAGAGGAGCGTCCAGCTGCCACCATCAGCCAAAGACGTCACCTCTTGGAGCACCTAATGGGCACGCCCCTTAGCGACTCCACCGTAAGGCGGCTAATGAAAAGGCTGGGCTTCACCCAAAAAAACGGACTATGGGGGCGCTGGAACGAGACGAGTTCTTGAGAGCCACTTGGAGAGTAATGGTTGCCGAGCAAGTCGAGGCCAAGCGGCTGCTCTTCGTCGATGAGATGGGCACGAACACCTCTTTATCACCTGTGTACGCTTGGTCGCCGAAGGGCAAGAGGGCCTACTGGTCTGTACCTCGCAACCGTGGAGCTAACACTACCGTGCTTTCGAGCATGAGCTTCAGAGGGATAGGGCCTTCTCTCACCGTGGAGGGCGCGACCACTTCTGTGGTCTTCGAAACGTATGTGGAGCAGGTCCTGGCTCCCACACTGCATAGTGGTCAGGTGGTGGTGATGGACAACCTAACCGCGCACAGAGGGGAGCGAGTTAGGGAACTCATCGAGGGGCGAGGTTGCGAGCTGGTGTATCTGCCGTCCTACTCTCCGGATCTCAACCCTATCGAGGAAGCATTCTCAAAGATCAAGAGACTTGTGCGTAAGGCCGAAGCGAGGACTCGAGAGGCCTTGGTTGAGGCGATCGGTTTGGCGTTATCTGCGGTCAGTTCCGAGGACGCTCGTAGTTTCTTTGAGCATTGCGGCTACCGGATGCCGGTTCAATCATTATGGTAAATGCTGTAGGCAACTCGGTGAATAAGGCATCTACGGAGGCGCTAAGCTGCGTCCGGTGGCATCATGGTGGAGTGTGAAAGGGACGATCTCATGCCTGTAACAGAGGAACTCATCGTTGACTTGGCGCACAGGCTCATCGATGCCGAACGATGGTGCGTACCTATAGAACCGATCACCGCGCTTTACCCGGACCTCACAGAATCCGATGCATATCGCGTTCAGATGGCACTAGTAGCAACTAAGGTGCAGAGCGGGGACAGGGTTGCTGGCAGGAAGGTCGGTGCGACAAACCCGACTATCCAACAACTCCTGCAAATCGATGAGCCAATATTTGGAAGCTTGTTCGAGAGCGACCGAGTTGCTAACGGCGAGGCGATCTCGCTATCGCGACTTATCCATCCGCGTGTCGAGTGCGAGATCGCGTTCTTGCTATGTGCGGACTTAGCGGGTCCAGGCATTACCGTAAGTGACGTTTTGGCGGCGACCGGAACCGTAATGGCCTCATTGGAGATCAACGACCCTCGCACTAGAGAATGGAAAATAGGAAGCC
>JALZHG010000005.1 GCA_030914045.1 Chloroflexota bacterium | reverse complement strand
GTCCAGTACAATTACACCTACGATGCCACCCACATAGACCGGATCACCGCCTTCAAGGGCAACACCTACGCGTATGACGACGTGGGCAACCAAACGTCCGCCGTGCGCGGCGGCTCGACTCAGAACCGCACCTTCGACCCCCAAAACCGCGTCACCAGGATAGTCGAGGGCAACACCACCACCGAATTCGTGTACGACGGCGAGGGCAAGCGCCTGGTCCAGAGTGTGATCACCTCCACCCTAGCTATGCCCGCCTCCAAGACCGCGCTGTTTGTGGTAGATAATCCCGCCAGCTTGAACACGGCTGACACTGCCATTCGCAGCCACTTACAGGGCCTCGGCTATACGGTGACGGTAGCTGATGATGACCTGGTTGCCAGCTCTGATGCCACAGGCAAGACCCTTGTGTTCGTCTCAGCCACCTCCATGTCAACGGCCATTGGCACCAAGCTTCGGAACGTGACAGTACCAGTGATAGTTTGCGAACCCTATCTGCTCGACGATATGGGCATGACCGACACCCCAACCACCCAGATGGGGGCTTACGCTCACTGGGGAGTGAGGATAGCAGACCCGTCTCACCCCCTGGCGGGTGGGTTATCCGGCGACGTGACTGTCACCAACAACACGGTGGGTGGGGTCGTGTGGGGCATACCTAACGCAAATGCCATCAAGGCAGCTACTCTTACCGATAACGCTACCCTCTCTCCGATCTTTGCTTATTCAACGGGCACTCAGATGTACGGCCTTACAGCCCCTGCGAAGCGGGTAGGTTTCTACATGTACAATGATACGGGAGCCTACCACAATGAGAATGGCTGGCGGTTGTTCGATGCAGCGGTGAACTGGGCAGCGGCTCCGGTAACCAAGAGCGCCCTGTTTGTGGTAGATGCGCCCAACAGCATGAATGCCAGCGACACTATCATTCGTAACCGGCTGCGAAACATTGATTATAACGTTACCGTCGTAGATGATGACCTGCTCACGAGCGCGGATGCCACTGGCAAGAGTGTAGTGTTCGTCTCGGCCACCTCCATGTCAACGGCGATTGGCACAAAGCTTCGGAACGTGACGGTGCCCGTAATCAATTGCGAGCCGTACCTCATGGATGACATGGGCATGACCGACACCCCAACCACCCAGATGGGGGCTTACGGTCACTTGGCGGTGAGGATAGCAGACCCAGCACATCCGGTGGCCGATGGGTTTACAGGTGATGTGACGGTCAGTACGAACACGGTGGGCGGCGTGGTGTGGGGAATACCCAACGCCAATGCCCTCAAGGTAGCTACTCTTACCGACAACGCTACCCTCTCTCCGATCTTTGCGTATACAACCGGGGCTCAGATGTATGGCCTTACAGCCCCGGCCAAGCGGGTAGGCTTCTACCTGTACAATGACGCTGCGATTTACCAGACTGCTGAGGGCCGCAGGTTGTTCGATGCAGCGGTAAACTGGGCGGCTGCCTCCGTGGAAGTGAAACGCACCCTCTACGTGGGTAACCTGTATGAGGAGCAGTTGACTGGCCCTGACCAGTCTGCCACTGCCCACCCATACACCAACTTCTACTTCCTCGGCTCAAAGATGGTAGGCATGAGGAGGGCCAACTACCCTGCTGATAACGGCCAGCAGCGCATCGTGGGCGACCACCTCGGCTCTACTACCTTGAATGTGGACACCTCATCCACACCCGCTGTGCTGTACAGGGCGTACTACAAGCCATATGGAGAGTTGGCCTGGCAGACAGGCACTTCCCGCACCAGCGTGGGCTTCACAGGTCAGAGGCTGGATGCGGGTACCAAGCTGATGTACTTTGGTGCCCGCTACTACGATCCAGAGCTTGCTCACTTTGTGTCCGCTGACCCCACTACCCAGGATCCATCTAACTCCATGGACTACAACAGGTACCTGTACGCTCATGGTAACCCGTTAAGGTTCATTGATCAGCTTGGGTTTGGTCCTGAAGACTACTACATCTTTGTACAAGGATGTACCTCTAGCACTGCTTGCGACAGGAATGATATTTCAGACTGGGGCGAATATGGGGAGCAACTTAAGAAGATGTATGATGAGGAAGGCTGGGGAGTTATCGGTACCTTCGGTGGTCAAACAATTACTATGCCCTTCGAAGTCTGGGCGAAAACCCATGTGAAGTTCGTAGGTGCCAAGACCCTAGCGGGAGGGGCGCAAGGTATCAGGGATAAGATCGAGGAGATTACTGATCACGGCCCCGGTGTCGATATACATCTGCTAGGACATAGCGAAGGCGGGGCTGCCGTTGCTCGGTATCTTCTCGATGCAGCAGAAGGTAAGGGAGCAGATAGCAGAGTGAAGAGCGCAGTCCTAATCGATGCTCCACTCGTTACGTACCAGCCAGCCTGGCCATTCCTTGGAGGGTTTGGGCGTAAAATAAAGGAATTGGGATCGGCCGCCTCTAAGCTAGGAGTTAATGTCCTGACCGTGGATACTGCGAACGATTGGGTAAGCCATCCTCCCATACACGGAATCCCGGAGGTAAGCGACCCCAGATATCCGAAGGGGCATGGACTTGCGATGCCGGACCATGAAAATCATGACAGGGTCGAATTCCCACCATCTAAGGCTCAAAGTGCCTGGCACGATCATACGTCGCTCTTCATGGCCGAGCAGACCAGAGACTTCCTCTCCGAAGTTTGGAAATAGGAGACGCACTTTTGGTTCTGACTGGGCGACTTGGTCAAGGTGTCATCTCTGTGGAGATGACACCTTGACCATTCTGTGCATAGACTATAGGAGGTAACTACATGAATAGGGATACCTTGGTTGCTATTCTCATCATTGCATTAGCAACCGCTATCATTGGTGGTCACTTAGCGATCTCGATCATGATCTGGCGACGCCTTTCCGGCATCAGTGCTGTCCTCCTGCTGTTGGTGCTGTCCATAGTCACATCGGGTGTGTGGTTCCTCATGGCAAGCGTCGTCTTCCTTTCATTTCTGTGGTCTTCAGATGCTCGTGGTGTGCAATACGAGGTCTACTTTGCGACCTTCGATCTGTTGCTACACCCGTGCGATAGTGTGGCTCCTTTAAGAAGTGCTCTCAATCCAGACGTATGCCGAACCATGCCGTACATTGCAGGGCCTACCGTATTCTTCTTGCTTTCCCTTATGACCAGCCCAGCTGGTCGTAAGAACCCCCAAAATTCGGATCTATGACCAATCGGAAACCTACAGTGCATAGCCAATAGCTAGCAAGGCGTTTTCGGTGACCACCTCGGTTCTACCACCCTGCTGGTGGATACCTCCTCCACACCCGCTGTGCTGTACAGGGCGTACTACAGGCCCTATGGAGAGGTAGCCTGGCAGACGGGCACTTCCCGCACCAGCATAGGCTTCACAGGGCAGAGGCTGGATGAGGGTACCAAGCTGATGTACTTTGGTGCTCGCTACTATGACCCTGAACTGGCCCACTTCGTGTCCGCTGACCCTACTACTCCCGATGTCTTCAACTCTATGGACTACAATCGGTACTTGTATACACGTGGCAACCCCATACGTTATGTTGATCCTTTAGGTTATGGTGCAGAGGACTACTACGTGTTCGTACAGGGTTGCTTGGATGGCAACTGCAACAGAAAGAATGTGAGGGACTGGGAGGGTTATACAGATCATCTTCGGAACATGTATAACCGGGGCGGCTGGGGCTTGCGGTACCATGAGGGTCACATATACTGGGAGAGCTTTGACACGTGGGCAAAAACCCATGTCAAGTATGTGGGTGTTGATGAAATGGATAGTGCTAAAGGAGCTGCAAAGATAAGAGAGACTATCCAGGGCATTACCGACGATGGGCCGGGAGTAGACATTCATATACTGGGCCACAGCATGGGTGCAGGTGCGATAGCAAGGTATCTGCATGATGCCGCGCAAGGCTTAGGCTACGACTCGCGGGTGAAGAGCGCAGTCATGATAGATGCACCAATAGGTCCCGGAGGTTATGCTCCCAACCTAGTGCCAGGGGGTCAAGCCGAATGCCTGACAGGCATCTGCGATATGTATAGCCTTAGAAAGAGCTTCGAGGCACTTGCCAGTAAAGGCATGAAGATCGCCCTGGTAGACACGCCGTACGATTGGGTTAGCCACCCTGAGTTTAACGTGCCCGGGGTTACGGAGTACCACAGCCCCCACTACCACAAGGACTACGAAAACTATGGTTGTCGCAACTGTGGTCCTGACCCGCACAATAACCTTAATCCCAATGGGATAATAATTCCCCCTCAACCGGGTCAGGATCCCTGGCACAACTGGACTTCGAGGCGTGTCGCTGATGAGACCCGAGACTTCTTGAGTGGTGCCTGGAAGTAGGTCCTCAGGCAAGCAGCCCGACTGGCTGTAGTTAGCTGCGGCAAGAACGGCACAACTAGCGACAGCACTTTGGTAGCTTAGAACCGAGCAATGTGTTACCTCTATGGTAGTGTGTTGCTCGGCACTTGGAAGCCGTAGGGCCTTGTTAGTACAATTGGGAGCGCTCCACCAGATTATAGCTTCACTCATGTAATGGAGCTATAATTTGGTGGGAATTGGCTCTTGAGCTACGGTAATGCGAAGGAGTATTCTGCGCCATGAGTGACGATGCAACGGGTGCGTACGTTGTAGTTTTAATTCCTTTACTCCTATTGGCGGGTCACCTGGTAGCATCGATTCTGATCTGGAGAAGCTTGTCAGCACGTGCCTCGTTGTTGCTCTTGATACCGCTATCTATTACTACTTACCTCTTATTGTATGCTTTTGCGTCAGCGGTCGGCTTCTATCTTGCTCTCAGCATCGACGAGTTGAATACTCCTGTTGACCGAGTTTACCACGCCACCTTGGAAATCTTCCTCTTTCCATGTGAGTTAGTCCCTCGATCCTCGGAAGCCTTGGGACCTTCTCTTTGCAACATACTCACCCATATCATTTGGCCGCCACTCTTGTATCTAGTAGGATTATTGCCCGTCGGGTTTGTAAAACGTAAATCTCAGTCTGCCCAATAGTCTTACTTATTCAGAAGCTCTGCTGACAGCCATACCCATGGACGTTAAGTGGACGTCAAGCCGCATGGCTGAAGAGACAGAGCTTTTCTTGGCTCAATACCGGTGCTGAGTTAATTGGCTCTGCTCTTGTTAACACGGTTCGACCTGATGTGCTCCTAAGATGTAGCTGCAAACTCTGATAGATGGTGTGCTACTACTACGAAATGCTCTTGGTCACGACTTACCAACCGTCTAAAGGCCCGGCCAGCAGCATCTGGTAGACGACCACATGGGTTCCACCACTCTCATCATAGACATCTAGACATGGCAACCAGCAGAGAAGGTAGTGGTACAGCCTGGTCCAAGCCGTTGTACCACCCTCTAAGCCGCCTGTAATCTCCATGCTTCGATCATCTCCCACCCTCCGCTTGTTGCCTCTACGCGCCCTATGTTATAGTTTCGCAATTCTCCCCTCAGAAAGGGCAGCATGAGCAGCAAGCGAAAACCCACCAAGCTCCGGGGGCCGAGCAGGCCGATAGACCCCCGCAACGCGCCGGGCTACAAGCCCGTGAAGTCCGGCCCCGACACCTTCGGCATGGTACTACTTGGGGTCAGCGCCGCCTTTGTGGTGCTGGTGATACTCTTTGTCGTGTTGCAGAACAACAGCGGCACGACGGCCAACACCGCGAGCACCGGCCAGGACACCTCCGGCAACACCGCTCCGCAGAACCTCGATCCCAGCGCGGCTGCCACGGCGACCATAGTCGCCTTCCTTGGCGTAGTGGCTGACGTGCCACGCCTCTCTATTCAGGAGGTGCGAGCCTTGCAAGAGGCGAACGACGTCACGATCATCGACGTGATGCGGCCAGAGATTTACGCGAAGAGCCATGTGGCCGGGGCAATAAACATCCCCCAGGCCGACATCATCACGCGCGCGGCTGAGATACCCAAAACCGGGAACGTAGCCATTTACTGCGAGTGCCCCAATGACGAAGAAAGCCTGGGCTCGACCAAGAGCCTGATGCGGGGGCTTGGCTACACAAACCTGAAAGTAATGCAGGGGCCGTACGCGCGCACCCTCTGGAAGCAGGCGGGCTACCCGGTCGAAGGCTCGGCCCCTTAGTGAACGTCCGCTCGCTTACCACCGGGGCAGCGCTTCCCACAGAGGACGCGCCTCGGCTTGAGCTTGCCACGAGGCTTGGATCGTTCGCTAAAGTGGGCAGGCAGGCTTTGGAGGCCGAGGGCTTCACCGTGCAGACTACCCGGCTGGCGGCGCAGCCCCTGGAAGAATGGCTCCTGCCTGACGAGGCAGCGCCGGGCAAAGTGGCGGACTTCGGGGGTGCGTGCGCAGAGGCCGGTATCGACTACTTCTCAGTGGGTACTCTCCAGGCGACCACGCCGCAGGATGGATTGGAGCCGTTCTTCGAGTTGGTCCCTGAGTTGCTGCTCGCGGCGGGTAACGCCTTCGCTAGCATACAGGTGGGGGCGCGCACGGGGAGCGGCGGTGCAGTCAACCTTGAGGCGGTGAGGGCCTCCGCCCGCATCATGCAGTCGCTGGCCGAGCGCACGCCTGAGGGCTTCGGCAACCTGCGGTTCGCGGCGGCCTGCAACTGCCCTCCCCATGTGCCGTTCTTCCCCGCCGCCTACTACAAGGAGGACGACCGTAACGGAGGGCGACCTGAGTTCGGCCTGGCCCTTGAAGCGGCAGACCTGGCGGTGCGGGCATTCGAGGGGGCAGGCTCGCTAGAAGAGGCGAGATTGAGGCTGCTCGGCCTGCTGGAAGAGGAAGCCGGGAAGGCCGCCGACGTGTGCGTGGGCCTGGCAGCCGAGCATGGTTACACCTTCACCGGCCTCGACATCTCTATGGCTCCCTTCCCGGAGCAGAGCAGGAGCATCGGCTACGCGCTGGAGCTGCTGAGTGGCGCGCCGCTGGGTAGCCCCGGCACCTTGACCGCCGCCGCTTTCCTCACAAGCGTCCTAAAGCAGGCCCGCGAGCAGCTACCCACCGTCGGCTACTCCGGCCTCATGCTCCCCGCCCTCGAAGACCAGACGCTGGCCGACCGCGCCGCCGAAGGGCTGGTGACCATAGATACCCTGCTCCTGATGTCCGCCGTGTGCGGCCTCGGCCTCGACACGGTGCCCCTCCCCGGCGACGTAAGTCTGCCGCAGCTAGAGCGCATCATCACCGACATGGCCGCACTCGCCGTCAAGCTGGACAAGCCCCTCACCGCCCGCCTCTTCCCCGTACCCGGCAAGAGCGCCGGAGAGCCGGCCGAGTGGCCCGACTTCCCCTTCTTCGCCAGGGGCAAAGTTATGCACGTACCCCCGGTGCAAGCAGGCGCGGGCCTCTTCGCAGGGGCACTGCTGGACCTGGCTTGAGAGGACGACAGACGATGGACGATGGACGATTGGAGACGAAACCGCAAAGACGCAAAGGACGCAAAGGTCGCGCAAAGAAGATGATGGTTGGGTACTAACTAACCACTAACCACTAACCACTAACCACTAACCACTCGTCCATCGTCCCTTTGAACCTTTCCACACACGCTGTTGTGTATTGCATTAGGAACGCAGGTGAGTGTCACATTTGCTTTCGCGGTTGACACTCGTGCGCACATTTGCTACACTGGGGGCACGCTTTTTGCCGTAGAATGCGCGGTCAACACACAAGAAGCGTATTCCCCTTAGCAAGCCAACCAGGGAACCAGGAAAGCCGACTATAGAGCAGCGATACCCTGTCCGGTTGATTGACTTTACTGCCATGTAAATCCCCTTTACTCCGGCGTGGCTTCAGACTTTACATGCGAGTCCTCTGGAGCCAAAAACATAGAGCAAGCATAGTAATAGTTGAGCAACATATCATGTCAGGGACAGCACCGCAGGGCATCAGGCGCGTAACACGGCAGTGGGCACGCGACGCCTCACAGCAGCGGGCGGATTTTGAAAGGAGGTAGCACTCTGGACACTCAAACGAAAAACAGAGAGAGGACCCAGGGCTCGGCGCGTAGGACGGGAGCCAACACGGGTGTCGAACATGACGCCCTCATGAAGGACTACCCCGAGAACATGAACGAGCCTACGGAGCTTCTGCGCGTAGACGGCCTCAAGACCTACTTCTACACCGAAGATGGAATCGTCAGGGCTGTAGACGGGGTCAGCCTGAAGGTGCGCCAGGGCGAGACGCTGGGCGTGGTGGGCGAGTCGGGTTGCGGCAAGAGCGTTACCTCCATGTCGATCATGCGCCTCATCTCCTCTCCGGGCAAGATCATAGAGGGGGAGATCAGGCTGAGGGGCCTCGAAATCGCCCACCTGTCTGAGGAGGAGATGCGCCACATCCGGGGCAATCGCATCTCGATGATTTTCCAGCAGCCGACCTCATGCCTCAATCCAGTGTTCCGCGTGGGCGACCAGATCTCCGAATCGCTGATGATCCACCGTAGCTTCACCAAGCAGCAGGCCCGCCAGCGCGCAATCGAGTTGCTGACGATGGTGGGTATTCCCTCGGCCAAGACCCGCGTGGACTCCTACCCGCACGAAATGTCGGGTGGTATGTGCCAGCGCGTGATGATCGCTATGGCCCTGGCATGCGAACCGGAACTCCTGATTGCTGACGAGCCGACCACCGCGCTCGACGTGACGATCCAGGCACAGATATTGGAGCTAATGCGCGACCTCAAGACCCGCTACAACACGGGTATCATGCTGATCACGCACGACCTGGGCGTTATAGCCGAGATGGCGGACAACGTGGTTGTGATGTACGCGGGCAAGGTGGTGGAGGAATCGCCCGTACAGGAGCTATTTGACGAGCCTAAGCACCCCTACACCCAGGGCCTGCTGGCTTCTATCCCGGTGCTTGGCGAGATCAAAGACAAGCTGGCGGTCATACCTGGTTCGGTGCCTTCCTTGCGCAATCTGCCGCCAGGCTGCCGCTTCGCCAACCGCTGTCCCTACGTAATGGATATTTGCCGTACAGAAGAACCCGGCCTCATCCGCCTGAGCGAGTTCCGCAGCGCGCGCTGCTGGCTCTATGCGGACGAGATAGCTGAACAAGGCCAGAAAGACAAGCCCCCCACGCGGGTGACGGACGGCGTGGGCCAACCAGAAGGAGCGGAACCAGTAGTGTAGGGACGATGGATTATGGACGATAGGAGACAAGCCATCGTCTATCATCCATCGTCTATCGTCCAACCAAGGAGCAACTGCTTATGAGCGACCAGCAAAGCACATCACTGCACTCGCCGGAAGACCTCGGCTCACCCACTCCCACCGAGCCGGGGGCTGATGGTTCGTTAGAGGGCAGCAACGGGTCGAGTAGTGGCAGACTGTCCGTCGCTACGGCCTCGACTGAAAGGGTCCCATCGACCAACGGTAAGAAGTCGGACGTGCTGCTTGAAGTGGACCGGCTGGTGAAGTATTTCCCGGTGCGCGGCGGCCTCCTGCAGCGCACGGTGGCCTGGACGAAAGCGGTCGATGACGTAAGCTTCTTCATCCGGGAAGGCGAAACGCTGGGCCTGGTGGGAGAGTCTGGTTGTGGCAAGACCACGGTTGGCCGCACCTTGCTCCGCCTCACCCCGGCCACCGGCGGCGAGGTGCGCTTCCAGGGGAAGAACCTCTTTGAGATCAAGGCCGATGAGCTGAAGAAGGCCCGCCGGGACATGCAGATCATCTTCCAGGACCCCTTCTCCTCGCTCGACCCGCGCGTGCCCATCGGTGAAAGCATCGGCGAGGGCCTGATCATACACGGGGTTCCAAAGGACGAGCGCCAGGACCGAATATACGACGCACTGGCCCACGTGGGTCTGCTCCCGGAGCACGCCAAACGTTATCCGCACGAGTTCTCCGGCGGCCAGAGGCAGCGTATCGGTATCGCCCGCGCCCTGGTGCTACGGCCCAAGTTCATCGTCTGCGACGAGCCGGTGTCGGCCCTCGACGTATCCATCCAGTCGCAGGTGCTCAACATCTTGAAGGACTTGCAGGGGGAGATGGGCCTTACCTATCTCTTCATCGCGCACAACTTGAGCGTGGTGGAGCACATCTCCGACCGCGTCGGCGTGATGTACCTGGGCAAGATGGCGGAGCTTGCGGAACGCACCGCGCTGTTCGCCAACCCCCAGCACCCCTACACGCACGCTCTGCTGTCAGCTATCCCGGTGCCCGATCCCCGCGTCAGGCGCGAACGTATCATCCTCAAGGGTGACGTACCTTCGCCGCTCAACCCGCCGACCGGCTGCCGCTTCCACACACGGTGCTGGCTGGCGCAGGACATCTGCAAGCAGCAGGTACCCGAATGGCGCAACGTGGCCCCTCCCGGCCAGTTGGAGCACTTCGTCGCCTGCCACTTCGCACCGTTCACCAAGATGCCTCTGCCGGGCGAAACAAGCTCGCTACTTGGCAAGGACGAAACGACGATAGTGCACCACTAGGATCAAGCGCGGCTTTATTCGCGAACGGGCGGCAGAGAAGACTCTGCCGCCCGTTCGCGTTTGATCGATCCCACGGCCACATCATAGGGCCTCTTTTCATCGTTGGCCCGCTGACAGCTTTTCGTAGGCCAGGACCAGGCCGCGTGCCTGGCTCTGCCATGTGTAGCGCGGGGCGGCGCGACGCATGTTGGCCCGTATCTCGTCGCCACCATCAGGCAGGGTCAGCACCTGGTTGATGGCGCTGGCGTAGCTCTCCGGCGTGCTCAACTCGGCCACTACCCCCAGGTTGTCGGTGGCTATTACCTTGCGCAGGAAGGGGAAGTCGCTGGCGACTATAGGCAAGCCCGCCTGGATGTAGTCAAAGAGTTTGTTGGGCGAGGAATAGTAGTTGTTCAGGTCCACCGCCTGGTACGGGATGAGGCCCACGTCAGCCGAGGCGCAGTACGGCAGCAGCTCGCGGTGCGACACAGCTGGGAGAAAGTACACCCGCCCCGGCGCTTCCTCCAGCGCGATGCGCGCCAGCGCCTCCTGGTATTCGCCGTAACCGATGAAGACCACCGCCGCCTCACCCGCCAGCAGCGGCGCGCACCTCACCAGGTTTTCCAGGCCTCGCCCCTCCGACATCCACCCCTGGTAGAGGACAATCTTGCGGTCGGGAGACAACCCGAGGCGCTCGCGTAGGACATTGTAGCCCTTCATCGGGTCGAAGTCGGAGGGCGGGTCGGGACAGTTCATCACTACGAGCGGGGCAGGCACTCCATAGCGGTTGGATAGCTCGTCACCGATGAACTCGTTGACCGTCACAACGAATTCGGCCTGCTTGATGAGCTTGCTCTCCAGCCGCGCCCAGGCCTTGCGCCGCAACTGTATCCAACGGTTGCCCAGTTCGGTGAATAGCTCGTGGGAATCGTATACGACGCGCGCCCCGTTCGCGGCGGCGGCATGGCAGGCAAGCTCGAGGTTGTTCAGGTCGTGAGCGTGGTACACGTCCGCTTTAGCAGCTACAGCCCTGGCGAGGGCCCGTAGGGTAAAGGTGTGACGCATCGAAAGCACGCTCCACAGGGCGGCCGCGTTGCTGCCGTGGTTGGTACCTACGAGCCGGTAAAGCCAACCAAAGCGAGGGTCGCGGCCCCTCACAGCCACCCACTCCACGGGTATACCGTCCACTTCCTCAGCCCTATCTTCCGTGCCACCGGCGCGCGAAAGGATGCTGACGTTGTGCCCTGCGTCTATGAGGCTGCGGGCTTCCTGGAGGATTCGCCGGGTGATTACCGGCTCCTGCACGATCATCAGCACTTTCATGTTAACCGCTTCTCCCCAGGACTTCTCGGTAAAGCTCCACCAGGCGGGCCGATATGGTTTCATGGCCGAACCGCTCCTCGGCCACCCGCCTCAGCTGCCCAGGAGAGAAGTCGCCCGGCCTGCTCAACACGTCAATTATGCCGTCCGCCAGCGCCGAGGAGTTGGCTTTCGCGACCAGCACCCCTAGGCCGGGCGTGACTATCTCCTCCGGCCCGCCGCACCGGGTCGCCACAACCGGCACCCCGGAAGCCACCGCCTCCACCACGACTACCCCGAACGTCTCCGCAAGGGAGGACACCACCAGCACATCATAACCGTGCATCATTTCGACTACTTCCTCATGTCGCAGCATACCGTGGAAGCGGCACAGGTCGGCCACGCGCAGCCGCCGGGCCTGCGTTTCGTACTCGCGCCTGTTACGGCCATCTCCCACAAGGTCCAACGTCACTTCAACCCCACGCTTCCTGAGTATCGAGACCGCGCCTATCAGATAGTCCACTCCCTTGATGCTGGTGTTCATCTCGCCCACGAACAACAGCCTGGCGGGCTCGCATGTTCGCCGCGTCTCGGTCTTGACCGGGAACGCGCCCACGTTCACCACGTTCGGGACCACCTCTATCGGCCTGCGGAGTTGTGGGTAGGACGTAATCTGGTCGCGTAGGGCCGCGCTCACAGCCACCACTCTGTCGGCCCGGCTCAGGGAGAAACGTGTCGCGAAGGCCGACCGGCGATTGCGCATCAGTTGGGAGAAGGGCCCTATATGTTCGGTGATTACCAGGGGTACGCGCCAGAGCAGCTTGATTAGAGCGCCCGAAAGCCCAGCGGGCACCGATACATGTGCATGCACGATTTCAGGCTGTACTTTCTGTCTCCGGAGTCCTGCGTAGGCAAGCGCTGCCCAGATCGATTGCATGAACGGCCACACACCCCGAACGCTCGGCATTAGCAGCCGGTAGACGGGCACACCCTCCTCCTTACTCCTGTCCAGCAGTTTAGGCCCGCGCAGCCACGCCCCTACAGAGACCCTATCCACGAAGAGCACCACCACCTCCACGCCCATCCTACGAGACAACGCCCGTGCCTGCTCCTGTATGAAGACCCCGCCCACCGGGTATCTCTCCGTCGGGTACCAGGAAGGTATGATGAGCACCCTTAGTTTGTCACTCGCACTCGGCAATCGCCGCTACCTCCTGCCCTCACCCGCTGTTCCCTTGGATACCGGGGCGACCAGACGCCTCCTCAGCGCGGACTTTACCCCGGTCAGCCCCAGCGATAGCTGTTGAGGGGTGACCGCGCCTATGAGGAAGAGCGCCGCGATGTAACCCAATATGAGCAGGAGCGTAAAACCTATCGACACCAGCGGCGAAGGTTGCACTGAGATGTTGAACAGGGCCGCTATTGCCACAGCCACCGTGCCCACGAGCCAGACGCCCGCCATCTTCAATCCTTCGAATGGTATCGGGTAGATGCGTTGCGACACGACGTAGAGGAGCAATATAGATAGCAGGTTTGCGGCCAGCGATGCAATACCCGCGCCGATGATACCCCAAAGCGGGATGAGTGCGGCATTTAGAGCCAGGTTGACGAAAGCTGCGACCATATTGGTCCAACCTACCTGCCCGGTGCGTTGCGCGATATTCACCCCTATTGCGAAAACATAGTACGAGCCAACCGAGGCCATCGACAGGGCAAGCAGTCCAATTACGGAAGCTGCCGGGGCGTAGTCACCCCTCGCCAGCAGCAGCAGGATAGGAGCGGCCCCGCCAAGCAGGACGGCTGCTCCTATCGAACCCGCGGTGTAAAGCAAGCCTACCCTGGAATAGACCCTCCCGGCATCGGGCTCCCGCGCGATGGAGAGGCTAAACGGCGACCAAGCGAACTGGAAAGCGTACACTACTATCCCCAGCACGGCAGCGATCTGCGCGCCCGCACGGAAAATACCGCTATCGCCCGTGCTGAGGAGGCGAGCCACGAAGAAGGCGTTGGAGAAGCCGATTACCCACAGGGCGGCAGCCGCCGGCACGAGCGGCGCGCCCAGCTTGAGCATCCTGGCAGCCAGGGGCCACGTTTCCCTGGTCAGCAGCCGCCAGTCGACGGCCGACCGCACAGTCCACAGCCCCGCGATTGCGGCCACCGAGGTGCCCAGCAGCGTGCCGAGCAACGCGCCCATAACCTCCATGTGCAGGCCAACCACCATGTAGATGCTCGTGGACAGCACCAACACAGTCAGCCCCACGTTGAGCACGGCGTAGGCGCGAGGCCGGAAGTGCATGCGCAAGATGCCCGACACCACCAGTTGCAGTATGTGGAACGGCAGCAGGGCTATTCCAACGGCAAACAGGTCCGCATACCGCTCCGAACCGGTTGCCAGGCTCGAAATGGGTCCGGAGAGCAAAATGAGCACCACGGTAAGCGGCACCGCCACCAGCAGCGATATAGACATCCAGAGTGTGGTGATACGCTTCCGCTCGTCCGGGGAGTCGCTCGCGAAGTAGAGGATGGAGGCCGCGCCATCCAGCCCCAGCGCGGCTACCGACACGAGCAGCGCTCCCAGGATGCTGACTATCTGCCACACGCCGTAGCTTTCGGTGTCCTGGAAGACGCGTGTGTACACCGGCAGCAGTACCAGCCCCGTGACGCGCACGATGGCACCGCCCAGCCCGTAGACCACGGTGTCCTTCGACAGCCTGGACAGCCTAGACAGCACGTATGTCGCTCGCTTCAGGTATGTAGCTGGGGTCGCCAGGTGCAGGGGCACTGGCTATACTTAAGCCCACGTTGTAGAGCGCCAGGGCGCGCGCGGCCACACGGTGCATCTCGTGCTCGCGTTGCACGTACTGGATACCACGCCTGCCGAGGTCCGCCCAAGTATCAGGCCGCGTTATTAGCGACTCCAGCACCTCGTATATGCTGCCTGGCTCGGCGGTTATGACAGGCAGGTCGGGTGGGTAGAATTGCCGCAGGTCCTCACGTATGCGGCAGACTACCGGCAGCCCTCTCGCCATCATCTCAATCGCAAAGGTGCCGTAAGATCCAATCATCAGTTGGTCCACCGCTATATCTGCCCGCTCGGAGAGCACCTGCACCTGCTCGTGCGGCAGACCCTCCAGCAGATCGAGTTCCACCGCGTAACCAGCACGCTTGAGGCGCTCAACCGCAGCAAGTAGATACTTAGTACCTTTAACTTCGCGGTTTGTGGGCGCGTGGACGATTCGTACAGGTTCGGACCTGGATCCCGGCACCCGACCTGATACCCTTGGCGTCCAGCGGTCGAGGTCCACGGGCCCCGGCAAAAGGTGCGCCCCAGGAGCGAATTCGAGCAGGTCCGGTGTAGACACTATCAGCACGTCAGCCGAGGATAGGTCGGGGTGTTTCAACTGCATACACCTGTGCCAAACACAGTCGGTACAGGCGCTGAGCGAATACTCGGTGAGGTTTGGTTCCCGTCGCCGCAACTCACAGCCGCAAAAGTGGAAGACAATACGCTTCCCCAGAGCGCGAAGCAGCCGCAAATCAGGGTAAGGACTCGGCAGTAGAGTGTTGCCGAAGTAGAGGTGGAACACATCGTAGCGTGTAAACGCCCCCAGGGCAAACAACCCCATCCTGGTAGCCTTCTTGAAGCGCCCGTCCCCTGCTTGCAGGCCCAACGTCGAGTCGACACCAAATTGGAACGAGCGCGGGAAGTATTCGACCGAGGTGGCGTCATGGCCCAGGTCGCGTTGGGCGCGTGCAAGAAGTCCAGCTATGCCCGCTACGTTCGTGGGGGCGTGAAGAATCCGCGGCCTGGATATGCGAGAGACAGGTTTACGTGTGCGTCCCATAGGAAAAAGTATAGCACAGGAGCCTCTATGTGCTCAGGTCCTGGTTAGCAATTGTGTGTCCCAGGAGGTAAAGAGCATACTCCTGCCCCTCGATCTCCCAGCGGTATTGTCGCTCGGTGGCGACCCGGCCGTTTCTGCCGAGCACCAGCATACGCTCAGGGTGTGACAGCAGCTCGGCAAGAATTGCCGCCAGCGCGTGCGCGTCCCCTGCCGGGAAGGTCAGGCCGCAGCCTGTCTGCCGGACGATCCTGCCAAGCGGCCCCACATCCGAGACGATGCAGGGCACCCCGGCAGCCATATACTGGAAGAGCTTGTTCGGGATGGTAGTTCGGATTTGCAGTGTGTTTACGTGCGGAATAACGCCGATGTCCGACTGCTTCATCCAGCGCATTGCATCCCGGTGTGAGAGAAACCCGCGCAGTACGACTACCTCTTGCAGCCCACGCTCCCGGCAGACGCTTTCCAGGCGAGCAAGCTCCGAACCGGAAGCACCGACCAGCGCCAGCCGGAAGCGGGCCTCGCCCCGGGAAACCAGCAGCCCCACAGCCTCCAACAACGTGTCTATGCCACGATGCGGCCCGAAGCCTCCTACAAAGGAAATGAGAGGCACGTCCTTGTCAAGCAAGGGCGGTCCGAGTTCGATAGCGTCGAAGTCTGCTAGAATCTCGACGTTGTGCACCACCGTTATGCGCGACGGGTCCAGGCCGTAGCGCCTCACCAGGAACGCCTTGGCCGTGTCCACCACAACAAATATGCGGTCGCAGCGTGGGAGGTATAGCCTCTCGGCGCGGCGGAGGCGGCTAATCAGCAGCGAGGCAAGCGTCAGCAGCCGTTCGTGCGGCCTGCCATAGCGCACGAAGGTATCATAGACCTGCTCGGTAATGTTCTCATACATGTCGCAGACAACCCGCACCGGAGAGTGGCCTGACTTCTCGATAGCGTGAAAGACAGCAGGAAGTATAGGCGTATCTTTGGCCCAAATAACGTCGTAGTTCTGCGTGGAGAGAAGGCCAGTCAGGTAGAGCCGGAACCCGGTGCTGCCGAAGAAGCCCGTCCCTGTGAGACGATATAGCAACCGTTGCGGTATGGACCGGGGCAGATCGTGGGGAAACTCCAGCAAGGTTACTTCCCCGCTGAGGTCGCGCCCCATTTCCCTTGAGACGTTGATCGCACCCAACCCACCCCTGGGAATCAGCACGTCAACCTGCCAGCCCGCGTCCAGCATCGTCCTCAGCAGCTTGGACATCCTCACCTGGAAAGGTTGGCCCTCGTATCTTATTACCAGCACTTTAGGCATCGGCCACTCGCTTGCTCTTAAGGGACCAGACTATATACAACGTGCTCGTGATGGCGTGTATGGCGTAGGAGAGCAGGTATGCCAGCGCCAGCCCATAAGCCTTCAGACCAATGAAGAGGTAGACAAAGAGACCGAAAGCCGCCGCCCACACGAGATTAAGCCAGAAGGCATGCCACATCCGGTCCTGGCTGGCTATGCTGAACCCGACCACGCCCGAAGTTGAGGTGAGTACCGTTGAAAGGAGCATGAGTATGAGGACCTGCGTGCCCTGGCTGAAGTCGCTGCCGTAGGCCGACATAATGAGCGGCGCGGCCAAGATAAGCACCAGTGCCGCGCCCAGGCTCAAGGCGAACGTAATTGCCAGGTTGCCGAACAACACCCTCCGGTAGCTACTGCCCCGTCCCTCGCCATACAGGTTCGATAATATAGGCATCACCACCTGCCCCAGCACGCCGGGGAGGAACATCATCGCCATGCGCCACTGGTTCGCGGCGTTGAACAAGCCCAGCTCATCGAGGCCGTTCGGCTGGTTAGCCAGCGCCGCGTTGCCTGCCCACACCACAGGTGTATACATCGCACCGGACATGAAGGCGGGAAAGGCGAACGTCCACAAAATGCGCCACTCGGAACGAGTGCCCCGGTACTCAAACTTGATGTTGGCGCGGCGGCACTCACGTCTGACCGCGACTTCATAGAGGGCGCAGGCCAGGGCGTTGCCCGCTACGAGCGCGAGTACGGCACCCACAAAGCCGAACAGCACCACCCCCACTATGGTGAGGAGGAATTGAAGCAACCCACGTACCAAGTTCAAGTAGGCCAGGGCCTTGAACGCCTCAAGCCCCGAGAGCACGCCCAGTTGCGCGCCGTTGAGGGCGCTGAAGAATAGCACCCCGCAGCTCAAGCGCAGCTCGCTCACCAGGTGAGGAGCGTTGATGACGTTGGCCGCAAGCACCGGCGCGAGCAAGAAGAGCAGCACCGATGCAAAGATGCCCGTCACCACGGCGGTCCATATCGACAGGCCGAGGATCCGCCCCGCCCGCGCCGGATCGCTTGTGCGTAGCTCGGCCACGTACTTGGTGGCGGTGGTACCCAGCCCCAACCCGGCCATTATCCCGAACGTGCCGACCGTGCTGATGAGGATGCCAAGCTCCCCGAAGCCCGTGCGGCCCAACAATCTCGCGACGATTATGGCAGCCACCAGGGCTAGCACCTGCGATAGCACCGCTCCGATTACCGCCCAGAAGGTGCCAGAGGCCAGCCGCGCTCGTACCGACCCCACCGGCAGCATTGCCGCACGCTTACGTCTGGCCCAGGGTGGTAAAAAGTTGCTCACTCTATAGCTTTTACAGGGGGCGAACTAAGCATCAGGCTCCGTAATCGGTTCGGGCTGCGCGCTCCATCAAGGCTTTCACTATGCGCGGGGCCGCGTGCCCGTCACCGAAAGGGTTCGGTGCCCCGGACATGGCTCGATATTCATCCGAGCCGTCGAGAAGGCGTAACACGTTATCCACTATATCATCAGCCTGCGTGCCTACCAGCCTGGCAGTACCCGCCTGAAGGGCCTCCGGACGCTCCGTCGTTTCGCGCATCACCAGCACGGGCACGTGAAAGGTAGGCGCTTCCTCCTGCAACCCACCCGAATCGGTAAGTATCAGGTAGGAATGCTTCATCAGGTGGGCCATCGTTTGGTAGTCGACTGGCGGTATCAGGCTTATATTCGTCGCCCGCCCGAGCCGAGACCGCACTACCTTCTGGACGTTTGGGTTGAGATGCACCAAGAACACGACACGTACATCGCTCCGCTGCCTGGCGATTTCACCCAGCGCATCGCAGATATTCTCCAGGGGACCGCCGAAGTTCTCGCGGCGGTGGGCCGTCACCAGGAGCAACGGCGGACGGTCTCCCTCCGCGTCCGGGTGCCCTGCTGCGGAAGGCACTCCCAACTCCCTAAGCAGGCGCCCGGTCTGCTCGGACAGCGGCTTTTCGGTGACCGAGATGAGCGCGTCTACAACCGTGTTCCCGCTAACCAGGACGCCGCTCTCCGGTACGCCCTCCCGCAGCAAATTGTCAGCCGCCCATTGCGTCGGGGCGAAGTGCAAATCAGCAATACTGTCCACTATTCGCCGGTTGACCTCTTCGGGAAAGGGGTGGTACTTGTTCCAGGTCCTTAGCCCGGCTTCGACGTGCCCCACTTGCAGGCGGTGGTAGAAGGCGGCGAGCGTGCCGACCATAGCGGTGGTGGTATCGCCCTGCACCAATATCCAGTCCGGCTGTTCTTGCGCGATAACCGGGTCAAGGGCGGTAAGTGCCCTGGCCGTCAGCGTGGCGAGGGTCTGGTCCTCTGTCATAATGGACAGGTCGTAATCGGGCTGGATGTCGAAGACCTGTAGCACCTGGTCGAGCATCTGCCTGTGCTGCCCGGTTACGCAAGCCTTGGCGCTGATGGTGCCGGGGAACTGGCGCAAATGGTGGAGCACAGGGGCCATCTTGATCGCCTCCGGCCGCGTGCCGAAAATACAGAGGACCTTCATGCGCTAACACCCACCTTGTCGACAACCGCAGGCATCGAGACTCACGGGCTATTGCCCTATGCCGGTGTAGCTCATACCGGAGCCCTCAATCTGGGCGCGAGCCAGCGCGTTGCGGCCGTCGAGCACCACCTTGCAACCATGTTCGGGCATGCGGCTCCAATCGAGCTCGCGGTACTCCTCGTGGTAGGCCTGGAGCACCAGCGCGTCGAAGGCAGGCAGGTCGTCCAGTTGGACAGGCCCGGCGTAACGGGCGAGTTCCTCCGGGCTGTACAGCGGGTCGTTGATGAGCGGCACCGCGCCCCGCGCCTTCAACTCACTCAGCAGGCGGACGGCCCCGGAAAAGGCCGTTTCCTTGACGTTCTCCCGGTATGCAAGCCCCAGCACCAGCACCCGTTTGCCGCTCAATCCACCCAGCGATTCCTCCAGGCGGTCGAGCGCCCAAGCTACCATGCTGTCGTTGAGTTCGCGGGCGCGCCGCACCAGCGACATGCCGTCGTCAGCGGTGTTGTTGGTCAGGAAATAGGGGTAGACCGGGATGCAATGCCCGCCCACCGCTATGCCGGGCTTGTGGACGTGGGAGAAGGGCTGCGTGTTGGCCGCCGAAATCGCGTCAAGCACCGGAATGTCGCGCTCGGCGGCGAAGCGGGCGAAGGCGTTGGCGAGGGCGATGTTCACATCGCGGTAGGTGGTCTCGACCAGCTTGACGAACTCGGCGGTATCAGCGTCCCGCATGGGGAGGACGGGCGCGCCCTCCAGGGCCACGGCATAGAAACGCTCGGCAGCGGCCGTGCACTCCGGCGTGACGCCACCGACCACTTTCGGGTACTTGTGCAAGTCGCTGAATATGCGCCCGCTGTACACGCGCTCGGGGCTGAACGCCAGGCAGAAATCGCGGCCCGCAACCAACCCCGAACCCTCCGCCAACATGGAACCCAGGCGGGTGCGCGTGGTGCCCACGGGCAGCGTCGTCTCGTATATGACCAGGGTGTCGCGCTGCAACCCCTCAGCCACGGAGCGAGTGGCGGAATCAATGGCGCGATAGTCGATGTTGCGCTCCTCGTCCACCATCAGCGGCACGATGATTACGACCACGTTACAGCGGCGGACGGCATCAGAGGTGTCGGTGGTGGCGGAGAGGCGGCCCGCGCTCACGGCCTCGGCTACCATCTCTTCAAGCCCCGGCTCCTCCTTGACGTGAGAATGCCCGGAGTTGACGATAGCTACTACCTCTTGGGATATGTCGCAGCCTACTACCTCCAGGCCGCTGTGCGCGAACTGCGCCGCCAGGGGCAGCCCGATCTTGCCCAGGCCCACGACCGCTACCCTGTACCTACCCTGCTCTACGCTCTCCAAGTCCTACCCTTCCTCGCTCAAATAGATGGCCCGACCCTCCAGCCCCGACTGTACGATCTTCGTGGCGACGTGTAGCGCGTGCAGGCCGTCCTCACCCGACACGATGGACACTTCTTCGCCCCGGATGGCGCGAGCGAAGCGGTCAAGCTCCACACGTAGCGGCTCGGTCTTCTCGATGCGCAGGCGCACCATGTCGCCCTCGCTTACCCCCTCGATGTTGGAGATGGTGTCCCAGTCGGTCTTAGCGTAATTGTTCTCATAGAAGTAGAGGTCCTGTGTGAGGTAGTTCACCTGGAACGCGCCCCGCTCCCCCGTAATCATCAGCTCGCGTATCTTGGTGGGCGTCAGCCAGTTGATGTCCAGAACGCCTATCGAGTCGTTCTCGAAACGGAGCAAGCCCGACAGCAGGTCCTCGTGCTCTGTGTGGATGCGGCGGGCGGTCTCAGCCTGCACGCGCACCACTTCCGAGCCACTCAGGAAGCGCATTATGTCAACGTCATGGGTTGCCAGGTCGATTACCACCCCCACATCGCGCACGCGGGGCGGAAAGGGGCCGAGCCTGCGGGCGTTCATCTGGAAGACCCGGCCAAGCTGCTGCTCCCGTAGTCGCTTGTGCAACTCCAGTATCGCAGGGTTGTAACGCTCAATATGGCCCACCGTAAGGATCACACCCGCCTGCCGGGCCGCCTCTATCATCTCACGGCCCTCGGCTACCGTGAAGGCGATGGGCTTCTCCACCAGCACGTGCACCCCACGGGCAATGGCCGCCAGCGTCACCTCACGGTGCAACACCGTGGGCACGGCCACTACCACGCCGTCGGGGCGCTCCTTGTCCAGAAGATCGGTGTAGCTGCCATAAGCCGAAATGTGGAAGCGGCGCGCCACACGTTCGGCGGTGGCAACGTCTGCATCGGCCACACCCACCAGGTCCACCGACTCCAGGTCGTTCAGCACGCGGAGGTGGTTGCGGCCCATCGAGCCTGCACCGATCACGGCTAGCTTCGGGAGGCGGGAGTCCATGCCCGGTAGGTTGCCCATCTTTAGTCCAGGCTCCGCACGGCGTCAACGATGGTCTCAAGGTCCTGTTGGCTGAGGGCGGGGTGGATGGGCAGCGACAGCACTTCCCCCGCTGCCCGCTCCGACACAGGGAAGCTGCCCCAGTCGCCTTGCTCCGTGTAGAACTGCTGCCGGTGGACGGGTACGGGATAGTAGATTTCGCTGCCCACTCCCGCCTCGGCAAGCTGCTTGCGGGCGTCGTCTCGGTCGAGTGGAGGGAGCACGCGCACGGTGTACTGGTGGAACACGTGGCGGGTGCCAGGCCGGACCGTGGGCACGTGCACCTTATCGGACGGCAGGTGCTCGCTCAGATAGGCGGCATTCTCGATGCGGCGAGCGTTGAAGCCTTCGAGCTTTGGGAGTTGGGCCATGCCTATCGCGGCGTGGATATTGGTCATGCGGAAGTTGAAGCCAAGCATCTCGTGGTAGTAACGCACCCGCATACCGTGGCCGCGCACCAGCCGGGCCTTGTCGGCTACACAGTCGTCGTCGGTGGTAATCATGCCGCCTTCGCCCGTGGTGATGTTCTTGGTTGGGTAGAAAGAGAAGCAGCCCGTGCCCCAGCTACCCGCCCGCTTGCCGTCGTCTGCGGCCCCGTGCGCCTGGGCGGCGTCCTCAATCACGACAAGGCCGTGCCGCTCGGCTATCTCCATAAGCCGCGACATCTCGGCCACGTTGCCGTACAGGTGCACAGGCATGATCGCCTTCGTGCGCGGAGTAATCGCCGCCTCAACCTGGTCCACGTCGATATTGAAGCTGTCCGGTTCGATATCGATAAATACGGGCTTGGCGCCGGTATAGAGCACGGAGTTAGCCGATGCGATGAACGTGAAGGGCACCGTGATAACTTCGTCTCCCGGCCCTATGTCATGGGCGAGTAGGGCCACGTGCAGGGCGGTAGTGCCGTTGCTCGTGGCAATCGCGTGCTTGACACCGCAGTAGTCGGCAAAAGCCCGCTCGAACTCGGCGACCACGCCCCCTTGGGCGAGCTGCCCCGACTCGAGCACGGCCATCACTGCCTCCTTCTCCTCCTCCCCTATCATGGGCCGGGCTATGTTGATCATCGATATTTCCTTTCGTTTGACGAGTGACGAGTGTCACCTATCCAAACCATTATCTACTTAGCGTAACCTTTGCGCTCTTTGCGCCTTTGCGGTTTCGTCTCCTACTCGTCACTCGTCACTGGTTACATATCACGTTCACAATATTCTCTGCCGCGTGCCCATCGCCGTACACGTCGGGCGGGGTGGAATGGAGACGCGGGGCTTGTATGGCCGCCAGTATGCGGGCGGGGTCGGTGCCGGTGAGGGTGTTCCAACCCAGTTCCACCGTTTCCACCCATTCGGTCTCGTCTCGCATGGTGATGCAGGGCACCGCCAGCCACATCGCCTCTTTTTGCACGCCGCCGGAGTCGGTGAGTATCTTGCGGGCGTGCTTTTCCAGGGCCACCATCTCCAGGTATGACACCGGCTCGACCTGCCTTACGTTGCCGCCGGGGGCCACGCCCGCCTGTTCCAGCGCCCGCCGGGTCCGGGGGTGCACCGGAAAGACCACAGGCTCGCCGGAGTCGCTCAGCGCCCCTACTATGTTCGCCAGGTTGCGCGGGTCATCGGTGTTAGACGCCCTGTGCACCGTCGCCAGCAAGTAGCCACCACTCTCCACCCCTATGCGCGACAGGAGCGAAGGTGCAATCTCCTCAGCGCGTGGCAGAGAGTCTAGTATGGCATCGTACATCACGTCACCAACCACGAACACCCCACTCGTGATGCCTTCGCGTTGTAGATTGGCCGAGGCTATGCCTGTCGGGCAGAAGAGCAGGTTCGAGAGGCTGTCGGCCACCACGCGATTGATCTCCTCCGGCATAGCACGGTTGTAGGAGCGCAGCCCCGCCTCGACGTGGGCCACCGGCACGCCCAGCTTAGCCGCCGATAGCGCCCCGGCGAGCGTGGAGTTGGTATCGCCGTATATCAGCAGGTAATCGGGCCGTTCGTCCAGTAGCACCTGCTCGATGCCCACCAGCATAGCGGCGGTCTGGCCCGCATGCGAGCCGGAACCTACACCCAGGTTGTGGCGCGGCGCGGGGATGTCCAGCTCCGCGAAAAATACCTCGGACATCGCAGGGTCGTAGTGCTGGCCCGTATGCAGCAGCACCTCCTCGACTCCTGCCCTCGACATGGCCCGGCTCACCGGAGCAGCCTTGATAAATTGGGGCCGTGCGCCTACAACAGAGAGTATCTTCATGGTTGAGCAGGCTCCTGGCAAGCCAACGGCTATTATAACACCTCGGAAGCGGTGGAGGCAAAGCAGCACGGAAGGCAGCCACGGCTGCGCCAACGTCGGATAGCAGCGACCATACTCTCCCCCTGGCATCATCGGATAGGAGTGACCAAAGCACCCCCTGTCATCCTGAGCGTAGCGAAGGATCAGTAACCCGTTCTTGACTCTTGCTAGTTGGGGTAACGGTGTTCCTCTTGCCACTAGCATCCACAACGTTGAGGACTCTCGCTTACCCACCTGATCCTTCGCTACGCTCAGGATGACAGGGGGAATTGAGTCGCTGCATTTGAGGCGCGCCATTCTGCCGGAACGCCGAGCGACATAGAAAGACGTAGATAGTAGAGACGAGAAACCTCTATAATGAGATACAAGTTCATGCAAAGGCAGGTTATGGAGGGAACAAACATGAGCTATCCATCAACCGACGAGGGTTTCAACGAAGTCCTGGCGGATTCCACTCCCGGAGTGCGAGACCTGGCCGTGCAAGCGCGGGAGTTGATCAGAGACGTAATGCCGGACGTTGTAGAGGTGCCGTGGCCCCGCCAGCGGATCGCGGGCTACGGGGTGGGGCCGAAGAAGATGACCGAGCACTTCTGCTACATCAGCGTGCACAAGAGCCACATAGACCTCGGCTTCAATTACGGGAGCGAGCTACCCGATCCTGACGGACTTTTGCAAGGCACCGGCAAGCTCTTCCGGCACCTGAAGATAACGACGCCTGAAGACCTCGCCCGCCCCGCCGTGCGCCGCCTGCTGGAAGCCGCGTCCACCCACCGCATGCCCTCTAAGGCCCAAGCACAATAACTCAAACCACATGACAGAGAAGTACGACCCTAACTACGTCAGCCGCTTCTACGACAACTACGGCGAGCGTGAGTGGCAGCGGTTCGAGCAGGAAGCGGGCGCTGCCAACCTGGTGAACCTGCACCTGCACACCCACTACCTGCGGCGCTTTATACAGCCCGGCGACCACGTTCTCGACGTTGGGGCAGGTCCCGGCCGTTTCACAATCGAGATGGCGAGGATAGGTGCTCGCGTAACGGTCGGGGATATATCTCCAGTGCAGCTTGAGATGAACCGCCGAAGGCTGGAGGAAGCAGGGCTTGAAGGCTCGGTGGTCGCCCGGCAGGTGATGGATGTCACCAACCTGTCGGCCATATCCGTCGGCATCTACGACGCGGCGGTCTGCTATGGCGGTGCGCTCAGCTACGTGTTCGACAGGGCGGGGCAGGCGCTGGAGGAGCTGCTACGGGTGACCAAACCAGGCGGTTACGTGCTGCTCAGCGTGATGTCGCTGCTAGGCTCTACAAACGCCTTCTTAGCAGGCGTGTTCAAAGTAGCCGAGGAATTCGGGCTAGAGGCCACGAATCGCGTAAATAGCACTGGGGATCTCTACGGCGAGATCGCAGGCGGGCACCAGTGCCACATGTTCCGGTGGTCCGAACTGGAGGCCCTGCTACGGACGCACGACTGTGAGATTGTGGCCGCCTCCGCCTCCAACTTCCTGTCGCTCCACAACGAAGAGGCCGCGCAACAGGCCATGTCCGATCCCCAACTATGGCAGACTCTCCTTGCGTGGGAGCTAGACTACTGCAAGGAACCAGGAGCTTTAGACGGAGGCACGCACATCATCGCCGTGGTGCGGAGAGGACGATAGACTATGGACGATGGGAGTGATGAGGACTGAGGACTGAGTAGAGAGTAGCACTCCTCCCAACAATATTCTTCTTTGCGCGTCCTTAGCGTTCTTTGCGTCTTTGCGTTTTCGTCTCCTATCGTCCGTCGTCCATCGTCCATCGTCCACCGTCCATCGCCTATCCTTCCGTCGCCCCCACCTGGCGGAAGATGCTCATCACGTCCTGCTCGACCGCGCTCTTGGCTACCCGGATCGCGTTTTTGATCGCCTTGGCGTTGGAGCGGCCGTGCGGCTTGATGAGCAGGCCGTCCACACCCATCACTATTGAGCCTCCATACTCGGCGTAATCGAGGCGGGCGGCTATGCGGCGGAAGTTGGGGCGCAGGGCGGCGGCGAACAGCTTGCTCACCATGCTGGAAGTCAGTTCAGCGCGGAGCAAGTCGAAAATCATCTTGGCGACACCCTCGGTGGTCTTGAGGAGCACGTTGCCGGTGAAGCCGTCGGTAACCACCACGTCGGCCACGCCGTTGGGCACGTCTTTGCCCTCCACGTTGCCCACGAAGTTGAGGCCGCTGTTTTGCAGCAGCGGGAACGTCTCCCGCACCAGCTCCGAGCCTTTGATCTCCTCCTCGCCATTGGACACCAGACCGACACGTGGGTTCTTGACGTCGTAGACGCGCTCCATGTAGATGGAGGCGAGACGCGCCCACTGTAGCAGGAAACGGGGCTTGGCGTCGGGCGTGGCCCCCACATCCACCAGGAATATCTTGCCTATATCGCCCATCGCGGGGAACGGCACCCCCAGCGCGGGCCGGTCTATGCCCTCGATGCGCCGCAGCACGAACGTGCCTCCCGACACCACCGCCCCGGTGTTGCCCGCCGACACGAGCGCGTCCACCTTGCCGTCGGCAAGCAACTGCAACCCCACGGTGAGGGACGAATCGCGCTGTCGCCGCCACGCCGTAGAGGGCTGGTGCTCGTCCATTGGGATGACGGACGCGGCAGGCTCAATAGTGAGCTTGAGGCCCGCTGTGTCGCCCTTGGCAAGCTCTGCCTGGATAGCAGCCTCCTGCCCCACCAGCACCACCTCGATGCCGTACTCCCGCGCGGCCTCTATAGCTCCCTTCACCGTCTCCAGTGGAGCGTGGTCGCCACCCATTGCGTCCAGGGCAATTCTCATTTGTTGCATTCCTCCCTCTATGCATGGGAGTAACGCGTAACACGTAATGCGTAACAGCAGAGGGTGCTATTTATGTGTTACGTGTTACGTGTTACTCCATTCTCTATAGCAATAGCGCCATCACCAGGTCGTCTATGTACCTGCCATGATGGTAGTAGGCGTGGGTGCGGCCGCCTTCGACCTTGAAACCGAACTTTTCGTACAGGTGGATTCCCTTTGTGTTCTCCACGTAGACAAAGAGCTCGATGCGGGTAATGCCGCTGGCCTTGGCCCAGTCTATGGCGCGTCGCATCAATTGATGCCCTAGCCCTCGGTCGCGGTAGTCCTTGTGCAGCGAGATACCGAGCATCACGGCATGTTGCAAGGCGCGCCGCTTTCCGCCGTGACAGGTCAGGATGCCCACTATCTTCCCCTCGGCTTCCACGACGAGCATCAGGCAATTGGGCGTAGCCACCATGTCCTGGATGAAAGCCTCTTCATCCTGCACGGGGAAGTCCCACTCGTCTGGGTAGGCGGGGATCATGATGTCAGGCTCGGAAGTAATCTCGCGCAGAAAATCGAGGCACCCGGCGGCGTCGGAGTTTCGGGCTTCACGTATCACAACTGAAGCGGCGTCCAAGAGTTCGAGCCTCCAAAGGTACATACCCTGCTTGCCGCCCCATTATACATGCTGGGCGAGTCGGTGTCAGCAACTCGATAGGCTAGTATAAACACAAGTGGGAAGATATTATTCACCGCAGAGACGCAGAGGGCGCAGAGGGTACGCTGAGATTGTGGTTGTTTGGATGTGAACAAGGGCAGCATCGTACTGTACGATGCTGCCCTTTTACAGAACACCCTCTATTCTTCTCTGCGTAACCTCCGCGTCCTCTGCGTCTCTGCGGTGCAATTCGCCAGAGTTGCATGCACGCGATGTCCCGATTACAGGGCCTAACTTCGCGGCTTCGGCATGGTAGTCATGAAGTAGATGGCCGAAATCCCCGCAATCACGTGCATGAGGAGCATGACGGCCACAGTCGAGGCGGTCGGCACTGGGAAGCCGGGCATGCTGCCACTGAGGAGCATGAAAGGATTGGAGAATGAAAGGACCAGCCCCACAATCGCCACTATCCGCCAGGTGCGCATCGGGTTGCTGCTCACACGGGTTAGCACAGCCAGGACGGCAGCGCCAATCAAAGTGAATGCCAGCGTTGACGAGATGATTGAGACCGGCTGCAACACCCAGAAATCGCCTGGCACCAGCCCCACCGCCACCGCCAGCAGCCACAACACAATGTTAGCCACCGAGCTGACCGCCACCGCTACCAGGGCCGCCTTGAATATATCCGCTACCGAGTACGTCTGCCTTCCGAGGGTCATATTTTGAGTTGCCATTTCACGTTCTCCTTGTTGTAAACTGGTTAGTCGGCAAACTATGACGGAATAAGAAGCCCCGGCAGGTCTGCCTTCCGCCAGGGTGTGTTAGTACGTTATTGTGAGTTGAGGTTGTTCAGGACCTGCATCAGCAGACGGCGCAGCAAGGCCTTTTCCATGTCGGTAAGGCCCGCGACGAATCGTTCTTCCAGTTGCTCCCAGGAGCGCATCACGGGAAGTTCGGTCTGTCTGCCCTGCTCGGTCAGGTAGACCAACGACACGCGAGCGTCCTCGGGGTCCGCTTTGCGCTCGACCAACCCAGCTGCCTCCATACGCTGGAGCATCTTGGTCACCGTTGGCGGCTCCACCCCAAGCGCCTCCACAAGCTGCGACTGCGGCAAGCCCTCCTGGCAATAAAGCTGCATGAGGATCATTTCCTGGCCTACATGCACGCCATGCTCGTTCAGGACCACACCAGCGCATTGCCTGTGGGCCTTACAAACCTGCGCTAGCAGGTACCCTACTTTGTCCTCAAACTGCTTCATCTTTCACCCAATATAATTAGCTGGCTAAATAATAGCACAACCTATTGCGCCTGTCAATAGGTTGTGCGCAAGGTGACATCAGCAACAAATGGGGTACAAAGGCTGCCTTGACCCTCATCAGAGTGGAATCTATAATGACGCGGGCAAGGCATGGGGTATTGGCCCAGATTGCGAATATAAGAAGAGGCAGGACATCGAGGACCTACAACATGAACAGCAACGCGGAACAGGACAACCAGCTAACGGGCGAGGCACAAGCCAGCGTGCTCTTCCTGTGCACCCACAACAGCGCGCGCTCGCAACTGGCCGAGGCGACCTTGCGGCACCTGGGCGGCGACAGGGTGAAGGCTTACAGCGCGGGCAGCGAGCCTGGGCGCGTGCACCCGGAAGCCATCAGCACGCTAGAGAGCCTGGGCATCAGCACGGATGGTCTCAGTTCCAAGCACCTGAAGGAATTCCTGGGGCAGGAATTCGACTACATTGTAACCGTTTGCGACCAGGCGCGGGAGGCGTGCCCGGTCTTCCCCGGCAAACCGGCGCATCTCCACTGGAGCTACCCGGACCCATCCGGCATAAAGGACGAAGCCGAACGCCGGGAAACGTTCCGCCGCATCGCCAACGACCTCATAGAGCGCAATACGGGCCTACTAGCTGACATAGAGAATAACAGGCGAAGTCACCACCCCGGCACTTGACGCCCGGCTGCTTAATACTGCGTCTTACCCCGCCGCCTCGATTTCCACCGCCACCTCCACTAGCGTGTCGACGTCGCCACCTGGGATAACGAACCCATAGCGCATAACTGTGTACTTCCCTCCTACACCATCTGTAATCGCGCGTCATGATATCCACGCCAGCACACTATAGCAGCTGATTCTTGACATATTTTGGAAGGATTAATTGATGGTCTGGTCATGTTGTATTGTCAGGGGTCCGAATCGTGCTGGCAGCGGATTCCTTAGATATTAGCATTCCAGTCCAAATCAGTAGCTAAACAGGGAGGGCCTATGCCGGCGAACCGTGTTCCCGCCGACGATATTACCCCACGTATTTCGGACGAATTACTTGCTGAAGCTTTCTGCTCCAGCCCGGTAGCCATGTCGATCACCCGGCTTAGCGATGGGAGGTTCCTGGAGGTCAACGACAGGTTCTTGAGCCTCTATGGGTACTCCAGGGATGACGTGATTGGTGCGACCGCGCTCGAGCTTGGCATGTGGGCCGACCCGGAAGACAGGGCCGAGATGGTTCGCGCCGTCCGGGAAGAAGGCTTGGTCCAACGGGAGGTGAACTTCCTTACCAGCGGGGGGGAGATTCGCGTCAACCTCTTTTCGGCGCAACGGCTCAATATTGAAGGCGAGGAGTTTCTCGTCACCGTAGCTACTGACATCACCGAACGCAAGCGCACCGAGGAGTCGCTGCGGCACCTGGCCACGCGGGACGAGCTTACCGGTCTGTACAACCGCCGCGAGATGGGCTTCTTGCTCCAGGCTGAGCTGGCAAGGTCGCGCCGCTATCACCATTTCCTGTCGATGATGATAATCGACCTGGACCACTTCAAGGTGGTAAATGACACCTACGGGCACCAGGTGGGCGACGAAGTGTTGCGCGAGGTGGCAAGACTGGTGCAGGAGAACATACGCGCCGGTGACAGCGCGGCCCGATACGGAGGCGAGGAACTGGCCGTTATTTTGCCCGAAACGACCGCCAGCGGCGCGTTCAAAGTCGCGGAGCGCATACGCCAGGCCGTAGCCGCCCACCCATTCGCCAGGCCTAAGGGCGGCACGCGGACCCTCCCCGTGCGCATGACCATCAGCACCGGGATAGGCTGCTTCCCCAGCGACGGCGACAGCCAGGACGCCCTGATCGTAGCGGCGGACCGCGCTCTCTACAACGCCAAGGAAGAGGGCCGCAACCGCACTATCATGTACAATGGCAGCAGGTTCGGCACCCAGCCGCTCAATAGCCACTCGGTGGAAGACTAGAGCAGGGTCGCCGGGACCGCGCGATGTTCACCGTCCCGTCACCTGCGTTCACCAGGCTGTTCATCGTAGACTGGTAGGATTGAGGAGTAAGCGGCCAGATTCATATGGAAAGGACCCCTGCTGATGACCAACCACGCTGCCCGGCTCCTGCTACTCATCACCGGCGTTTGCCTGGCTCTCCTGCTCGCGGCATGCGGCGCGGCTACCCAGACCCAGGCCCTCGCAGTGGGCGAAGTCGTGAAGACGGAAGCCGGCAACCAGTACAGGGACGTCACAGCCGACGAGCTTAAGGCTATGATGGACCAGAAGGACTTCTTCCTGGTGGACGTGCACGTGCCCAACGAGGGCAGGCTGCCCCAGCTTGACGCCCGCATCCCCTACGACGAAATCGCGGACAACCTCAACGCTCTGCCCGCCGACAAATCGGCCAAAATTGTGCTGACCTGCAAGGGTGGGGGCATGAGCGCCTCCGCCTCCACGACCCTGGCCGACCTGGGCTACAGCAACGTGTACAACCTCAAGGGAGGCTTTGTGGCCTGGAAGGACAAGGGCTACGAATTCATGCAGGAACCGTAGAGGGGCCGCTCAACCTGCCAGAAATAAGAGTCGCTATCTTTACGGTAGCCCCTCTTACCAATTGTGAAACCGGAGTCAGGTCCTACCAGCGACCACATGTCGCAGAACAGAAGGTGGGGTTTGTCGCGCTCAGGTGCGAACCCGTTTCCATAACGGCTGTGACTACGGTGCGGCACGAGTTGCTGGCGGTGCGAAACCGAGGGACCTACAGCCCCGAAAGGTCGGGACCGGGCGGCCTGCAATAGGTGCTATCAGCAAGTTACGGCTGACCGCCGCGTCTGCTACGCTATGGTAGTAAGGCCCGCGCCTCTTTCTAAGGCTTGGAGCGCCATTAGATGGAGGCGCTGGGTCTTACTCTCCACAGGTGAACCGAAGTGGGTATGTGCCCTTGCCTTTCTGCGTATTCCAGTCTCTCGACAAGATACTCAGTGACCAATGCTGACGCACCCTTGACCTGCAAGCTGCCTATTCCGGGGCGGTCTGTTGCTCGGCCCTGAGCAGGTCGATTGTCTCCATCGCGTGGCGCAAGTGCGGGATGACGATGCTGCCGCCGACGACCAGCCCCACGTTCAGCGCGTCCGTTAGCTCCTCGTCCGAGTATCCCGCCTCGACGCACTGGACCAGGTGGTAGTCTATGCAGTCGTTGCAGCGCAGCACGGCGGAAGCCACCAGGCCAAGTAGCTCCTTGGTGCGGCCGGGCAGCGCGCCATCATGGTAAGCCACGGTATCAAGGTTGAAGAAGCGGTTGATGCCCAGGTGCCCCGCGCCCAAGATGCGCTCGTTCATCTTCTGGCGGTATTCGCGAAACTGTTCTAGCCGGTTGCTTGCGTCCATGCTCCCCCTCTTTCAGCCTTTCCTTCGTATTCACAGGCAAGTCCAGGGACCATTGTAGGGCATTGCTTGTATAGCATGCCAGTTGGAAGCGTAGAGCTAGCGGCTGGATGAGAGTGGGGAATCGGGATGGTGCCCCACCTTTGCCATTCTGAACGCAGTGAAGAAGCAGGCGGGTAGGGATGCTGTTGAACTACCGTGACCAATCCCCTCCTTGTCATTCTGAACGCAGTGAAGAATCTCGTCCTCTATGCAGGTGTTGCCCCTTTCTTATGGAGCGTGCTCGTTCCTGGGCGTGTACTGTAGAAAGGTGGTATTTGGGTGCTGTTGGGCGAGATTCTTCACTGCGTTCAGAATGACAAAGGGGAGCAGGGTTCTGCTCGCCCGCTCTTGCGCCACCGGAGCAGAAGTCAGCATGCCATCGTAGAGAAACGGTGCTTCTCAATTAATTGTGGGCGGCGGAGCAGTACAGGATAGTGATTGCACGGCGCGGGCTTGGCTCTGTTCTTGATACATCGGCAGGAGTGCGATGATACTCTGTGTCGCGCAAGGTTCGGGACAGTGGCTATCCTGATTGAAGGAACTTGGACGCATGATGTTTAGCAAGAGAATGACCGTAGGGGCGCAGAGCGCGAATAGGGCGCAACCGAGAGTTGCCTGGTACCTGGTGTGTTTGGTTGGGATGGCCTTGGCTGTGTTAGCACCGCCTGCCGCGTGGGCGCATGAGAAATGGTTCGTGGACGCCGAAAGGTATCCGCTCCGGTGGGAGCTGCTATTTAGCTGGCCCGTGGCCCTGGCGCTGGGGGTGGCGGGACTGGCGCTGGGCGGGCTGATCTTGCTCAGCAGGGTGGTGCGCGACCGTTACTGGCCCAACCCGGTGTGGCTGCGGCCCGTCAACTCGGCTGTGCAGGCGGTGGTGGGCATACAGACGGCTATCAGCCTGGTCTACATGACCGTGCGCGGGTGGCTGCTCGCCCCTACTTTGACGGTCGCGGGCGAGTGGTGGGGGTACGTGCTGCTGGTGGTACAGTTGTTCGTGGCATTTACCTTCGTCACGGGCTGGCTGACGCGCGTGGGTGGGGGCGTGCTGGTCGGGTTGGTGCTCGCGGCGTTCGTGCTGTTTCCCGCCGACAGGGCCGCCGAGCAGTTGCTGTTCGTTGGCATCGGAGCCTTCTTCCTCATCCAGGGGCGTGGCTTGTTCAGGCCTACGGGCGAACTGTCTACACGCTTTGCCGAGTACTGGTCGCGCTATTCGCCTATAGCCCTGCCGCTAATGCGCATTTTCACCGGCATCTCGATCCTGTGGCTGGCCTTCAGCGAAAAGCTGCTGAACCCGCAACTGGCCGTCGCCTTCCTGGAGAGCCGACCGGAGTTCAACTTCATGCGGCTGCTGGGCTTCAACTGGTTCACAGATGAGTTCTTTATATACGCGGCTGCTGCGGTAGAGGCCACCGTGGGCGTGCTGCTGATAGCCGGGGTGCTGCCTCGCATCGTGATATTGTTCATGTGGGTGCCGTTCAATATAGCGATACCGTTCCTGCCGCCGGAGGAGTTGCTGGGCCACCTGCCGATACTGGCGGTGATGTACGCGGTGTTCCTGGGAGAACCGGCTGTGGAGGCGGAGGCACGGAGGGCGGCAACCCCTGCCGTCGCGCCTGTAGGGTCTGGGCGATGATGTATGGAGGTTGGGTCCCGCACGGCAGCCTTTAAGAGCGGAAGTTAACTGTCGGGCCAGGTTTGTACCTTATTAGCTTGAGCGATCTGGAAGCAGTCTCGCTAAGAGTAGGCCAGAATACTAGCACCCCAACCCCCTCCTTGTCATTCTGAACGCAGTGAAGAATCTCGTCCTCCAGCACCCAAACACCACCTTTCCTACAGCCACTATGTACACTGGGGAGAGTGGAAACTTGGCGGTGAAGGACGAGATTCTTCACTGCGTTCAGAATGACAATGTGGGGCTGATGTGCTCACTTCGTATGTCCATGTTGAGACGATACTAGGCATTATTACCTACATCAACCCATCAGGATGTCGCTCGGAATCAGGCAATTCTGCCGAAGCGTTATTGTCCTAGTGTCGCTATCATGTCACCATGAGGTCCAGATGCCGTGCATAGCTCGCCCAAGCGAGTTCAGGTCCAACTTGTGGATGCCGTGTGCACTATTTACTTTGGCATACTGCGGCGGTATAATCCGCAGAAATGCTAACTGGGCAGCAAACTTATTAAGTAGCACGCCGGAGTAGACACGATGGAAGTCGAAGCAAGAGGGAGCAGTTCTAATGTGGAGCCGGTAGCGAGCATCCCCCCGCTGGGAGGGCAGGCACCCCCACCAACCGAACAGTCGGTGCCGGGCAAGTTCGACCTGGCGTTGGGCATCAACTACAGCGTTGCCAACCTGGGGGCGTCGGTTGTGTACGGCCTGTTCAACTTCGCCCTGCCCCCGTATCTCGCCACCTACAATCTGCACCCCTCGCTCATCGGGCTGCTGGCGAACGAGCGGTCCTTCGTTGGGGCGTTCGTCCAGCCGGTGATCGGCAGGATCAGCGATCGCACACGCAGCCCCCTGGGCCGCAGGCGACCTTTCTTCCTCATCGGCATCCCGCTCATGGCAGTGGCCCTCATGCTGCTGGCGCTCCACCCGCCCTTCTGGATCATGTTCGGGGTAATGACCGTCTCGGCTTTCTTCCTGGCGATTGCGTGGGACCCCTACATGGCGATGATGGCCGATCTCTTCCCCCCGGCCCACCGCGGCAGAATAGGCGGCCTGATAGGGGTGGGCACCGCGCTCGGCAATATCATATTCGCCCTCATGGCGTACTTCTTGATCGCCAACGGGGAGTTCCTGGTGTTTGGGGTGAGCACTGCGATCATGCTCGTGTGCTGGGCCTATACCTTCTTCACCGTGAAAGAACCCGCTGTGCCGGTCGAGCCGGACGCGGGCCAGAAGATGGGGAAGATAACTCCCCGGCAGTACCTCAGCAACCTGCGGGCGTACCCGGAGGCCGCCAAGTACACGCTGGCGATACTCTTCTTCTGGTTAGGCTCGGGCGGGGCGGTACCTTTTATTACTCTGTTCGGGTCGAAGGTGCTGGGGGCGAGTGACAGCGAGGTATTCCTGCTGCCCCTGGCGGCTACGGTCTCGATGCTCATTTTCGCCGTGCCGTGGGGCATGTTCGCGGACCGCACGAGCAAGAAGACCGCAATGACGCTCGGCCTGGTGATGTTCTCGGTGGTGGCCCTGGTCGGCTCGCAAAGTACCTCACTGTTGCAGGGTACCATCGCGCTTGCGCTCATCGGCGTGGGCAACTCGGCCATGTCGCTCATCAACCCGATGCTGGTGGACCTGGTGCCCCGCAAGCGCACTGCCGAGTTCGTGGGCCTCGGTTCCGCCGTCTTCTCGTTCGCGCAACCTCTGGGGTCGGCGGTGGCAGGCGCTATCGTAGCGGTGGCGGAGATGTTCGTCGGAACTGACGATGCATACCGCTGGGCCTTCATCTTCGCCGCGCTCATGACCGCCCTCGCCGCCCTACTCCTTCGCGCCGTCCGCCCGGAGCGGTTCGTGGACACCGACTGAGTTTCTCTGTAGACACAAGATAGGGATAGCTATTATGAGCGTTCAAACATCCAGCGCAAGCTTTGCTGTGCCCGCCAAAAGCCAGGATGGACCTAAAGGTGAGTTGTCTCGGGCCAGGCTGCCGCTACGTATCTTCAGATGGCTGCTGCGCGCGGTGTTCAGGCTCGTGTTCCGAGTCAGGGTGAGTGGCCTGGAGAAAGTACCGGACTCTCCGGTGATCGTCTGCGCGAACCACCTGGGCTGGACCGACCCGTTCCTGGTGCTGCTGTTCCTGCCCGTCGAGCCGCGCATCTACGTGCTGGGGGAGCAGGAGGTGCGCCGTATCTCCTGGTTCAGGCGCGTCATCATAGATGCACTGCAGATCATGGTAGCGTTAGACCGGGACAAGCCGATGCAAGCACTACGCACTATGGAAGGGGTGCTCCACAAAGGTGGGTCGTTACTTATATTCCCGGAGGGACGGCTAGGCGATGAGGAAGGTAGGCTGTGCGAATTGCAGGAGGGTGCCGCCCACCTGAGCCAGAAGTCGGGCGTTCCCCTCCTACCTGTGGGCCTGACCGGTACGAGCAAGCTGTGGTTGCGGCGCAGCCTGACCGTGCGCATAGGGAACCCCATAGCGGCCCAGGAGTTCACCGGCGAGCTTCGGACCAGGCTGCGCTCAATGACGGCTGAGCTAGATACTTCCATGCGTTCGCTGCTGCCGGGTGACGGGGAGCACCCTCGGCTGCGGTTGCTGGAGCGGTGGCTGACGAAGCTGTTGTAGTAGGCGTCGCGTCGGGGAATAGCATGACTACCAGTTCTGAGAAACCGTCCGGTCGCATAATGTCGGGGCGCAAGAACCCAGCACGCTATATGCTAATTCTGTGTATTGGTTGGATGTTGGCGACAGCAGTACCGGCTTTCATAGCTGTCTTCTCGGCAGGTGCTCTTGTAACGAGGCGAGTGAATATGGACCGGGAAGGGCCGCAGTGGGGCGGCCCTAGCTCTATGACAGGAGACAATGCATTAGCACCCCTATGCCTGTGGGCTACGTGCCTCACTTTTATGGTCGGTCCCGCAATCGGAATCGGACAAGGCCTGGTGCTACGGGCATTTGTCGGAGGAGTGCCCCTGTTGCGATGGGTGCTGGCTACAAGTTGCGGTGTAGCTTTGTCATTGATGATCTACATCATACCTTTTGTTGGGGTGCTATTGGCAGGTGCTATAGTAGGGTTCGCACAGGGGTTGGTGCTAAGGCAGCATATCCAAAAGGCTGAGTGGTGGGTCGCCGGTAGTGCGGCAGCCTGGATTGCAGGGGTACTAGCAGCATCTTACGCTGCTAACGGGAATGTCTTACCTCAGGACTGGATCGCCATGTCCCGGTCGTTCTCTTTTTATCCACTGCCTTCAGTCTTGTACTGGGCAATAATCTGGGGTATTGCTGTCACTGTGTACGCCATGCTATCGGGAGCAGTGGTGACCTACCTGCTGACAGGGCAAGTGGTTACACGAGAGGAGGCGCTAGGCTAGACTTCGCGCAGCCAGATTTTGGCTGCCAGTTCCTTGGTCAGCGACACGGTGTTGGCGGCCTCACCTTCCGTGTTACGGGGTATCACGCTGACCTGGAAGGTGCCGTCCTGGCGGTCGTGGTCCAGCACGGTGACGCGAGCGCCGGGCATAACGTGCAGGCTGCCCAGGTACGTGAGGAGGGCCGTTTCGTCCTCGACCACCTCAGAGATGAGGAGCACCTTCAACTGCTTGCCCTGCTCGGCCTGGCTCAGGCGGACGGCTCTCTGCTCGCGCAGGTAGTCGAGCGTGTTCGAGTTCTGGCCGGGTATGGGGTTGCCATGAGGGCAGGTGCGGGGGTTGCCCAGGAGCTTGACCATGTGGTCCTCCAGGGCCTCCGACATGCCACGCTCGAGGTTATGGGCCTCTTCGTGGGCCTGCACCCAGTCCATGCCCATCACGTCCACCAGGAAGCGTTCCGCGAGGCGGTGCTGGCGCAACAGCAACTCGGCCTGAGAGCGACCTTCGGGGGTAAGCTCTACACCTTCGCCCGCTTTGCCGCGCCCCCGGCCCGGCATCTTGATTAGGCCGTCACGCTCCATGCGGGTCAGCACCTGGGCCACGTTGGGGGGCGACACCCCAAACTTCTCGGCCAAGCGCACGCCCACGACAGGGTCACCCTCTACGGTGATGTTGTAGATGGCTTCCAAGTATTCGCGTGTTACGGGTGTGATTGCCGACATTCCCCGGTTCCCTTCTTTGCTGGCGGCCACGTACGATGACCTAGTGCCCATCCCTTGCAGTATAGCGGCGTGACGGGCCTCTGTCAAAACTGCGTTGGGTTGCGAGCAGAAACTCTCAAACCTACAATCCAACTCAGGACGGCTTGCGTATATCTTACGATATTGCAACTAGTTGCAAAACGGGGTATATTTTAGGTATTCGAGAGAGCAAGGAAGACATCGTTACGGGCTGTTGAGAGCCAGTAATCACGCCAAGCATATTACCAGGAGCTAACACTACAAATGCTTATCGCACCAATAGCAATGCACATACCCGACGGTTTCCTGTCGGTGCCGGTCTCTATCGTCCTGTGGGTCCTGACTATAGCCGCGGTGGGCCTCGCGCTGGCTAGGGTGGGCGAGGAGATGGCCGAGAAGCAGGTGCCCTTGATGGGCGTCATGGCGGCGGCTATCTTCGCCGGGCAGATGCTCAACTTCCCGGTGGCGGGCGCTTCGGGCCATCTCATGGGCGCTGCCCTTGCCACGATACTGCTCGGTCCGTGGGCCGCTATCCTGGTCATGACCAGCGTGGTCACGATCCAGGCGGTGCTCTTCCAGGACGGCGGGTTGCTCGCGCTGGGGGGCAACGTCTTCAACATGGCGGTGGTGGGCGTGGCGGTTTCGTACGCCGTGTTCAGCATCGCGCGGAAGCTGGCAGGCGGCAGACGCGTAGGTATCATGTCGGGCGGGTTCGTGGCGGCCTGGGTCTCCATATTTGTTACGGCGCTTGGGGTTGGGCTGCAAATAGCCGCTTCGGGCACCTCCCGCGCCGACTTCACCATCCCGGCTATGGGCGGAGTACACGCGCTCATAGGCATCGGTGAGGGGCTTATCACGGTGGGCGCGTTGGCCTTCGTAACCGCCACCCGGCCCGACCTGCTCAAACTGGGTGAGGCGCGGGCCGCCGGGGGTAGAGCTATCGCCGTGGGCGGGCTGGCGCTGGCGTTGGCGCTGACGGTGCTCTCGCCTATCGCCTCCGCAAACCCTGACGGCCTGGAATGGGTAGCCGAGCAGCAGAACTTCGGGGATAGCGCGCAAGGCTCGCCGTTCAACATCATCCCCGACTACGCTTTCCCCGGCATCGACAGCCCGGCGTTGGCTACCATAGTGGCGGGCGTGCTGGGGACGCTGATCGTGTTCGGGGTGACGTTGGCCGTGGCCCACAGCCGCAAGCGCCGCCAGCCGACAGCGTAGCCGGGCAAGCTGTGCACGTCCACTTTCTCGATCCCTACAGGGCGGGCACCAGCCCGGTCCACGCGCTGGACCCGCGCATCAAGCTGGTGCTCGCGCTCGCCTTCATCCTGACGACCAGCCTCACGCCGGTTGGAGCCTGGCCCGCTTACATCCTCCTGTTTGCTGTCGCGCTGTCCGTCGAAATCCTGTCGGAGCTGGGCGTGGGCAAGGTGCTCAAGCGGTCTTCGCTGGCGCTGCCGTTCGTGCTGGCCGCCCTGCCGCTCGCCTTTACCATGGGCACGCAGAGGCTGTTCGCCATTCCACTGGGCTTCGGGGAACTGACGGTGTTTGCCGAGGGGCTGGAACGCTTTGCCAGCATCGCGGTGCGCTCCTGGATTTCGGTGCAGATGGCTATCGTGCTCGCGTCCACCACCTCGTTCCCCAACCTGATGCTGGCTATGCGGGCCATACGTGTTCCGAAGCTGCTGGTGAGCATATTCGGGCTGATGTGGCGCTACATCTTCGTCATGGCGGACGAGGCGCAGCGGCTGATGAGGGCAAGGGAGTCGCGTAGCGCGGCTGCTGCGGTGCCAGGGCGGAAGGTGGGTGGCAGCGTCGCCTGGCGCGCTCGGGTCACGGGGGGCATGGCGGGCAACCTGTTCGTGCGCTCGTTGGAGCGTGGCGACCGCATCTACTCGGCTATGTCGGCGCGGGGCTACGACGGTGAGGTGCGGACGTTGGGCCTGCCCCGGGTGTCGCGGGGTGAGTGGATATTGTTGTTCGTTGGTATCATTGTATTGTTGGGGTTGTTATGGCTGTCGCTACTCCTGTCCTGATGGAAGACCTGGTTATGTCGCGAGCTACCGATTTTGAGGCTCCTACCGCGCTGCACATAGAGCGCCTATCCTTCGCCTACCCGGACGGCCACCCGGCCCTGCACGACGTCACGCTGGACGTGCGGCAGGGGGAAAAGGTGGCGATTGTGGGTCCGAACGGGGCGGGCAAGTCTACGCTCATCCTGCACCTGAACGGCATACTGAACGGCCAGGGCACGGTGCGTGTATGCGGTTTGGACGTGGCAAAGCCGAACCTGGGGAAGGTGCGCGCGCTGGTGGGGATGGTGTTCCAGTTGCCGGACGACCAGCTTTTCTCGCCCACGGTGTTCGATGACGTGGCGTTCGGCCCCCTCTACCAGGGCTTGCCGGAAGCCGAAGTGCGCAGGCGGGTGGAGCAGGCGCTGGCCGCGGTCGGCATGACCGAGTACATGCACCGGGTGTCGCACCACCTGAGCGTCGGGGAGAAGAAGCGCATCGCGGTGGCGACGGTGCTATCGATGCAGCCGGAAATGCTGGTGCTGGACGAGCCGTCAGCGGGGCTGGACCCACGTGCGAGGCGCGGCCTTATCAACCTGTTGCGCGACCTGCCCCAGACGATCCTGGTCACCACGCACGACCTGCCATTGGTGCGCGACCTCTGCCCGCGCACTATCATCATGGACGGCGGCACCATAGTGGCTGACGGGCGGACGGTGGATGTCCTGACCGATGAAGCTCTGTTGACGGCGCACGGACTGGAGATGCCGTAGCCGGATGATCGCTTCGCATGTTGTAGGGGCACGGGGCGTCGTGCCCCTACTTCTTTTTGGGACTTGGGACTGATGCCAGCAGCACATTCTCGTGATAGGCTGTGCGCATCGAGCTTTCTTGTACGGGAGGCTGCTACACAATGTCTCTTGCTGAACATCTATCGGAAAAGGTGCAGGAGCGCACAGACCTCATCAAACGGGTCTCGTCTATTCTTCACTCCGACGAACGCGTGGTTGCCGCGTGGCTTGGAGGCTCGCTCGGCAGCGGGAATGCGGACGCATACAGCGATGTAGACTTGTGGGTGGTTGTGCGGGATAGCGATATTGAGGGAATGCGGGAAGGCAGGCGGCAGTTTGTCGAGGTGCTTGGCTCTCCGGTACTCATATCGGAGGCTCCGCAGAACGCCCCACCGGGCGGTGCTTACCTCTGGACCCTGTATGCGGGGAAGCATGGGCCGCAGCACGTGGATTGGAGCTGGCTCCCCGAAACCGGAGCAACAATACCGGCTGATGCTAGGCTCCTGTTCGACAAGGTAGGGCTGACCCTTGCCGACGTATCAAGGAGGGTTCCGCCTACTGGAGAAGACCTTTGCTCGGCGTTGAGCCAGGAGTGTGCCTTCTTTTGGGGCATGTGCGGGGTGGTCGCCAAGTACATTGCGCGAGGTCGGGCTTATGATGTGCTCAACCTGCTGAACCTGGTTGCATCTACGTCGGACAAGATCAAATGGTTGCTGGGCGAGGGAGAATTGAAGTCTTACAAAGAGAATTTGTGGGACGAGGTGCCGCTGACTACCGAGCCGCAGGACCAACTTGGCTTGCTGCGGAAGTTGGCAAGTGAGATGGAGTTTGGGACCGGACCGAAAGTTGAGGCCGCAGGGGGTCAGGTGCCTCACCAGGCAATAGTAGAGATCCACAACCTCCTTGCCCTGGTAGAGTGCGATTTAGAGAGCACCCAGGAGCACGCATAGCATGGCCGACATTCCGCCATATTCGCGCAAGGGCAGCGTCTACAACGTGGGAGGCATGGCAATACGCGCTCTCCAGGGTACGCAAGAGATAGAGACCTGCGCCCGTATGATGGCGGAGTCCGAGCCGTGGAAGACGCTGGGCCGAGACTACAACGCCTCGGTAACGACATTGTCTGACCCGTTTAAGGAAGTCTACGTAGCCGTACAGGGCGATGACATTGTGGGCTTCGTCATACTCAACATGAGAGGAGCATTCGTCGGCTACATACAGACGTTGTGTGTCGCCCCGGAACTGAGGGGGCAGGGCACCGGCAGCATTCTGCTACGGTTTGCCGAGGAGCGCATCTTCAGCGACTCACCCAACGTGTTCATGTGCGTCTCGTCCTTCAACAAGGGAGCGCAGAGGCTATACGAACGGCTCGGCTACCAGGTTGTAGGGGAACTGACTGACTACATAGTTGAGGGACATTCGGAGATATTGCTGCGCAAGACGACGGGACCCACAAGGAACTTCCTTGCCCAAAAGAAAGAGGACTGAGCACGTTGCTCAGTCCTCTCTAACTACTCGGAACTCGGAACTATCCTTTGAGCACCCTCAGCGCCTCGGCTACGATGTGATCGGGGCCGGGCATGATGGCGCGCTCTCCCTGCGGGCCATACGAAACGCGGGTGAACTTGGGGTGCACCCGGCCGATGGGGCCGCCCAGGTCGTGCCAGTGGGCCGATGCGAACTCGGCGGCGACCGACGAGCCGAAGCCGCCGATTGCGCGGTCCTCGTCCGCCACCAGCAGGAAGCCGGTCTTGTGCAGCGACTGCAAGATGGTCTTGCGGTCGTACCCGGCGTCCACCGTGCGCAGGTCGATCACCTCGGCGCTGATGCCGTGCTGCGACTGCAACGTCTCGGCGGCGACCATAGAGCGGGGCCACAGGTTGCCGTAGGTCACGATGGTGATGTCGGTGCCTTCGCGGGCCACGCGGGCCAGGCCGAACGGTACGCGATAGTCGGGGCCGGGGTAGTACGAGCGCGACGGCTTGGCCTCGTAGAGGGACTTCGGCTCAAGGAACACAACCGGGTCGCCGGAGACGATGGCCTCACGTAGTAGGCCAACCGCGTCGGAACCGAGCGAAGGCACCACCACCCGCAAGCCGGGATAGTGTGCTATGGGCCCAACTGCCGCCTCGCTGTGCCAGATAGCGCCCGCGCCGCCCAGGTAGTCGCCGTACGCGATGCGGATGACCATCGGGGCCGCGAAGGTGCCGTTGGAGCGCCAGCGCAACGTAGCTAGCTCGTCCACAAGCTGCTGCCAGGCGGGGTGCACGTAGTCGCGGAACTGCACCTCGATCACCGGCATGAAGCCCGCGCAGGCGTAACCAATGGCTGTGCCCACGATGGTGGCCTCGGCCAGAGGGGCGTTCCACACACGGTCGGGGTGGGCCGCGCCCACGCCTCTTGTGACGTGGAACACGCCGCCTTTGCCCTTCAGCTTACCCGTGGGGTCGGGTATCGGGAAGTCGGCTACGTCCTGCCCGAAGATGACGATGCGGTCGTTCTTGTCCATCTGCTCCAGCAGGGTGCGGGTGATAAGGTCGCGCATGGGGATCGGCTCGGTCGAGCGGTCCTCCACGAGCTTGTTCGCCGCGTCGTCCTGGAAGCGGGCCACGCGCAGGTCGTACGGGGTGTTGGTGATGTGCCAGGTGACCGTCTCCGGGTCTAGCTTAGGCTCACTCACAGCCTGGTCGGCCAGCCTGCGCACTTCCTTGGTGACGAGCGCGTCAAGCTGCTTGAGCTGCTCCTCGCCGATGCCGTACTTGCCGAACAAAGCGGCCATGCGGGTCAGCGGGTCGCGGCTGGCCTCGTCAGACAGGTCTTCGTTGCTGCGATAGTACGCCTGGGTGTCAGCGGACGAGTGGCTGAGGGGGCGGGTAACGTGCGCGTGCAGGAGCACCGGGCCTTTGCCTGCGCGCAGGTACGCAATGACGTCGCGGGCTACCCTGTAAGACTCCAGGAAGTCGGTGCCGTCAACCTCCACCACTTCCAGGTGCTTGCCGTTGGGCAGGTTGGAGTAGCGGCTGTACATGCGGGAGGCGCTGCCGCCGGGGATGTTCACGTCCACCGGGGTGGAGATGGCCCACTCGTCGTCCAGCACCGTGAGCAGGATAGGCGACATGGTGCGCACGGCGTCCTTGATGGCTTCTTCGACCTCGCCCTCGGAGGTGGTGCCGTCGCCCACCGACATGTAGACCATAGCGTCGCTGCGGCCCATGCGGGCGGAGGGGCTGAACTGCTTGCCCAGCTTCTTCTCCAGCATAAGGGCCGTGGCGGCACCCACAGCGGGCAGGGCCTGGGAGCCGGTCATGGTCGAGCCGGTGGGGAAGTTGAACTCCACCGAGCCGAAATGGCTGGACATCTGGCGGCCGCCCGACATCGGGTCCTTGCTGGAGGCCACGCTCTGGCGCAGCACGTCCAACAGGGTGATGCCCGACCATAGTGCCAATGTCTGGTCGCGGTAGTAGGGGAACTTGAAGTCGTCGGCACGCATGTGAGCGGCCACGGCCACGTTGATGGCTTCCTTGCCCGCGCCCGCGATAGAGAACCACAGGTTGCCCGTGCGCTGGAGCAGTTGCTGCATCATGTCGATGTCGCGCGACGTGCGCATCGCGGCGTACATGGCGAGTATCTCGTGCAGCGACAGCCCTTCTAGCTCCTCGCGGGGGGTGTAGCGGTCCTGCGGGTCGTCATCCCGGCTGAAAACCTGGTCTACCAACGCGTAGTAGTAGGCGCGTTTCTCGGCTAGCAGGTCGTCGTAGTAGCTCGGGTCGAGTTGGTCTCCAGCGTTCTGGGTCTGCGTACTGGTCTTGTAGTCTAGTGCCATAAATGCCTCCGGGCGGCGAAAGTGGGAAAATCCGCGCGGCAGTCCAGGGGGGAGGTGAAGGGGAAGGGGAAACTTCCAACGACTCCGGACCTGGCACTACCAAAACGTACAACATGAGAAATGCAAATTCGTGCCGGTGCGTGACATCGTTGTCAACACCAGCATTATACTCCAGTTAGGGGGGTAGGCGTCAAGATGCTAACTTACGTGGTTGGGGATGCCCGAGTTTGCATTATTTAGGCGTGGTCACTCCTGCCTTTCGATGATACCTATACTCTCCTGATGTTTGCGCTTATAGTGTTCGTAGGAGATTGTGTATGCTCACTGCCTAAGCACAAGAGCGTGGCATCGTTCTTGGTGACGAGTCAGTTAGCCCGTTGGGGGTGGGCATTAGGGTAATCGGCGTCTATTGCAGGACCAATTAACCGTGCAAGCAGAAGGGGAGGTTGGCTATGGGGTTTGGCAGACGAATCGTTCCCTACGTTCTCGTGTCGATTATTTGCCTTGGTCTCGGCAATATACTGCGACCGCTCGATTACCTGGAATCGCTCGCCCAGGGTCAGGAGAATTGCCAGACCTTCAACGAAACGGGCAAGACGGTGTGCGGCAGATTCCTGCAATACTGGCGCGACAACGGTGGCCTGGCGCAGCAGGGTTTTCCTATCAGCAGCGAGTTCCTGGAGAAGTCGGACCTGAACGGAATGAGCTATAGGGTCCAGTACTTCGAGCGGGCCGTGTTCGAGTTGCACCCAGAAAATCCACCGCCCCATGACGTACTACTGTCGCAGTTGGGGACCTTCCGCTTCAGGGAGAAATACCCCAATGGGGAGCCTGTTGCTCAGGGCTCACCAGTTGCAGCCACTAGCACCCCATCGACTTCGGCAGCAACCGCCACAGCCACTCCGTCTCGGCCGTATAGTGCTGAGGAAGATGCCAGAACGCACCCGACTGCTCCTCCTCCTGATAACCCGCGTCCCCAGTTCAATAAGAACTATCCAGGCGCTGCGCAGCGCACCTGTGTAGACGTTGCTAAGTATGATATAGCCAGGTCCGGGGAATTCGTGGCCGGTAACTTTCAGCTATTCATTCAACAGTGGCGACCCAATCTGCCAGAAAGGCAAGGCAAGATATGGTGGGTGCCACTGCACCAGGACCAGATGCAACAGTTGACGGTCAAGGTGATTCGGCATGAAGACCTGGCGACTATAGTCAGGGTTCATAGCTTCTCGACCATTGCGGAAAATGAGCAGGGTAGCTTCTACCCGAGTGGTATAGCATTGCCTAGCGCCGGTCGCTGGAGGCTCGTTGCCACCTCCGGGCCCAACTGGGGCTGCTTTGACGTGGCTGTGGGCACGAACTAGAAGCAGCGGGGTGGCAAGCAGACAAGTACAAGTAATCCAGGTTTAGAGCAAAGGAAAAGGGACCAGATTACGTACTGGTCCCTTTTCGATACCTAAGCACCTGCTTGCTACCGGCAATGGGTAGGACCATCCCGGCAGCCCCTGTACTTGAGCCCGTTTTTTCTAATTCCCCGTACCTACCAGATATCTTTCGCGGGCGGGCACGTAGTGGCTCCTGGCGGTCCACTTGTCAACGACGTTGCCGTTGGCGTCCAGCACGGTACGGGTAATGGAGGAGTCGAAGCCGTCCTGCGGCCGCTCCACGAGCACCCTCTTACCCTTCGGTAGCTCGGACGAGGTCTCGGTTACGGGTGTGAGGTCCGTCTTCACGCGGTTGGTGATCACGGGCTGGGCGATGTTCACGGTCCAGCCGGGGTTCACACCGTAAAGCTGGAACGTGACGTTGGTGCCATCGGCGGTGGCCCTGATGAGCAGCCAATTGCCTGTATTGTTCCTGAAGCGGAAGTCCTTCTCGGGCGGCGCGATCGTGGCGTCCAGGCCCTGTAAGCCACTAGGGGGCCTGCCGTACGTGGATATCCAGTACGAGTGCCAGTTCCGCTCGGTGACCTGGAGGCCGCCCCGGAAGACAGCGTGGAAGAGCGTCGTAGACACCTGGCAGATGCCCCCGGCCTCGGAAGGCACGGTGGTCACGCCGTTGGGGCCTCTGATGATGCCATAGCCCATCTTGAAGCCCGCCTCCAACGTCAGGTCGCCTATCGTATCATTGGTGGAGAACTCCGCGCCGGGAGGCACCAACGCCCCGTCAATGTGGCGGGTCCCAAGTTCCACGTTCCAGGCGCGCTCGGCGGAAGAACCTGCATAACCAGTTTGGCCGGAGGCAAGCAGGTCGGGGGTGTGGATGCTGGAGAGGTCGGCATCCATCAGCGTCGGTTGGGTGACCGCTACGTCTAGCTCCACTTGAAGCCTGTCGGTGCCGGAGAAGCTTTCTATCGCGGCCGCTGCCTTCTGGAGGGAGGACTGTACGTCCACCTTCATCCCGTCCTGGCCTGAAGTGATCTTCCTGGGCGCGCCGTCTACCATGCGGAAGCGGGCGTCGACAGCCTTGCGGTTGAAATTGTAGGCCACGCCGGAGATGCGGTTCGCCAGCACGTCCCGGTCAATCGCCAGGCGCGGTAGCGCGTCACCTTCACCCTGGACCACGTCGAGGAAGCCAGTCACGGAGGTGTTGCGCAGGATATAGCCGTCTTCGCGGAAGTAGAGGCGCACGCCCTCTGTAATCAGTGTGTTGGCCTTCTCGTAGAGTGGCTGGACCTGCTCGGTCTGGATGCTAGCGGGTACTTCTTTGATGGGGAGCGCAACATTGCGAGCCTCGAGGTTGCCGGCCTGCGCCGCCTGTTCGATGGCTGCCACTGCCGAGGGTATATCGAGTTCCTGGCCGGAAACATCTTCCGTCAGCGTGGCCGCGCCCTTGCCGATTGTCACCTGGGCGTCCTGTGGGGCGACCCGTAGCTCCTCAGCGAGGGGCCGAAGATAAGCTTTGATTGCCGCGCGGTCCAGCTTGACCGAGGCGGTGCCACTAGCGTTCGTCTCCAGGGCCAGCATGCCGCGCAACTCGGCGGGCTCCAGCATCCAGTTCGACTCGCCCGCTGCCAGGCTAACCGGTTGCTCGGTGAGCAAGAGGGCCTGAGACTCGGTGCTGCGTAGAGCTTCTTCGGTGATAGCGGGGGCCTGCTCTACCATCCTGATGTTGACAGAGGATAGGGGCACGGCGGACATGCTCTTTGCCAGGTCGCCGCTGAGAGCCTCACGGTCGAGCAGCGTGCCTGTAGCTGAGGGGGTGATTATCACCCTGCCCTCGGCATCGCGTTCCAGCTTGCTGTCCACCGCCGGGCGGTCTACCTCAGCCGCAATACTTGCAACCGCCTGGGTTAAGCTGCCCTCGTCGTGCGAGAGCAGTGGTACGACGGTCGTGCCTGAGAAGAGCGCGTTGAGCTTGCTGCCCAGGTCAGACATGGTGTCGCCAGTGCGGCCGTAGCTGAAGGCGACTTCGAGCGTCCCGTCAACGTCAACGCCCAGCCCTAGCTCGGCGGGCGCGAAGGTCCAGGTGCGCCCGCCGTCTTGGACGGTCACGTTGCCCTCAGGGTAGCCCTGAGAGGCTTGCGCGAGCGCGGTGCGGGCCTCGGCCATGTTGAGGCCGCCCAGGTCGGCGCCGAGCACCTTCACGCCCCTATAGATGCGGCCGGCATGCGCGCCGTTGTACAGGAAGAGCGAACCCACGATAGCAAGCAACACGAGCATCAACCCGATTGCAACCCGTGGAAGGAAAGGGCTACGGCTGGAACTCCGTTCCAACTCACTGCTCTGACGCGAATCGAGCAGGTTCCGGCGAATTTCATCCGGCGCGTGGGCGTGGACCGCGCGCACTTCAGGCGGGTTGGCGATGTCGGTACGTTGCATCCGTGTGGGACCTCGATGTAGTAACGGGAGGATAATTGCGGAGGATTGTCGCGCCGCGCAGTCCGTAAGGGTAGGTTAGGCGTAGCCCAGGTAAAGCAATCCAAAGGGCATTTGGGTAGGGAATAATACTGCCGTGCGGCATATCTTACCATAGATAGCGCGGGTCTCTCAAGGGGAAATAGGTACTGTTTGCCCGTGGGTTGTGTGGTATTACGGAATACGCAGTACGAAGGATGTGAGAACCACTTTGTGTGGTTCACGGTGTGTCGAGCACCTCTATGCTCAATTGACGCCTGTCGATTGAAATCGCCGGGCGTCTCCTGACGGCGTGGTTGGACCCGCATACTTCCACCGACGGGCATCTCCTGGCGACGTTGTTTGCTTCTTCAGCCTGCCTTCTAAACTAGCCCGCCTCGACCTCATGCGGTACAATGGGGAGATTATTGTCTGCATGGGAGTTGTTATAGATGGCTTTGAACCTCGGCATAGTGGGGCTGCCCAAGAGCGGCAAGACTACCCTTTTCAACGCGATTACCGGCAGCAACGCTGCTACTTCGGCTTACGCGGGCGACCAGCCAAACGTGGCGGTGGTTAAGGTGCCCGACGAGCGGCTGGACGTGCTGGCCGACATGTTTCACCCGCGCAAGCTGACGCCCGCAGACGTGCAGTTCACCGACGTGGTGGGCATGACCGGCGGCAAGGACAATGCCAACAAGGAGCCTATCAGCAGGCAGGTGCTGGGCTTCATCAGCACGGTGGACGCGCTGGTGCTGGTGGTGAGGGCCTTCGAGAACGCGGCTGTGCCCCTGCCGGAAGGCACCGAGGGGATCGATCCTATGCGTGACGCCGAGAGCGTGATGCTGGAACTGGCCTTCTCGGACCTGGGCATCATCGAGCGTCGCCTGGAGCGCCTCAAGGGCGAAATCCAGAAGACGAAGGGGCCAGAGCGTGAGTTGCGGGAGCGCGAGCAGGAGGTGCTGACGCGCATCGGCCCCGCGCTCGAAGAAGGCAAGCACATACGCGACCTGGGCCTCAGCGAGGACGATGAGAAGGCCATTCGCAACTTCGGGTTCCTGACCGCCAAGCCGATGCTCATCGTCGCCAACCTGGGCGAGGAAAGCCTGGACAACGCGGCCGAGATTGAGGCACGTCTGGGCAAGCAGTGGAGCAGCGCTTCAACGCAGGTGGTCGCCATCCCCGCGCAGTTGGAGATGGAGGTGTCGCAGCTATCGGCAGAGGACGCCGCCGAGTTCCGCGAGAGCCTGGGCATGGGGGCTTCGCGCCTGGGTGAGGTGGTGGCCCGCTCGTACACGCTGCTGGGCCTGATTAGCTTCCTCACCGCCGGGGAGGACGAAGTTCGGGCCTGGACCATACGCCGGGGCACGGTGGCCCAGCGCGCCGCCGGGGTGATCCACTCAGACCTGGAGCGGGGCTTCATCCGCGCCGAAGTGGTGCATTACGACGACCTGATTGCGGCGGGGAACATGGTGGAGGCGAAGAAACGAGGCGTGTTGAGGAGCGAAGGCAAGACCTACCTGGTGAAGGACGGGGATATTATAAACGTCCTGTTCAACGTCTAAGGAATTTTCCGCCGATTCCCACCCAGGTGCGTGTGCCATCTGCCCACTACACCGCGTATGGTAGCCTCAAGCCGCGAGTACCTGGGTCTGATGGCGCTTGAGAAAGTCGATGACAATTGTGTTGGCTATCTCCCCGAGCTGCCCGTGAGTGGCATTGGGCAGTACCGCTAGCTCGGCATTGGGGATGCCGCGATACATCTCGACAGCCTGCTCGACATCGACGCCTTCATCCCTGTCGCCCTGGAGGATCAAGGTGGGTGCGGTAATCTTTTGAAGGTCCTCCGCCGCATAGTCTCGCACGTTCCACCACAAGACCGCGATTTGCTTCATGAACGTCCTCCAATAATCAGGGTCGTTGGCACGCACATGTTGAGCCTTCAAATAGTCTACCCACTCTGGCTGGTCCGCTTGCAGTCGCTCAGGATCAAAGTTCTCAGGCTTGTCAACGCCGAAGCCTTGTAGTGCCTGGAAATATTGTGGCGGAAACCGATAACATGTGCCACCAAGGACCAGGGCACCCCCCAGGTCCGGGTACCGCATGCCAAGTTCCAGGGCGACTTGGCCCCCATCGCTGTATCCAAAGACAAGCGGCTTCTCAAGGTCCAAAGCCCCAATGAAAGCAGCCACATCGTCCGCCATCTGGTCGTAACGTAGTTCTCCGGCTGGATTGATTGTCTTGCCGTGTCCTCGGCTGTCCAGTGCCACAACCCTGAAGTGTTCGGCAAAAGCTGGTATTTGGTCCTGCCACGACTGCAACGTTGCAGTTCCGCCGTGCAACAATATTAGTGGCTCGCCCCTTCCATATTCTTCATAGTAGATTTCGAGATCATTGACTTGAATGAAATGTCCCGGTCGAACATCGTTGGGTTCAGTTTGACTCATAACTTCTCTCCAGTGGTAAGCGGTAGTGATAGTAGGGCCAGTTCGACACCGAGCCGCGTGCTACTCTCCTTCAGACTCACGCCCAGGAGCGCCTCAGCCCTCTCTAACCTGTAGGCAAGGGTGTTGCGGTGTACGGCAAGATGCTCAGCGGTCTCTCTCAGCCTGCCGCCATGCTCAATAAACGCCTGTACCGTTGGTAGCAAAGGGTTTGAAGTGCCCCGATCATGTTCCAGAAGTGGGCCAATTGTCTTATGAACAAAGTTTGCAAGTTCTTCTGGCCGGTCTTTATAGAGCAATAGTATCAGGTAGAGCGGTCCCAAACTGGCAAAGTGAGAAGGTGCCCCTGTAAGTATGAGGGCGGATGCGGTGGCAGCTAGCTGGGCCTCTTCCAGAGACGCAGTCATTTGTAGCAGCGGCCTGGTCGTTCCAATACCAGATGCCAGTGTTGTGGCACTCTCCAACGCCCTAAGCAAGGTGCCTTCACTACCCCGCGGCAGCAGCACAGCCAGTCCATCATCATAGCGTGCGGCCACCGGCCTGTCGCCACGGGGGGACATAATCCCTCGCAAGGCATCACTCAGAGTTGCCAGCGCCTCGGCTTGCAGTGCGGCGCTTACGTCATTCCCACGCCTGGGTAACACGAAAGCGATAGCGTACTGCCTGGACAGGGCGTAACCCTGCCTTTCCGCCCGGCTGACGGCCCCTTCTTGCAGGTCGTCGCGCCCCGACAGCAGGTCTTCAAGCCAGCTTTCAGGCTCCTCGGCCCTCGAAATTTCGGTGCGCGCCTGGTGGAAGGCGCACTCTCGCATTATTGCCTGTTCCAGGTCGGCCAGGGGAGCATCGGCAGGCAGCAACAGCAGAGCTAGCCGGGCCTCTTCCGCCACGCGCACCGCTGCCTCGTTCACCCCACCGCGCACCGCCAGACCCGCGCCCCTCGTGGAAGAGAGCAGCCGCACAACATCAGCCAGGGTTATAGGCGGGTCATGACGCATGAGGTGCTCGGTGGCGACAAGGGCTATCTCGCCGCCTCTGAGGCGCGGGAAGGCGGGGGAAAAGGGCCGTAGGGAGGCGACCCAGGTCACCGGGTTGTCCAGCCCCACCTCCCCGGTCAATAGCTCTGCGCCATCAAGTGGCTCGCCGGGCAAGGTCAGGTCGCGGACCGTCAGGGGGGCATTCATCGTGACAGGTGGCTCATGCGACTACGCAGGGTATCATGTGGCGGGGTCCGCGGCGCGGTTGCCCATGCCGGGAGCAGCACCCGGCCCGCCTGCTATTTCTTCCAGGGTGCGGCCGCGTGTCTCTTCACCTAGCAGCAGGACGTTGGCCGCGATCACGAAGAAGATGGCGGTGAACATTAGGAAGGCCACATTCACGCCCTCGGGTGTGATGGGGCTGCCGACGATAGCGTTAGCGACGAACGGCCCGAAGATGCCCGCCACCCGACCTACCGCCGCCGCGGCCCCCGCGCCCCAGCCCCGGATGGCGGTCGGGTACAACTCAGGGGTGTACGTGTAGATTACGCCCCAGGCGCCAAGCGCGAAGAAGGATATGGTGGAGCCGTAGAGCACGAGGTCGAAGGCCCCGGTGGCGTTGCGGAAGAGGAACGAACCCACGGCGGAACCCACCAGGAAGATCGCCAAGGTCCATTTGCGCCCGATGCGTTCCACCAGCCACGCCGCCGCGAAATAGCCGGGCACCTGGGCCACCGTAATCACCACGTTGTATTCGAGGGCACGCACCAGGGGGAAGTTCTGGGCGAAGATGCTCGGCAGCCAGGTGAAGATGCCATAGTAGCTGAAGACCATGCCGAACCATAGCACCCACAGCATGGTGGTGCGCCGGGCCAGCACGCCCACGAACAGCGACGACCAATTACCCCGCCCTTTCGCCGCGCTCGATGCGGGACGAAAGCTCTCAAGCGTCGGTATGTCAGCAGGGTCATCTACCATGCGTCGTGCGGAGTCGAGGGCGGTGCGCGCCTCTTCGGTGCGGCCCGCGGACACCAGGTAGCGCGGCGACTCGGGGAGGGCGCGGCGGCTGTAGAGCACGTAGAGGGCGGGCAGGGCACCTATGGCGAAGGCCACACGCCAGCCCATGTCTGTCGGCAGATTGGGCACGAGGGCCAGCCCTATCAACGCCGCCAGTATCCAGCCATAGGCCCAGAAGCTTTCGAGCAGGACCAGCAGCCTGCCGCGCACCCTCGCCGGGGACCACTCGCTCACTAGGGTGGAGGCCACGGGCAACTCACCCCCCAGGCCGAGGCCCGCGATGAGCCGGAACAGGAGTAGAGAGGGCAGGTCCCACGAGAGGGCGCTGAGGCCGGTGCCTATGGCGTACAGGATGAGGGTCCACTGGAAGACGGCTTTGCGCCCGTAGCGGTCGGAGAGGTTGCCCGCGAGCGCCGCCCCGGCGAACATGCCGAGGAAGGTGAACGCCGGGATGAGGCCTGGGAGGGTGCCGGTCAGTTTCAGGTCGCGGTTGAGGGCGGGGAGCACGAAGCTGAGCAGGCCCACGTCCATAGCGTCGAACATCCAGCCAACACCCGACACGAACAAGAGCCTGGTGTGAAAGCGGCTCAGTCCGAACAGCCCACCCCTCCTGGATGTCGCAGTGCCGTCAGCGCGCATGGTTTCCTCCCCACGCCTGGGTACGTTCAGCCATCAGGATAGCAGATGCCTTCCTTACTAGCAAGTGGGGGGAGGAAACAGGCCACATCCAGGTCGAAGTCGAATACAGATGCCAAAGCTGGACCTCGTCATTCTGAGCGCAGCGAAGAATCAGGTGGGTAGTTAGGCCGTTGAGCTTCTGGACCGAGTCCCCCTCTGTCATTCTGAACGCAGTGAAGAATCTCGTCCCTCACCACCCAAGTCTCACCTTTCCTTGAGCCACAGGGTACCGTAAGAAAGAGGAAACATCCTGGTGGGGGACGAGATTCTTCACTGCGTTCAGAATGACAAGGACCAACAGTGTGCTAGTGTGCTACCTAGACGTAGCCGTGGAGGAGTGGGGTAGAGACCAGAAGCGGCCTGTACCCACCTTTGGAAGAGACCCACACCCTATGACAACACCGGCACGTCCGACGTGGCGGTGAAGGCCTCCTCAGGTGCGGTCCGTGAACGCAGCCAGGGCATCCAGGCAAGAGTGAGCGCTACCGCTACCACTGCCGCCCAAGCCCCGAACGTGAAGGTAGCCGAGGGGCCGATAGTGCTCCACAGCCAGCCAGCGATCAGGTTGGCGGGCAGCGCGGCAAGGCCCACAAGCCCGCCGAACCAGCCAAGCGCCGTGCTCCTGGCCTCCGGCGTCACGATTCCCGCCACAAACGCCCGACCCATGCCCTCCGTAGCAGCCGCGTACACGCCGTACGCGAGAAACAGCGCCCAGGCGTTCCAGCCTTCGACGGCGACCGCAAACCCCAGGTAAACGAGGGCAAAGATAGAGTAGCCGCCAAGCAGCACGGGTAAGCGCCCGAAGCGCACGCTCAACACACCGAGGGGAGCGGCCAACAGGGCGTACACAAGGTTGAACCCGAAGTAGACCAACGGCACCATGAGCACGGAGTCGCCCAGGTCGGCTACGCGGAGGAAGATGAAGGCCTCAGCGGAGCTACCGAGCGCGAACACGACCGAGATCGCCGTGAACATCCAGAATCGCCTGCCCAACGCGGAGGCCGCCGTGGAGGGAGCGGGCATTGCGGTAGGGGTTGCGTCAGCGATGGGTGCGGCGCGGCGTTCCCTGAATAGCAGCACCAGGATGAGCACCGCAAGCGCACCCGGCACAACGGTCCAGGCGAACACGTGGCGCAAATCGTCGTAGGTCAGCAGGAGCACCACAAAGGCCATCAGCGGTCCCAGGAGCGCACCAAGCGTATCCATACCGCGATGGTAGTCTAACGCCCTGCTGCGGTCGCCTGCGTCTGCCGTAGCGGCCAACACTGCGTCACGGGGAGTGCTCCTGAGGCCGCGCCCCGCCCGGTCGAGCAAGACCAGGCCGAGCGCCGCCTGCCACATACTTGTGAGGGCGAGCAGTGGCCGCGCGATGGCCGAGAGGCTGTAACCGAGGAGCATCAGCGGTTTGCGCTTGCCTGAACGTTGCTCCAACCGCCCGGATACAATCCTCAGCAAGCTGGAGGCGGTTGTCGCCAGGCCCTCTATTAGGCCAGCCAGGGCCAACGGGGTCTGCAATACGGTCACCAGGAACAGAAGGCGCACCGGCACGACCATTTCGCTGCCTACGCTGGTGAAGAAGGACACGACGCCGAGCACGCGGGCGTTCCATCGCTGCCTTCGTGGGTCCTCCGGGGTGTGAGTATCCGGCGAGGACGCGGCTTCAGTCTTCACGTGGGAAATGGCGGGAGGCGATACATCTTCCTGGGAAGTCTCAACTATGTTCGCTGGTGTACCTTCCTCTGCCTGGGGAGGCACCTCAAGGAGCGCGCCCGTAGGAACTACGCGGCGGGTGGGGAGGGGCGGGGGCGGCCCGAGGGTCTCATCGAACGCGGGCGGCGGTGCTTCCGGGCCTGTGGCGGTCTCCGGGTCCAGGTTGTCATGTCGGGGGTCCACGGTGCTAGTCTATCTCCACGGGTACGGGGGGAATGCCGAACCTGGGCGCCCACATTACGGCGGTAATGCTGCCGTCCGCTTCGAGGCGGTGGATGACGCCGTGTGCGTGGTCCGACACGTAGATGCGGCCCCTGGTGTCCTCAGCGAGCGAGCCGATGTCCCCGAACTGGCCCGGCATGATACCCTGCTCGCCCCAGGTGCCGAGCAGCGTCCCAGTCGCCGGGTCGAAGCGCCCTATTTGCAACGACTGGCGATTGGTCAGCAATATCTCCCCCTTCGAGGTGAGAAGCATCGGCACCTGGAACTCCACCGGGGGAGTGAATAGCGGCCTGATGGAGACACCTTCCGGCCCAATATCGACCCGCTGGACGGAACCCTGGCCCATAACCACTATGGTGTTGCCTTCGTCTATTCGCAAAGGGAAGTCATCGCGGACGGAGACCGACAGCGGGAGAAAATCGAGGTCGATCTCGTGTACGAGGGTGCCACTGTGGTTGTAGACCAGGATGCGGCCCTGTTGCCCGTGCTCCAACACGCTGAGGTAGATGTAGTCGGAGTCTACCGAAAGGCAGTCGTTTGTGGGCAGTTGTTCGGCGGGTATGTCCCAGCGAGCGGTGAGGTTGCCGTCAGGGTCGAAGCGTAGCAGCTTGTACCCGCCAGGGTCGAACAGGTCGGCCAGGTAGAAGTTATCGCGCTCGTCGGTGGCTATGCCGCAAAAGTCGAAAGCGGTAATGACGCTGCGGGGCACGAGCGCCGGGTCGGGGTTGCGTATCACGGGAGTCGGGGTGCCACGGAAGATACGCGAGCCAATTGCATCGACTTCGTTACCGAAGGCGACCGGGGCGAAGCCAGGTCCGGCCCCCGGCGTAGGCGGGGCCTTAGCGGCGTTCAACGTGCCCCTGGGCTGGCCCAGGGGATCGTAGGCCCACACGAGCATGCCGTTCAGGTCGGTAGCGTACACGCCTCCATGCCTGTCTACTGCCAGCCAGTAATGCGGCACCTTGTTGTTGACGACGGGTTGCAGCCTAAATCCAAGTATGGGGTAGAGTATTGGGGGCAGTATCCAGTAGAGCAGCAATAACCCGCTTGGCACCAGGAAAGCCAGCAGAGCGCGGCGCACCCACCAGGGAGGTTGTAGCAGAAATGCCCAGGCCACCGCTACCAGTAGCACTACTCCCACTCGCAGGGGCCAGACGCTGATGAGGGGCACACCTAGTTGGGCGGGCTGCGACATGGTGCCCGCCGCCACGACCAGCAGCAGGACAGCCGAACCGGCAGCCAGCAACGTGGCGCGTCGGAGGACGTTCGCCGCCACGAGCAGGACCAGGCCCAGCCCGCAGAGCACCAGGCTCTCTACCGGGCGGGGCTGTAGCTCGACGTATATGGGGTTCTGGAGGGCCAGTATGAAGGCTGCCGCCACAAGAAAGACCGACGAAAGTAGCGGGTCTAGCTGGTGGCTGCGTACCGCCGGCTGCGGCGCTTCTTCGTGTGTTTGCTCACGCGCGCTTACTGAAGACATAGAGGAAATGATGTTCCGGGATATGTTGCGCAGATAGGGGATGTAAGGTGGTGCTCGCCCAGGGCCGCGAGCGTAGACCGGGACGCGTTCGTTGCGACAGTATAAGGAAAGCGGCCGGTGCGTGCAAACGGCGCGCCTGGAAGGAGCTAAAGGTGCGACTCCAGCGTGCGTCTCACGGCGTGTATGGTCGAGTCCACAAGCACCGGGCGGTTGGCGTAAGACCCGGCGGCACCCGATCTGCCAAGATGATAGTCGAGAGTGGTGTCGCTGTCTTTGAGCAGGTGCCCTGTGAGGATGCACACTACCCTCTCGCCTGCGCCCATTGCACCATCCAGCACCAACCGGCGCGCCCCCGCCACCGAGGCCGCGGACGCAGGCTCACACCCTATGCCCGCGCGGTCAATTACCGCCTTAGCATCCAGGATGTCTTCATCCGCCACCTGCACCACCAGGCCGTTAGTGACCTCAATGGCCCGCCGGGCGCGTGCGAAACTCACTGGCGCGCCGATCTTTATCGCCGTGGCAACTGTGTGGGCCGTCACCGTGAACCGCTCGCTGAAACCCGTCGTGTAGCTCTGGAAGAAGGGATTGGCCCCGGCTGCCTGTACCGAGGCGATGCGCGGTAGCCGGGAGATGAGGCCGAGGTCAAAGGCCTGTTGTAGGGCCTTACCGAGAGCCGCCGTGTTGCCCAGGTTGCCTGCGGGCAGCACAATCCAGTCGGGCGGCTCCCATGCAAGCTGCTGTAGTATCTCCAGGCCGATGGTCTTCTGCCCCTCGATGCGGAATGGGTTCACCGAGTTTACCAGGTAGATGCCCAGTTCAGCGCAGGCCATCTGCACGAGGGACATGGCGCTGTCAAAGTCGCCCCGCACCTGCAAGGTGATGGCACCGTAGGCGAGGGTCTGAGCCAGCTTTCCGAGCGCGATGTTGCCTTCGGGCACGAAGACGAAGCAGGGAAGCCCCGCCTGCGCCGCGTACGATGCCAGGGAGGCAGAGGTATTGCCGGTGGAGGCGCAGGCCACCGCACGCGCCCCGGTACGCACCGCCTGGCTCACCCCAACCGTCATGCCCCGATCCTTGAAGCTGCCGGTGGGGTTCTCCCCTTCGTGCTTGAGCGCGAGCCATTCAAGCCCCGCGTACTCACCCACATGGCGCAGACCACCACGCTCCCCGCCCCCAACACCGTAGAGGTTGGTGTTGCCCTCCGGCCTCGACACGATGTCAGCGTCGTCGAAGGCTGGCAGCATCTCCCTGTAACGCCACACGCCACTGGAGAACGGCAACCGCCCCGCCCCAAGCCTTTTGTCCAATAGCTCTCGGCTGACGACCGCGGGTTCACTGTATATTATGTCAACAGGTTCGCCGCAGTCGCAACGGTAGCGCAACTCGTCGCCAGGGTACGTGCGCCCGCAAACCATGCAGCCCAGGTTGTAGCCGGTGGAACGCTGCTCCTCTATAGCCATGTCGCGGTTGCTCCCTTCTCGTCCGCCTGCGTGACCATAGCGACACCGTCCATGCCCGACTTTCGAGCCGTATCAACCAGCGCCTGAGCCACCTTCTCCGCGTGCTCAGTCGTCAGGGCCAGCACCGAAGAGCCGCCGCCGGATAGGCACGCCCCGTGCGCGCCCGCCCGCAATGCCGCCTCAATCAGCGCGGGCAACAGCGGGAAGATGCGGGTACGGTACGGCTGGTGCATCCGGTCCTGCATCGCCACCCTCAACAGGTCGTAGCGCCCCTGCGAGATAGCCGCCAGGAACAGGGCCACCCGGCTGGAATTGTAGACCGCGTCCTCGGTGCTGTACTTTCCGGGCATCAGCGAGCGCCCGCGCACTGTATCCATCGGGAAGTCGGGGGTAAAGACAACCGCTTTCAGTTCGGCTGGAAACGGCAGCTTCACCGAGATTACCTTCCCGGCTTCGATAACGTTCACCACCAGTCCGCCCAGCAGCGCCGGGGCTACGTTGTCCGCGTGCCCGCCATGCTCCAGCTTGACCGCTTCCGAAAGCAACTCAGCCTGCCCGAACCTGCGCCCCAGGAACTCATTGGCGGCGACCAATCCGCCTATCACCGCCGTGGCACTGCTCCCCAGCCCCTTACCGGGTGGTATATTGAGCGTCATGCGCACCGACAGCGGCGGGGCAACTTCCCCAGTAAGATCGAACAGGTGCCGGAACGCTCGGTAGAATAAATTGTTTGCGTCTAGGGGCAGGTCTTCAGCGTGACCATCTATCTCTATCCGCGTGCGGTCGGCTGTCTCTACCACGAATACGTTGTGCAGGTCCAGGGCCAGCCCCAGCACGTCGAAGCCGGGACCGAGATTCGCGCTCGTGGCGGGTACGCACACCTGTAGTCTCCGCCCCGTTACCTGCATAGTTCTCCCCTCTCCATAGGCTGTGACGCCGACTTACCATCTCCAATATACCCTAGAATGACACTGCCAGACAGCTTGCTTGTGTCGCCTGTACAGGTAAGTCGGCAACGCGCCCGTTAGTTTCCGCCGACATTGAGCGATTTCTAGTTGCGAGCAGCAGGCAGCACCCAGGTCTGCTGCGCCACATGAGCACGAAAGGAGCATGGCATTGGCAAAGCTACTCATTATCGGAGGGACGCGCTTCCTCGGCTATTTCGTTACGCAAACGGCGTTGGAGCGGGGGCACGAGGTTACCCTGTTCAACCGGGGCAGGAACGCGCCCGACGCTTATCCGCAGGTGGAACACATACGCGGCGACAGGGACGCAGACATCGATCTCTTGGCAGGCAGGCAGTGGGACTCGGTCGTAGATACGAGCGGCTACTTCCCTCGCATCGTAGGCAAATTGGCCCGACTGCTGGTAGGGTCAGTGCCTCACTACGTGTTTGTCTCATCGATCTCGGCTTACGCGGAACCTCTCCTGGACGGCGCTGATGAAGACGCCCCGCTCCAAACCCTCGAAGACCCCACGGTAGAGGAGGTGCGCGGCGACACCTACGGCGGCTTGAAGGCTCTCTGCGAACAGGTGGTGCAGGAAGCCTATCCCGGTGGCGCGCTCGTAGTCCGTCCCACGCTTATAGTCGGCCCGCGCGACCCTACCGACCGCTTCAGCTACTGGGTGCGCCGCATCGCGCAGGGAGGGGAGGTGCTGGCACCCGCCGAGCCGAACCGCCCGGTGCAGCTTATAGACGCCCGCGACCTTGCCGCCTGGATAGTCAACATGGCGGAGAACCAGGCTACAGGTGTATTCAACGGGGCGGGTCCGGCCACACCCCTCACGATGGGCGAGTTCCTGGAGACCACCCGCAAGGCCCTCGGCAGCAACGCCCGCTTTACGTGGGTAAGCGAACAATTCCTGCTGGAGCGGGAAGTGGCCCCCTGGATGGAGCTACCGGTGTGGGTGCCGGAGGAAATTATAGCGTTGCATCGGGTGCGCAATGACCGCGCCCTGGCGGCAGGGTTAAGCATCCGCCCCCTGGAGGATACGGTGCGCGCCACGCACGAGTGGATGCAGGAGAATCCTGAGCGGTCGCAGCCCCAGGGCACACTTACGCCGGAGCGAGAACAGGAGCTTTTGCGGGAGTGGCATGCGTCACGGCAGGAAGCAATGGGGGCCGAATAGGGCGCTTACGCAGGGCAAGAATAGATGCCATTGGCGAAGGTCGACGGCTGGCAAAGGCCGACGCCCTGCGAATGAATTCGCGGGCTACACCCTGCAAAGTCCCCTTCGGGGACTTATAGAGCCTAGTAGGCATCTCAAGGTTCTACCAGATGTACCAGTCTGCCGCAGGGCAGACTTCGCAAGATGTAGCCCGCGATTTTAATCGTCGGCCTTTGCCGTACATCGGCCTTCGCCAACGGCAGTTATGATTGGGTCCCCTACCTATGGGCAGAGTTTTTGCCCCTGGCACCAATCCTGCCACTGTAATCCCCACCCCCGTACTGGCACAATAGGACCTGGGACCGAGGCTTTCCACCCAGCCTTTTGTTATACTTGTCGGATTAGGTAAATATCTTACTTGGGTGGAACCATGTCCTTTATCGAAACTTACTCCCAGGCGTTGCGCTCGACCACCAGGCCGGTGAGGCTCTTCCTGGTCAGCACCCTGCTCTACTGGCTGGGGATGACCCTGGTGCAGCTATACCTCAACTTCTACCTGCAATCGCTGGGTCTCGACCAGGGCTGGATAGGCATCATCAACGCCACGCCCCAGCTTACGGTTGTGTTGCTCACCTTTGTGATAGGCGGAATCTCGGCGCGCATCGGCCCCTGGCGGGCTATCTTGCTGGGAGGGAGCATGGCGGGGCTGGGCGTGGCGGGCACGGCGCTGGCACAAGGCCCCTGGATGGTAATTGCCGCTACAGTGGTGATGGGCGCGGGCGGCGGCTTCATGTGGAGCAACTCCGGCCCCTTTATGATGGCGAACAGCAAGGAGAGCATTCGCGCCACCCTATTCAGCTTGCAGGCAGCCCTGGGCACTCTCACGGGCTTTGTGGCCTTCATGCTGGGCGGCCAACTCCCCTCCATGTTCGGCTCGCTGCTGGCCCAACCTGAGGAGGGCGAGGCGGTGATGCGCGCCACCATGCTGGTCGCCTCGGGCTTCTACGCGCTGGCTCTCATACCAATCTACGCCGCCGGAAAATCGCACAGGGCCGCCGCGCTCAAGGCGAAAGCCGCGAGACAGACCGCTGAAGCCGCAGACCCACATGCCGACGGAGGCAAGCGCCGCAGGTTCATTTCAAACCGCGGGCTGGTAATTCGCCTACTGCTGCCCGGCTCGCTCGTGGGCCTGGGTGCGGGCATGACCATACCCTTCATGAACGTGTACATCGAACGCAAGTTCAACGTCAGCTTCGAGCAGCTAGGCCAGATATTTGCCTGGACTGCGATTGCTACCGCAGTGGCGCTCATGATACAGCCGGTGCTCGCCGGGAGAATGGGCAAGGTCAAGTCGGTGGTGCTGGTGCAGGGGTTGTCGCTTCCCTTCCTGCTGGTGCTAGGCTACTCCCAGTTCTTCCCCCTGGTGGTGGCGGCGCTTTTCGTGAGGGGCGCGCTGATGAACATGGGCAACCCGGTCTTCTCGGCCTACAGCATGGAGCGCGTCCCGGAGCGAGAGCGTGCCACCTTCACCAGCCTCACCACCAGCACCTGGAGCCTCGGCTGGGCCACAGGCTCGTGGTTCAGCGGCACCCTCCGCGACGCTATAGGCTTCGAGCAGGGCTTCAACGTACTATGGGGCATCATGGCGCTGCTCTACGCCACCTCGATGATACTGATGTGGACCTGGTTCTCCGGCCACGAGGCCCGCCAGAGACAGGCCCAGGCCCTACAGGAACAAACCCCACCGGGCGAGAAACACCCGAACGCTGCGTAGAGACGAGTCTAAACGCCAAGACGCCAAGACGCAGAGAACGCGCCAAGGTTAAGTAGGGTGTTCTAAGCAAGAGGACCAGGGTACGTGTATTGTACCCTGGTCCTCTTTGCACCTTTTAAACCACCTTAACCTTGGCGCGTCCTTGGCGTCTTGGCGTCTGGGCGTTTAGACCCCTCTTACTTGCTGGTCAAGGGGATGAATCCCCGCCGCTGGGTGTCAGGGGCCGCGCCTTCGGAGACGGAGGCTACCGGGTAGCCTTCTTCGTCGAGGAGCTCCTTCACCTGGTCGAGGCTCAGAGCCTGCTCGTCGTAGGTGAGATAGACGTTCTTGGCCGGGAGGCTCACCTGCACGGCTTCGACGCCGGGCTGGCCCTGCAAGGCGTTCAGGATCGTCTTCTCGCAATGCGCGCAAGAGATATCGGGTACGTTTAGCGTAATCTGAGACATTTTATTTTGCTCCTTTGTCTTGTAACTGAGTTTACCAACAATGTTCGTCTGCATAACAGACACGAACTGCTAACTTACCGCACTTCCACCACCCAGGCCACGGTCTGCACCCGGCCTTCGTGCTGGAACTGCGACCAGACCTTGTAGAGGCCCGGCTTCTCGAACTCGTGGCTGAACGCCAGGTCGGGGCCGAACGAGGCGGGCAGGTCTTCCATCTCCGCCTCTTCCTCCATGCCGCCAGCGCCCATGTCCAGCGGGACCTCCGTGCCGGGTACGGCGTGGACGTGGCTGAAGTTGGAGGCGTTGGCATCCAGCACCACCACGTGGCTGGCCGCGCCATAGTAGGGCTGCAAGTCGCTGACGGGCGTGCCGTTGCGCGACACGTTTAGCACGAACCCGCTCGGCTGCCCCGCCCGCACCTCACCCTGCGGCTCGATTGTGACAGTGTAGTCTCCGGATTGCTTCGGGCTGAGGTCGGGCGAGAGGGAGGCCGCGGGGCTATTCGCCTGGCCCACCTTCAGGTCTATACGATGCACTTCCTCGCGATGCATCTCCTCACCGTTGCCCTCCACCGCGAATTCGTCGTAGAGGATGTAGTCGCCCTCTGCCGGGAAGGTGTGTTCGATGGCCCACACGCCGGGCGAGTCTGCCGCCTGCGGGTGGACGTGCGCGAAGTAGCCGAGGTCGCGATTCACGACGATCAGGTGCATTGGCGCGTCGTGCTCCACCGCCAGCTCTTGCACCGGCTGCCCTGTGGAAGCCTCGGTAAGCGTCAGGTTCAGGGTAGTGGGCGTGCCGGGCCGCACAGGGCCGCCTGTGTCAAGGCTCACGCGAGCCACCGGGGCCGCAGGAGCCTCCATACCTTCGCTCATCGCGCCCATCGAGGGCTTGAAGAGGAAGAGCGAGAGGGCACCCACCAGCAGCGCGAGCGCGCCTACACCCACCAGGTAGCCGATATCAGCCAACCTGCGGCGCATCGGCGGGCGCACTATCTCTTCGGCGCTCTTGGGAGCCGTAAATCCGCGCAATCGTAGCGAGTTGGACACCACGCTCACCGAGGACATGCCCATCGCGGCGGCCGCCATCACCGGGTTGAGCAGCAGCCCAAACAGCGGGTAAAGCACGCCCATCGCCACCGGAATAAGCACCACGTTGTAGATGAAGGCCCAGAACAGATTCTGCCGGATGGTCGAGATTGTGCGTCGGGAGAGGGCTATCGCCGTCACTACACCGCGCACGTCGCCACCCACCAGGGTAATGTCAGAGGCTTCCACAGCCACGTCAGCGCCCGTGCCGATAGCGATTCCCAGGTCCGATTGGGCCAGGGCGGGAGCGTCGTTGATGCCGTCGCCCACCATCGCCACTACCTTGCCCTGCGCCTGCAACTCCTTCACCTTGGCGGCCTTCTGTTCGGGCAGCACCTCCGCAAGGACGTTGGTGATGCCCACCTGCGAGGCAATGGCGCGGGCGGTAGCCTCGTTGTCTCCTGTCAGCATCCAGACTTCGAGGCCCAGTGCCTTTAGCTCGCGCACAGCCTGCACCGACTCGGGCTTGAGGGTATCGGCCACGGTCACGAGACCTGCGGGCTGCTCGTCCAATGCTACGTACATGGGCGTCTTGCCCTGGCTCGCCAGATCGAAGGCCCTTTCGCTCAGGCCGTTGAGGTTGATGCCGCGCTCGGACATGAGGCGGGCGTTGCCCACCAGCAGCGAGCGTCCCTCGACCGTGGCGGCTATACCATGCCCGGCGAGCGCGTTGAAGCCACTTACCGTGGCAGGGGCAAGCCCTAGCTCGTCGGCGCGGCGCACGATGGCCTCACCCAAGGGGTGCTCGGAGCCACGCTCGGCGGCGGCCACCAGGCGAAGCAACTCACGTTCGGGTATGCCGTCTGCGGCCACCACGTCGGTGACCGAAGGCTTGCCCCTGGTCAGGGTGCCGGTCTTGTCCAGCACGATAGCGTTGACCTTGTGAGCGCCCTCTAGCGCCTCTCCACCCCTGATGAGCACTCCATACTCGGCACCCTTGCCGGTGCCCACCATGATGGCTGTGGGGGTGGCGAGGCCCAGCGCGCAGGGGCAGGCGATGATGAGCACCGCTATCATCGACACCAGCGCGAAGGTGAAGCGCGGCTCAGGCCCCACAAAGTACCAGAGCACGAAGGTCAGCGCCGCCACGACCAGCACGGCGGGCACGAAATAGGACGAGATTTCGTCCGCGAGCCGCTGAATGGGGGCCTTGCTGCCCTGCGCCTCTTCCACCAGGCGCACTATCTGGGCCAGCGCGGTGTCCTTGCCGACCTTCGTGGCGCGGAAGGTGAACGAGCCGCTCTTGTTGAGAGTCGCCCCTATCACGCCGGAGCCTGGACCCTTCTCGACCGGCAGGCTCTCGCCCGTCAGCATCGACTCGTCCACCGAGGAAGCGCCTTCGACAACCACGCCGTCTACAGGCACCTTGTCGCCGGGCCGCACGCGTATCACGTCGCCCACCTGTACCTGCTCCACGGGCAGGTCTACCTCTACACCCTCGCGGATGACGCGAGCGGTGCGGGGCGCAAGGCCCATCAGCTTCTTGATGGCCTCGCTGGTCTGGCCCTTGGCCCTCGCCTCGAAGTAGCGGCCCATGAGGATGAGCGCGATAATCAGGGTGGAGGTATCGTAGTAGGCTTCCGGCACCAGGCCCGCGCCGCTGACCGCGCCGGGAAAGAAGGTCAGAAAGGCGCTGTACAGGTACGCCGCCGAGGTGCCCACCGCGATGAGGGTGTTCATGTTGGTGGTCAGGTGCCGGGCGGCCATGAGCGCGCCCCTGTAGAACTGCCAGCCGGCCCAGAACTGCACCGGGGTCGCGAGCGCAAACATCACAAAGTTGCGCGCCTCCATAGACATAGGAAGGGGCAAGAACATGATCGCCATGATGAGCAGGCCCGCGGTGAGGCTCACAACGAACTTGGCCCGAACCGTGTTTAGCTCGCGGCGACGGCGCTCAGCCTCCTGGTCAACAGGGACAGCATCACCGCTATCCCGTGACATGGAGGCGGCGCGTTGTTCTGCGCGGATGGCATAGCCCGCCTTCTCCACCGCCTTGCCCATTTCGCCACGACCCACCATGGCGGGGTTGAACTTGACGGTGGCCTGCTCGGTCGCCAGGTTCACCGCCACGCTTTCGACGCCGGGCAGTTTCGCCAGCGACTTCTCCACGCGGCGCACGCAACTGGCGCACGTCATACCCTCAATCGGCAGTATCTCCTCTTCAAGAGGCACCGTGTAACCGGCTTTCTCCACTGCGGAGATGAGCGAAGCGATGTTCGCAGCCGCGGGGTCGTACTTGACTACGGCACGCTCGGTCGCCAGGTTCACGTCGGCGCTGCGCACCCCCTCTACCTTGGCGAGGGATTTCTCCACGCGGCGCACGCAACTGGCGCACGTCATGCCGCCTATTGGCAGCATAATTTCAGTATCTTGAGCACCCACGACGGTGCCGCCAGCGGAAGGGATCTCGCCACCCGCCGTTTGCTTATCTATTTGTTCGATTGCCATCTTATTTGCCTTCTTTTATCGCTCTGTTATCGCTGCGCCAGGTCGAAAAGCTGGCCCAGTTCGTCCAGTACTTCGTCGTCGCGCCCCTCGCGTATGCCGTCAACGACGCACGACTTCAAGTGGCCGTGCAGCAGCAGGCTCTCGAACTTGTCGATGGCGCGCTGCACCGCGTAGGTCTGCTTGAGTACGTCGACGCAATACTGGTCTTCCTCTACCATCTTGCGAATGCCCTTCAGGTGGCCCTCGATGTAGGCCAGGCGCTTCAGGACTTCTTGTTTGTTTGTGTTCATAGCATGCATCCTCTGCTTAGTACCCTACCCCCCTGGGAGGGGTCTACAGCAGTATAACATGCTCGCGAAAAGTTGTCAACGTCAAAGGTAGGAGGCTATGTACAACTAAAGTCGGAGCCGTTCTGTAGGCAAGTACAGAACGGCTCCATTATGGTGCTACGCGAATAGTGAGACTACTAAGAAAGCGTCTGCGCCTCGGAAGCAGGCTCGCACAGTCGGCAATGACCGTCCTCCCGGCGGAAGCAGGTGAGCGCGTGGCCCGCCGAAAGCTCCAGGCGCACCGTGGTGCCGGGGGATAGCTTGACGGTGTGAGCGCCGATGCAACGCACGGTGGTGCCGGACGGCAGGGCCACGTCGTAAAGGTAGTCCATGCCCCGGTACATGCAGCGCACCACGCGAGCCTCGCCGGAGGGATCGGCCTGCACTAACAGGTCGTCCGGGCGCACCAGCACATCGACCGCAGTGCCGCACGGAGCGCCCGCCTCTTGCGGGTTCAGCCCAATCTCGGTCTGCAAGCCCCCATGAATAACTGTGCCGGGCAGGAAGCAGGAGAGGCCCAGGAACTCGGCCACGAAGCGCGTAGCCGGGCTCTGGAAGATCGCTTCGGGGGTGCCCACCTGCTCTACGTGCCCGGCGTTCATCACGGCCACGCGGTCGCCCAGCAGGAGCGCCTCTTCCTGGTCGTGCGTCACGAAGATGACGGTCGTGCCGAGGCTCTTGAGGATGCCGCGTACCTGGTCGCGAGTAGACGCCCGGCTCTCTGCGTCAAGGCTGCTGAACGGCTCGTCCATGAGCACCAGATCGGGTTCGGGAGCGAGAGCGCGGGCCAGTGCCACTCGCTGCTGCTGCCCGCCCGACAACTGGTGGGGGTAGCGATTGCCCATTCCCGGCATACCGATCAAATCAAGCAACTCGGCCACTCTCTGCTCTCGCCTGGCGATGGGCCACTTAGACAGCGGGAACGAGATGTTCCTGGCGACCGTCATGTGCGGGAATAAAGCGTAGTCCTGGAACACCAGGCCGACGCGCCGCTTCTCAGGAGGCACCCATGAGCCGCGCCCGGCAACTAGCTGGCCGTTCACCCGTACTTCGCCCCTATCGGGCCTCTCCAGCCCCGCTATGAGGCGCAGCACGGTGGTCTTGCCGCACCCTGAAGGGCCGAGCAACGACAGCACCTCACCGCGCCTCACCTGCAAAGTGACCTCCCGCACCGCCACGGTACGAGGGGCCTCCAGCACGGCGGTACGGCCCCAGCCCCGGCGAGACTCCCCGCCTTCGGGTGCCGCGAAGCTCTTGCTCGCGTGGCTCAACTCAATTACGACCTGTCCGGTATCTGCGCTAAAGTGTGTCACAATACAACCTCGTCTGTTCCGAATTTTCGCCTGGCAAACAGTAATGCCATAGCCAGCACGGTCAGTGAAATGAGCAGGAAAGCTGGCGGTGCGGCCTGCGTGTAGATCGACTCGCTGGAGGCCGCCCAGATGCGCACGGGCAGCGTGTCGAAGCCGGGCGGGCGCAGCAGTATGGCGGTCGGTAGCTCCTTCATCGAAGTGAGGAACACCAGCGCCCAGCCCGCCGCCAGCCCCGGCGCTATCATCGGCAGGGTGATCTCGCGGAACACCTGCCACGGCTTGCGTCCCATCGTGCGGGCGGCCTGCTCCAGCTTGGGCGAGGCCGCCTTCATCGCGGCTTCGGTGGAGGCCAGGGCCTGCGGTAAAAAGCGGATGCCGAACGCCAGCACCAGCACCGCCACCGTCCCATAGAGCACCGGCACCCAGTTGCTGAACAGCAGCACCAGACTCAAGCCCACTATGATACCGGGTAGCGAGTAGCCCGACTTGCCCGCCGCCAACAGTGCAAGCACAAAGCGATGTGGGTAGCGCGAAGCCAGGTAAGCGGGCGCGAAGGCCAACAGTATGGCGATGCTGGCAGCCAAACCGGCTAGCAGCAGGCTATTCAGCCCGTACCGCCACAGGTCGTCGCCGCCCACGCTCCATATGCGGTCCACAGGTGTGGGCCAGAGCCAGCCCTGCACCGTCAGCCCGCCGAGCACCAACAGGGGCAGGCCCAGCGACAGCATGCCTACAAGCGACACCCCACCGGCAGCCACCCAGCGCCAGCGGCCCAGCGCCACCAACCGGCGGGGCTTCCACGACGCCTGGGCCACGTACCGCCTGCTCCGCCTGTGCGACCACGCTTCTAGGAAGAGCAGCGGAGTGGAGAGCAGCACCAGCACCACGCTCAATATCGCCGCGCCGCTGCGGTCCACCGACCCGGCGAACTGGTTGTAAATGGCGACTGTGAAGGTGCGGTACTGGAGCAGGGCCACCGTGCCGAAGTCGGACAGGGCGTAGAGGCATACCAGGAGGGTGCCCGCGAGCAAGGCTGGCCTCAGCAAGGGCAGCACCACGCGCCGGAACGCCCCCCACGCGCTCTGCCCGCCGACTCGCGCGGCTTCCTCCAGGCTCCAGTTGGTCGAGCGCAGGGCCGCCGACACCGGGAGGTAGACATATGGAAAGGTGAACAGGCCCACAATAATGGTGGCCGCCCACAATGTATAAAGCGAGGGGAGCGGCACCTGTCCGGCCTGCAAGCCTCCCCACTGCACCAGGGTCTGTTCCAGCAAGCCGCCCCTGCGCAGCACGATCAGGTAGCACAACGCGCCGACGTAGGCAGGCACCGCCAGCGGCAAAGCCAGCACCCAGCGCCAGAAGCCGCGCCCCGGCAAGTCGGTCCGCTCCACCAGCCAGGCCAACCCCAGGCCCAGGATAGCGGTGAAAGCGGCGGTGCAGGCCACCAGCATCAGCGTGTTGGTAAGCAGCCCCGGTATGCGCCCGCTCCACAACCGGTCCCGGGTGTCAGGTGAGGCCCCAATCGCCCTGATGACTATGTAGGCCAGCGGCGTGACCGCCAACAGCCCAGCGAAGACGGCAAGGCCGAGCAAGAGGGGAGGTGGCATCACCACCCCCTTTGCCCGGCCCCAGTCTCTTATCGCCAGCAGTCTGCGTTCAGTCGCCAACATTATCGGCTTTGCGGCTCCTAACTTAGTTGTAACGTGCTTACGGAAGTCCCGCGCTCTCCATTAGTGCCCTGGCAGGCTCCAGTTCGTCGAACAGCGTCTTCAGGTTGATATCGGCCCGGCGGTACTGGTCCAGAGGCTGCACTCCCTCGGCTAACTCCACGCCTTCACGCACCGGGTACTCGTAGTTCAGGTCGGCAAATAGCTTCTGCCCTTCGGTCGTGAGCAGGTACTCCACGAACGAATGAGCGGCGGGCAAATTGGGGCCGCCCCTCACCAGGCCCGCGTTGGTCGAGTTGACTATCACACCCATCTCGCCTTCACCTTGGTCGGGGTAGACCACGCCCACCGGTGCGCCCTCGGCCTTTGAAAGCTGGTAGTAGTAGTGGTTCACCAGGCCCAGTTTCAACTCGCCCGCGCCCACGGCCTTGCGCACGTCGGTGTGCCCGCCGAAGAACCGCGTCTCGTTAGCCACCAGACCCGCTATGAACTCGCCTGTCCGCTCCGGGCCAACCAGCGCGCTCATCGCGACTACCTGCGCCTGCACCGAGCCGTTGGTGCTGTCGGCGGAACCAACCTGCCCCTTCCATTTCGGATCGGTCAGGTCGAACATCGACTTCGGGGCTTCTTCGGGCTTTACCAGGTCCGTGTTGTACATGATGACCCTGGCCCTCAGCGTCAGCGCCACCCAGGTAGCGTCCTCTGCCCGGTATTCCTCCGGCACCAGCTCGACGGCCGTGGATGGGTTCGGCTCGAATACCCCCTGGCTGGCGAGGCTCGACATGGCTATCGTGTCGGTGTTGATGAACACGTCGGCCTGCGGGTTGCCCTTCTCCTCCAGCAACTTGGCGGACAACTCGCCCGACGAGCCGGTTAGTAGCACCACTTCCACACCGGGGTTCTTCTTCTGGTACGCGTCCACCACGGGCTTGATGAGCGACTCGGTGCGGGTGGTGTACAGCACCAGCTTGCCCTGCGCGCCGCCCGAAGTGCCTGACGTGGTAGTAGCGGTGCTCTCGCTACCCTCGGTTGGCTCCGGCGTTGCCTGGTCCGCAACAGCCACGGTGTTGGTGGCGGTCGTCCTGGCCGTTGTAGGCACGGGTGTAGCTGCGGTGGGACCGCCACAGGCCGACAGCACCAGGCCGCCGACAAGCAGCGCGAGTAACGATGATGTTCGTGAGTACTTCCGTATCGACATTCTTAAGGTTCCTCCCTGGACAGTTTCCGCTTAGATTCTGGGTGTGCCGCTCGCTATTGCCCAGCAAGCTGTTGCCTCCCAGCCTCCGGTGTGCTATCATCAGGAGGCTGAAGGGCGTTTGGTCCAACGGACGGTCTACAGCAGAGGCGAACAGGGCGGCCACCCTGTTCGCCGTTTTGCTTCCACGTTCCCGCTGCTCTACAAGATGGCCTCTAGTCCGCTGGTACCGGCGGTACTTTAAGCCTATCTCCTGCTCGGAACGTATCTTTCGCGCACCGTAAATGAAGGTAACTTAATTCGAGCTTCTTGTCAAGGACTTTCAACAGATTCGTCAGTTGAAACTCACAAGTGTGGCCGCGCACACAAAGGCAAAGGAAAGGGGAGCGACAGAGTTTACCTGTCGCTCCCCTTTCCTCTTAAGCCCTATTCAGACTGCCTTGTTCTGTGCGGCGCTTGCCCTACTGAGCGCCGCCCTGAGCCAGGCAGTTGGGGAAGAAGGCGTTGCTGACTATCTTGGCGACCTGTCCGCGGGTAGCATTGTTGTTGGGGCGGAAGGTGCCGTCCGCATAGCCGCCTATCACGTCCCTGCCCACCATGCGCTCGATGAACGTGTAGAAGGGGCTGTCCGGTGCTACATCGCTGAACGTCTGCCCCGACACCGGCTCGTCGTACCCTGCCGCGTTAGAAACTATCTTCGAGATCTGGCCGCGAGTGGCGGGGCTGTTGGGGCGGAACGCTCCGTCCGCGTAGCCGCCAATGATACCCCGGCGTGCCATGCGCTCGATGAACGTGTAGAAGGGGCTGTCGGTGGGCACGTCCGCGAACGTCTGACCCGACACTGGCTCGGTGAAGCCCGCCGCGTTGGCAACTATCTTCGATAGCTGGCCTCGTGTCACGTCGTTGTTAGAACGGAAGGTGCCGTCCGCGTAGCCGCCGAGTATGCTCTTACAGGCCAGGCACTGCACGTACTGGTAGAAGGTGGAGCCGGGCGGCACGTCGCTGAACTGGATATTGCAGTTGCTCGGTGGCAACGTCGCGGTGGAAGTTGCGGTAGGCTGCGCCGGTGTGCTGCTCGGGGGCACCGAGGTCCATGTCGCCGTGCGGGTCGAGGTCGGGCTGGAGTTTGCGACTGTTGTAGATGTAGCCGTTCGGGTTGGCGTGCTGCTCGCCACGGTGGTCGAAGTAGCCGTAGAAGTGCGAGTTGGGATTGAAGTGGAAGTAGAAGTAGAAGTAGCGGTAGAAACCGTAGTCGAAGTAGCCGTGCTGGTAGCAGTAGCAGTAGCAGTAGAAGTAGAGGTGGCGGTTGCCGTTGGAGCACCGGGCAACTGGAAGCACGCCGAGAACTCCGAGGTGTTGCCGCTAGGGTCGGTGGCCGTAGCCGTGATGAACGAGCCGCCGGGCAGCGCCTGTTCGGGGTTGAAGGTGAAACTGCCGTTGCCGTTGCTGAGCGTTGTGACCGCAGTGCTGCCCACGAAGGCGCGTCCCTCACCGTGGCCGGAGGCGTGGCAGGTAGTGTTGGTGAAGAATTCGATTGTGAAGGTGGTGTTCGGCGTGCTGTTGAGGCTGCCCTTGATTTCGGTAGCCGTGGTGGCGGCGCTCAGCACGGGGAAGTTTTGCAGGTCGTTGCTGCCTGCGTCAGCGTCTAACGGGTCGTTGGGGGTCACAGTCGTGCCACCCTCCGCGACGAGATTGATGCCAAGTCTGCCGCTGTTGTAGATCGAATTTGTGTAGATGACGTTACCCGAACCCCAGGAGATGTGGATGCCATCTTCAGGACTGTTGGCAATTACGTTGCCCAGGCCCACAGCGCCGCCGATGGTATTGCTTACCGCCCCACTGATGCTTATACCGTAGAACAGGCTTCCAAGCGGAGAAGTACCGTCGGCCGCCACTCCAATGTAGTTACCCTGGATCTTGTTGTTCCTTGTGGTGTTACTCGTGTGACTGTTGATCATAACACCGAATCCATTGCCGGAGATCACGTTGCGCGTACCGGCCAAGCCGCCACCAATCGTGTTGTTTCTGGCACCACTGTCAATCAGTACCCCCACAGAACTATTGCTCACCGCGGAGGCACCACTCACGTCAGTGCCGATGTAATTACCGATCACGTGGTTATTGACGGACCCACTGCCCCAGATGTAAACGCCGTTGTTATTGCCGGAGATGAGGTTGCGCAACTGTGAAACGGTCCCGCCCACCGTGTTCGTAGGGGCGTTGCGGATCTCGATGCCGTACAGGTTCCCGAGGGCGACCGTACCTGAGATGTTGGTGCCGATAAAGTTGTTGTGCACCATCACATCATGCGAAAGGGTACCGAAAATCGCCACACCGGCCCTCTCGTTGCCGGAGATGAGGTTGCGTGATGCCACTCCCGTATTGCCTATGGTTACAAAAGGCGAGTCCTTTACGAGCACGCCGTTCAAGCTGTTGCCAATCGCCGCCGTGCCGGTAATGTTCGTGCCGATGTAGTTATTCCTGAGCGTGTTGCCCCTGGCACCGCCTCCATCTATGAGGATACCATTGCCGTTGTTACCCGATATCAAGTTACGTGCGGATGCCGACGAGCCACCGATTGAGTTCGACTCGGACCCGCCGGTGATCAACACTCCGTGAGCGCCGTTACCCAGGTCGAAGGTCCCTGAGACATCAGTGCCGATGTAGTTGTTGCGCACGTAAGTAGCTGCGCCCTGCACCCCCTGGGTCACTATGCCGGAGCCGGCGTTGCCTGAGATCAGGTTGCCTGACTCCGCAGATGTGCTCCCGACTTCAGTTGAGATCGCATGGTTCAGGAAGATACCCGAGCCGTTGTTTCCAAGCGCCGCTGTGCCACTGATATTGGTACCGATGTAGTTGCCATAGATCGTAGTGCCGCTCCCGCCATCGACAAATATGCCATGCCCGGTATTGCCTGAGATAAGGTTGCGGGATGCGGAGTCGGCACCACCGATTCTATTGCCGATAGCGAAGTGGTGCATGTGGATACCATGCCCATTGTTGCTCAAGGCCGCCGTGCCCTCGGCGTTCGTGCCTATGTGGTTGCCCAGCACGATGTTCTCGTAGGACCCGCCGTTCTGCGCATCGAAGGTAATGCCGTCAACATTGTTGCCGGAGATCAAGTTGCCCGCACCAGGATCAGTTCCGCCGATGATATTACCGTGCGCCCCCGCGCGTACCACAATACCTGAGCCGCCATTGCCCAGGTCGGCAGTACCTGCCAGGTTGGTGCCGATGTAGTTGCCACGCACTATGTTGCCGGTTGCCCCGCTCGACTGGATCATGATCCCATCAATGGCATTTGCGGAGATGAGGTTGCGCGTTGTTGCGGTCGCCCCACCGATGGTATTGGTGGGCACACCCTGGACCAGGATACCGTAGGAGTTAGGGCCAGGGAAGGTGCCGCTTGGGTCGGTGCCAATGTAGTTACCTTCGATGGTGTTGCTGCCGCTGCTATTGAGCGTAATGCCGGGGCCGTCGAAGAGCTTGATTACCAGGCCCCGAATAGTGCTGTTACCGCCACTGACGACGAGGCCACCCTGCACGGCCCCTGCCGCGGAGCCGTTAAGTTCGATTATGGGTGCGCCCGCGTAGCCGGGTTGTGTGGTGCCATCCAGCGTGACCGGGTCGGTAATGGCGGGTAAAGGAAGATTCGGCATGATCGTTTTCACGCCGTCGCCAGGGATATTGAAGGTGATAGTATCGTGGCCGAGATTGGCGTTCGCGTCGAAGATTGCCTGGCGCAACGAGCCGCTTCCGCTGTCGTTGACGTTTGTTACCTGGTAGGTGTTCGAAGGTGCTGCCGGGGCCTTCCCTTGCGGGGCGGGACTAGCCAGCACCGGAGCCGCTACTTGCCCGACGAGGACCAATGCCAAGGCTAGGCCGGATATACCTTTCAGTATGTGACGATTCCACGTCTGCTGATTCGCTTTCATTTTCTTTTGTACTCCTTTTACTGTGTCGTTATTTGTTTTCTTTGTTTGCCGGTCCTTAGGTTTATTGTTGCCCTTTTTCTTGTTGCCGTAATTGTTTTCGTTTTGGTTCCTTGTTAGTTAGGTCGAATTGATCGGTGTCCTGTTGTTAATGTTCGGGGCGACTGTATCACCTTGTACGCTCACATTAAAAGGCAGAAATGGTCGTTGCGGTCGGCACAATTTCTTGTACAAATTGCTGAGCAAAAGTGATACAAGCTGCCCATTTTTGTATCACCGGTCGAGGAGCAGCCACTCAAAAAACAAAAGAGGGATGGGCTACAAGGCCCGTCCCTCTTCTGCTCCGCTGAACTGTTTGTATGCCTGGTTAGGGCCGGTATGCGTCCTCTACGCTCTTGCTGTCCGGCTGGCCGTAGACTTCGGGGTGGCGATAGTAGCCGCGCTCGACGTCCGGCTTGGCTTGCTCGACTTCTACGGCGTTCTTCTCGGCGTAGGGGTCTTTGCGCACGCCCGTCACCTGCCACGAGACCTTCACGTTGGGCTTGTCGGTCTTGATCGTGAAGCTGTTCTTTTCGATCTCGGTGGACACGATAGCCTGCGCGAAGGTGCCTATGACCGTTAGCTGGTAGCGGAAGTCCTTGTTCAGCGCCTCCACGTAGGCGGGCAGCGTCACGGTGGCATCACCTTTAGCATCCGTGGTCACGTTGCCGTTGTAGACGTTCATCGCGTCCGGGCCTGATACGGCTGACATGTTCAGGTACTTGTTTGCGGGGTCCTGAGGGTGATCTATCGTGTAGGTGCCCAACGACGCCTCGGAGGTGCCTCGCGTGTTGGTGGTTCCGGCGAAGTAACCCGCGTAGCCACCGTTGGTGTTCTCTCCAAACACTGCGGAGAAGATGCCTGTATTCGCGTTGGTACGCCCGGCCACGCCGAAGCCGCCGCTGGTGTTGAAGCCGTAGACGCCGCTGTCGGTGCCTGAGCTAGATTGCCCTTGCACGCCATTATCACCCGCGCTGTCACCCAGCACGCCAACACCGCCTGTGCTGCGCCCGGTGACGCCCAGGCCGTTGCCGGTGTTCAGGCCGTACACGCCGCTGCGCCCGGTGGTGCCGTTTCGCCCCACTACGGCGTCGGCGTTGCCGGTGGTCTCACCATGCAGGGCCTGGCCGCCGGAGCGGGCCCACACGCCGTAACCGTTGCCGGTAACGTCAGCATAGAGGCCATAGCCCCCGGCAGTGTTGCGAGCGACCACCGCGCTGCGAAGCGCGGACGTGGAGAGGGCGGATATGGCGTCGCCGTTGGCGCTTTCGCCGTACAAGCCGATACCGTCGAGGACGGTGGTGCGCGAGTAGAGCGGCAGGCCCGACGTTGAGGTGTTGATGAAGATGCCCGCCCTGGTGCGCGCTTCGTCAATGAACTTGGTCATCTGCTGGCGCGTGACCCCCGTGCCGGGCCGGAAGTAAGGACGGTTGTAGGGGTCGCACGGCTCGCCGGGTCCGCCGCAAGCGTAGCCGCCGATTATGTCCTCCTGGTAAAGCGTGTTCGCGTGGACGTAGAAGGGGTTGCCCGGTGGCACGTCCGCGAAGCACTGGCCGTTGGGCGGGCAACTGGCCTGCGGCGCGGCTCGCTCGGGCTTTGGTTGGGGTGACTGCGCGGAAGCCGTGCTCCAGGTGCCGCTAACCGCCACGAAGGCGGCAATCGACAAAGCGAGCAAAACGGTCAACATGCGCGTGGGGTACCGCCGCGCCACGTGGCCCCCGGCCTGTATCTTTACGTTCTCTTTCATCTGAGGTCTCCTTTTCTCCTGCTCCCACAAGGTAAATGCCTGTAAAACAAAGCTCATACGGCTCGCACCCATTCTATGACACTCTCATAGCGCACACCCTCCAAATTCGCACCGTATTTTCAAGTAGATTCTCAGCAGCACACAATTGAGCAACATGAGAGTGAGGAACCGCCTGGTAGCTCTCCGATGCGCCATCCTTAAACGGCCATGTCACCTCCGGGTCGCGTTCTGGGAGTAGGCCCGCGCGGGGGTTCGTTGTTGCTGCTCATGTTTGAGTGTGCGTCCAGGCTCCCGCCAAAGTGGCAGGACGAGTTACGCTTTGTATCACATTTAGTACAACTTTTGTCCGACCCACAACAGCGGTTTTTATGGTTTACTTAACATGTAGGAACTGGAAAGTCGCATCACATAAAAGCCAGCACACATAAAACAGCACATCGTCATTTAGAACCCGTATTCAAAGAAAGCAAAGGATAAAACACCATGCAATCAGAAGGCTCAAGGAACAGGCGCGCCCGCGCGGCACTGGTAATCGCTACGCTCTCCGTCCTGACGCTAGGGGCCGCTTTCGGGACGCACAACGTCATAGCGGCACCACACGCAGCCACCACCTTTACGGTGACCAACACCCAGGACAGCGGCACCGGCTCTCTCCGGCAGGCCATCCTCAACGCCAACGCCAACCCTGGGGCCGACACGATCAATTTCAACATTCCTGCCAGTGGCGTGCAGCGCATCAGCCCCCTCACGGCCCTCCCCGGCATCAGCGAAGCCGTGACCATCGACGGCTACACCCAACCGGGTGCCTCGCCCAACACCAACCCCTTCGGCCAGGGCCTTAATTCCACCCTGCTCATCGAGCTGAACGGCGACAATATCAATTGGCAAGATGGGTTGGCTATCGGCGCGCCGGGTACCGTGGTCCGCGGCCTGGTCATCAATGGCTTCGACAATGGCGGTGTGTTCCAGAGCGCCATATTTATCAACACCTCCGGCGTCAAGATAGAAGGGAACTATATTGGCACCGACGCGGCTGGCACCTCGGCCAACGGTAACGGCAGCGCGATGAGGCTCCAGGGTGGCAGCAACACGATTGGCGGCACCACCCCGGCCGCGCGCAACCTCATCTCCGGCAACACCAGGGGCGTCTACATAATCACCTCCTCGGCCAACCGCATCGAAGGCAACCTTATAGGCACCGCCAGGAACGGCAACGACGACCTGGGCAACACCCAGTACGGCGTGGAAATTATCGGCTCCGGTAACTTCATAGGCGGTTCCGCCGCAGGCGCGGGCAACGTCATCTCCGGCAACAATATTGACGGCATAGTGATATCGGAAGACACAGTGGCCGCGGTCAACAACGTGATTGAGGGGAATTACATCGGCACCAACGCAGCCGGAACCGCTGCCGTGCCCAACGCACAACGCGGCGTGTTGGTGGCGGGTCTTGGCTTTGGAGCGCAAAACAACGTTATAGGCGGCACCTCCGCAGGCTCACGCAACACCATTTCGGGCAATGCGGGTGCGGGCATCGAGTTCAGCGGCGTGCCGGGCGGAGGAGATACACCGGCTGGTGGCAAGGTCCTCGGCAACTACATCGGCACCAACGCGGCGGGCACCGGGGCTATCCCCAACGGCACCGATGGCGTGCTCATCAACAACTCGCAGGGCGTCATAGTCGGCGGCACGGCCAGCGGCTCGGGTAACGTCATCTCCGGCAACGCACGGAACGGTGTAACGTTACAAGGTCACGCCGACGGCAATACGATCCAGGGCAACCTCATCGGCACGGGCGCGACCGGCATCACCGACGTAGGCAACACGGAGAACGGCATCTTCATCGCCTCGGTGCACCCTGACCATAACGTCATTGGCGGCACGACCTCAGCCGCACGAAACATCATCTCAGGCAACAACCAGCACGGCGTGCATATAGTGGGTGACGTGGTCGCAGCCCACATCGCCACGCGCATCGAGGGCAACTACATAGGCACGAACCTGGCGGGCACCGCCGCTATCGGTAACACGCTGGCAGGTGTGAACCTGTTCGAAGCAGCGGGCGTGACGGTGGGCGGCACCGTGTCGGGCGCGGGCAACGTCATCTCCGGCAACGGGCAGGAGGGCGTGCGGCTCGCCAGCGACGGGGCCTCGTTCAACAGCGTGCAGGGCAACTTTATCGGCACCAATGCGGCGGGCACGGCAGCCGTACCCAATGGCAAGTCGGGTGTCACACTCGGCAGCGGCGCTCAGATCAACGCAATCGGCGGCACCTCCGCTGCGGCGCGCAACCTTATATCGGGCAACGCGGGCGCAGGTCTCATCGTTGAGGAGAACGCCCATAGTAACGAAATCGCGGGCAACTACATCGGCACGGCGCTCAACGGCAGCACGGCGTTGGGCAACGTGGGGGCGGGCGTGGTCATGAGTAGCACCAACGCCACCCTGGGTGGGGTAGAAGCCGGGCAGTCCAACCTGATCGCCTTCAATGGCACCAACGGCGTACAGGTACGCACCGGCTCGGGCAACCGCATACTCAGCAACTCTATCCACTCCAACTCCAGCCTGGGCATAGACCTGCTACCTGCGGGCGTCACATCCAACGACGCAGGCGACGGCGACAACGGCCCCAACGGCCTCCAGAATTACCCTGTGCTCAACGCCGTGACGCTCTCCGGGGCCAATACGCTCGTAACGGGCACGCTCAATAGCAAGCCGGACGCTAGCTATACGGTACAGTTCTTCCACAATCCCACATGCCATGCTTCGGGCAGCGGCGAAGGCAAGACCCTCCTGGACACGAAAACTGTAACGACCGATGCGTCAGGCAACGCGACTTTCAATGTGTCGCTACCCCTCGCGCCCCAAAGCTCGTTCATCAGCGCCACGGCCACGGACTCGGCAGGCAACACATCGGAGTTCTCGGTTTGCAGGCAAGCGACTGGGATGGGCCAGGCTACCGCTACGGCCACCAGGACGGCAACTACTCCTGCGGGCAGTACTGCCACCCGTACGGCGACTACTCCTGCGGGCAGCACTGCTACCAGCACCGCGGTGGGCGGCGCTACCGGAACGCCGGTCGCCTCCAGCACCGCCACGACGGCTGCCAGTGCGACTTCGACCCACGGTGCGGGCAACCCCTCTAGCACGCCTAGCGCGACCGCCACCACGGCTCCGGGCGGCTGCACGGTGAACTTCCCCGACGTGCCGCAGGGTTCCACCTTCTATAGCTTCGTGCGGTGTCTTGCCTGCCGGGGCATCATCGGCGGCTTCTCGGACGGCACCTTCAGGCCCAGCGCCAACGTGACCAGGGGCCAGCTTTCCAAAATCGTCGCCAACGCGGCCGGCTTCAACGAGTCGCCGGGAGAGCAGGTATTCCAGGACGTAGCGCCGGGCAGCCCCTTCTTCGACTACGTGCAGCGCCTCAACCGCCGGGGTGTGATTGACGGCTACAGGTGCGGCGGCGCGGGCGAGCCTTGCGGCGCGGGCAACCTGTCATACTTCCGCCCCAACAACAACGCCACTCGCGGGCAGATCTCGAAGATAGTGGCGATAGCGGCGGGCTACCAGGACGCGACCTCTACCCAGTCGTTCGCGGACGTGCCGCCGGGCAGCACCTTCCACACCTGGATAGAGAACCTGACCTCGCGCCAGGTGATGAGCGGCTACCCCTGCGGCGGACCCGGCGAGCCTTGTGGCGCGGGCAACAGGCCCTACTTCCGCTCGAACGCCAACGCCACCAGGGGCCAGCTAGCCAAAATCGTGTCTAACACCTTCTTCCCCAACTGCCAGACTCCCTAGTGTAAGGGCTTAGGAGACGGAAACGCCAGGACGCGGAGACGCCAAGGACGCGCAGAGATTAAGTAGGTGTTCTAAGCAAAGGGAGCAGGGTACAGGTTGACGTACCCCGCTCCCTTTGCTGATCGATAGGGCGTGTTATGAACTGTGAATGAGCAGATGAACGAAGTTGGCAGCCATGACCGTAGCAAAGGCGTAACCCATTGCCAGGGCTGTTAGGGAGCATATTGTTACCGTCAGCGTTCGACGGTGACAATATGCGCTTGAATCTTACCGTCCACAGCGCCCGCGCCATACTGCCGTGCGATGGCATTTGCCGCGACTTCGGTTGCTTCGCCCAGCCGCGAAGCGCCGCGTGCCTCGATTTCGGTCCCCAAGGGACTGCCCTGGCAGTACGCGATTGCAGGTACGCGAGGAGAACTTGCCTGGCTGCGCGCCGCAACGGTCACGAACTGCGGTGACTTGCTGAACCCGCCACTTGCCAGATCGCGCTCGATGATACTCCGGTCGTAGTAGCCATAGGGCGTGCGTGCCAGGAAACGCGGCGGATCCTCGGGAAACATGGACTCCAGCGCGGTCATTACCGTGTTTGCAAATTCGTTTTCTTCGATCCGGTCCCACACGTTGAAGATGAAAATGCCTCCGGGTCTGAGCACACGATGCGCTTCTGAAAAGGCTTTGGGCTTGTCGGGGAAGAACATGACCCCAAACTGGCATACCACCGCGTCAAATTCTCCATCTCGGAACGGCAGTTCCATTGCGTCTGCCTGACGCCATTCGACACTGCGCTTTGTTCCGACGGCAGAGGCATGGTCGAGCATCGCTTGATTAAGGTCGGTGGCAACGATGGAGACACTTTCCTCTAGCTCGGATGCCATAGCGCGAGTCACCACACCCGTTCCGGCTGCAATTTCGAGTACGCGCGTAAGAGAGTGCGAACGGAGCCGGTTCACCAGGTCCGCAGCGTAAGGCTCGAAAAGAAGAGGCACTAAATACTCTTCGTATAGCTTCGGAATAGAGCCGGCAAAGATTGCGTCGGTGTTGGACATCTTGCGAAAGTCAACCTCCCTAAGTGGCCCAAGGCCTAAATCCCAGCCATTATACCGTAGACATCGTCCTCGCTCAAAGGTCTGAAACGCAGCTTTCTAGAGCGTGTTATGAAGATCCACAACCCTGTTGATCAAGGAAATGAGCAAGTTGAACAAAGCGAGCAGCCCAGGCAAAGCTACGCTCGCCTCCGCTTCGCTCATACCCACCAGACTTAGGGGGGCACGCCTAGTGGGCGTGGGGGTGCTCGCCGTGCCCGCTGTGGTCATTCATGCTACCGTCTCCGGGATGCCCAGCAGGGGGCGTGTGACCGCCGTGGCTGCTGTGGCTGCTGTGGCTGCCATGTACTACCGCGTGACCGCGCCCCCGCCGGATCAGCCAGAGGTTGACCGGGAAGGCCGCCGCGAAGGCAATCGCCAGGGCTACGGCGAGGCTGCCCCAGAAAAGCAGGCTGGTAAGCCCGGCATCCATCGCGCCCGGTATCATCAGGAGGATGGCGTTGTCCACGACCTCCATCACGACGATAGAGAGGGTGTCGGCAGCGAGGGCGAGCCTGAGCGCCTGTGACAGGTCCATACCACCCGCCAGCAAAGGGCGCAGGGTCAAGCCGTAGCCGAAGATGAAGGCCAGCACCACCGCGAGTGCAATCGAGGGCAAATCGTGCCAGCCCAACGCCGTGGCGATCACCAGGCCCAATACTTCCCCAATGCCGCAGCCCGTCAGACAGTGGACCGTCGCGCTGAACGCCAGGCGTGTGGGAGACGGTGCTGCACTATGCCTTTCTGCGGGCGTATGTGTTGCACTATGACTCTCCATTATTCCCTCCTTAGTGTGGACCCGGTTCTTTAGGGAAGTAACCCCTGGGGGTAACATAGAGCATCCGGGTGCCCAGGTCGAGCACCTGTCGAGCACCTTAAGTGGTACCTTGCAATAATACTAAGGATTAAAAGCAGGTGCGATACCGAGACAGTATCGCACCTCTATTCCTGCTATGACTTGGTTGGCAGTACACCGCGGGAACGGTTGCTACTGCTCCTTTGTGGGTTCGGCCTTCGCCTCGGCGGACGTGCGGTCTCCCGCTACGCCGACCAACTCAGCGCCTTCTTCGGGCACGACGATTGCATCCCATTCTCCGTCGGTCTCAAAGCTATGCCAGGAGAACTCCACGAAGGTGCCACCACAATCCAGACCCTCTGGTTCCACTGCTTACCTCCTTCAAATTGGCGGCCGCGACTCTGCGACCGTTGATAACGAACCTCGCAACGCTGAGAGGCGGAGCGAACAGCTAAACCAGGCTTTAGCAATTTCTGTACCCATGCTCAGATTTGCTCAGGGTGCCCAGCGTTGCCACACCCACGCGAGGAGACTCACAACTGCCACAGACCCAGGCACGAGGTACAAGACCCACTTCGCTCTGCCAACTATGCTACCCAACCGCGCGATGCTCGCAATGTCGCCTGGGAACCTCTTTAGCATCAGGAGCACCGTTGCGTTCTCCAAGTAATCTGCAAGCATGGCCGCAAAGGGGAGCAACGCTAGCACTCCCAGGAATCCGGCGTTATCCAGCAGCGACGGTCCACAGGCGAGTAACAAAAGGTTGGTAAGCAACGCGGTCACCGCCGGAAACACCATGTCCAGCGTGAGTTCATACCTGGCGTAGAATCTTCTGCCTTCGGTCCCATACGCGCCCAGCATTTTCCGGGCCAATTCAGGGGTGTATCCAAACCTGCCATCCAGGGAGCCGCACCCACCGGAAAACTTTTTCAGCCGGTCGCCTACGTATTGAAACGCGACGGCCAATAAGAGCCATAACGCGACCAGGCCAACTATAATCCAGGCATTAATTAGCGGCTTGAGAACGCTAGTCAGCCACTCGAACATACAGGTGCCCATCCTCTCCGTGCGCATTGGCCCGAGAAAAAGCAAGGGGAGAGCTAGTTTGCTAGCTCTCCCCTGTGTCTGACAATCTAGTTCGTGGCGAGTGTTTAGCCGCAGAGGTAGCTGCTCACCCAGCCGGTCTTGACGCTGTTCCTCAAGGCGGCGACCTGCCCGTCCTGCTCGACACCGGCAGGTATGCCAGCCAGCACTGCGGTGCGCACGTTGATGCCCTGGCGCTGGGCCTGTTGCAAGTAGTGCGCGACCGTTGTGCTCCGCGTGGTGGCGTTCATCGCGAGGGACCCGCGAGGTCCGGCGAAACTGGCGGCGGCGAGCGCATCCCGTAAGTTGCCCCCGGCTGCCCTGTCGATGGCCGAAGCGATCAGTCCCGCCGTCTCGTAACCCAGGGCCGCGAAGGCGTCGGGCGACTTGCCGGTCTTGTTCTTGTAGGCGGTCACGAAGGCCTTGTTGTCGGCGGTATCGAGGCTGGCGGCCCAGGGGAGGGCTGTGGTCACGCCCGCAGCCGCCGAGCCGACCGAGTTCACAACTACCTGGTCCACCAGGAATGCGGTGCCCAGGAGCGGTACCGACCTGGAGAGACCGGCGCGAGCGTAGGCATTCAGCAGGTCAACGGCGGACTGCCCGTAATAGCTGGCGAATACCACGTCGGGCTTGGACCTCTTGATGCCCGCGACGAGGGCGGCGAGGCCGTTGTCGCCTGTGGGCTGGTGGGTAACGTGGGTGGCGAGCACCTGGCCGCCAGCCGCCTCGAAGCCCATACGGAAGGCGTGGAGCGTGTCGTAGCCGCTGTCGTAGAACGAGGAGGCCACGATCGCTTTGCGGCCCAGGGTCGCGCCTGCCCACTTGCCGAGCGCATAGTTAGCTTCCCACATGCCCAGGGTGTGCTGGAAGATGTAAGGACTCGCTTCATCCGCCCTGGCGAGGTTCTCACCCAGGCCGGTGGCAAGGAAAGGCACCTGCGCGGCTTCCAGCAAGTGGCTGATGGAGGAGGCTACGGAGGGATTCACCAGACCCACCATCATGTCTGGCTTATGCGAGCCGAGCATAGACCTGGTCTGTGGCTTGATCTGCCCGCAGCAGGTGCCGATCTCGGCTGAAACCAGCTTGATGTTGCGGCGGCCCGTCTCCGCGAAGTAGAGGTTCATCCCCGCCAGGAAGTTGGCCCCAAGCTGGGGGTAGACGCTCGATTGTGGGAGGAGTACTCCGACCGTCCGCCGCTCGGTAGACCTGGCTACACCGGCGTGCTTACCCGCGGGCCGCGACTCCGCGGCAGCTCCCTGGGCCTTTGATAGTAGAGGGAGTGCCAGCAAGGCCCCAGCCATCTTGCTAGCATTGACTATGAACTCACGACGGTTGTAGCCGCTGGCATTGGTATCCGCGTGCCCGCCATCTTTGCCTTTCATGCTTTTCTCCAGTTTGCTAGACGCTAAAATATCAGGACACAAAATAAGGCAGGCACAATAGCCTGGCTGTCTTAGAGTCCATAACTGAAGCTATAGTAGCACCGATTTGCCCAAATGTCAATAACCAAAATTGCCCATATTTTGAGCATTCTATAGTACTTTTTCGCGCGCCGTGATAGGGGAGTCGTAAATCGAGTAGTTATGCTACTGCTATGAGCATTAGCACGTAGTTTGGGGAGTCGCCGGGCGGCGGGGAGTGTTGGCAGGCTCGGTCTAGACCCCTCAATCCATATAAAAGCACAGAGGCGCGGGTATCCGCGCCTCTGTGCTTTCTGGTCTGGTTACGGAACTACTACTTCCGCTCGCCAGGGGTCGTATTGCCCTGTGCCTGGCACTCGGGGAAGAAGGTATTAGCTACGATCTTCGCCGCCTGTCCCCTGGTGACGGTGTTCGCAGGTCGGAAGTACGGCCTGTTCTGGTCGTCGCAGGGTCCGCTCCTCGGGTCTGAGGTGCCGCACGGGTAGCCACCCATCACGCCCCTGTTGGTCAGGCGCATGATCCACGGATAGAACTGGCTGCCCTGTCCGTTGGCCGGTACGTCGGCGTAGTGCTGCCCACTTACTGCTTCCGAGAAGCCCGCGGCGTTAGACACTATCTTTGCTAGCTGCCCGCGTGTGGCGTTCTCATTGGGCTTGTAGAGGCTGGGGTTCTCAGGGTTGCACTCGTCTCCGCCACCCTCTACCGCTCCCGGTTCTCCCGGACGCTGCGGGCAAGGATAGCCTCCCACGATGCCCCTATTGGTCAGCCTGTTGATGTAGGCGTAGAACGGAGAGTTCGGCGGCACGTCAGAGTAGATCTGCTCGCCTGGGTCTTCGTTGAAGCCGGCGGAGTTAGCCACCACCTTGGCTATCTGTCCACGTGAGATATTCCTCTCGGAGTGGAACATACCATCGGGGTAGCCGCTGATCACGCCCCGGCAAGCCAGGCACTGGATGTACTCGTAGAAGGTGTCTGTAGGCTTGTTGTCCGGGAAGTTGATCGTGCAGACCGTCGGCGTTGCAGTTACCGTCTGGTTGCTTACGGTCGTACCCGAAGGTGTAACAGTGCGTGTATGCGTGCTCGTACTGGTGCTAACGCTGGTGCTGGTGCTGGTCCTCGACACTGTCGCGGTGGGCGTGTGAGTGCTCGTGCCGGTGCTGGTGCCGGTGCTGGTACTCGTGGAGGTAGCGCTGGGCGTCACCGTCAGGGTACCTGTCGGCGTTTGCGTGGGCGTGTTCGTGATTGTCGGCGTGTTGGTTATAGTAGGCGTATTGGTTTCAGTAGGAGTACTGGTCTCGGTGGCCGTGTTCGTCTGGGTCGCAGTGTTCGTCTCGGTAGGCGTGCTGGTCTCAGTCGCGGTCTCAGTGGGCGTGTTCGTCTCGGTAGGCGTGTTCGTCTGAGTTGGTGTGTTCGTCTCGGTAGGCGTGCTGGTCTCAGTCGCCGTCTCAGTGGGCGTGTTCGTCTCGGTAGGCGTGCTGGTCTCAGTCGCCGTCTCAGTGGGCGTG
>JALZHG010000066.1 GCA_030914045.1 Chloroflexota bacterium | reverse complement strand
GGCCTGCCCCTACTTCTTAGTATATCGTGGCGCACGGCTTTGGTCATCCTCTAACGCGGGAGTGGTACAAGCCTTGCGCGAGGCCGGGTACTTTGTGGGGCACAGCTACACACGGCAACGAACAGGCTGCGTGTGGTTGGCTGGCATGTGCATAACCTATTTCGGTGTGGCCCAACTGGCTACAATAACTGCGCTGGAATCCAGAGTCCGTTTTCGGCTACGGATAGCAGAGAAGGCAGGTCTCGCGGCCCGCGCAGGAGGTCAGATGGCCCAGGTAGATATCAACGACATAGTCGAGTACCAGGTGTTCCGGCGCAACCCCGGCCCACTGCTCGCCCGCGCCGCCGAGGGCAGGCCCCTGTTGCTGCTCAAGGGCCGCACCCGCTTCGTGATTGTGGACGCCGAGTCGTACAACAGCCTGGTGCAGAAAGCAGCGGATGGAGAGCACCCCACCCCGGACGCGGAGGACGCAGGCATGGAGGAGGGCGCGGCATGATCATCGCTGTGGCCCAACACAAGGGCGGCACCGGCAAGACCTCCACGGTGCTCAACCTGGGCGCGGCCCTCGCCGAAAAGGGGCATCGCGTGCTGCTGGTGGACCTCGACCCGCAGGCCGACCTCTCGGCGGGGTTGGGTATAGAGGTGGACCTGGAGGACAAGCACCAGCACCCTACCCTCTACACCGTGCTGGCCGAGGAGCAGGGCACGCTGGCGAAGTTGGTCGCGCCGGGCGGTCTTGAGCGACTGAGCCTGGTACCCGGCACGCTCGATATGGCCGACCTCGAACTGCACCTGGCCCCGCAGATTGGCCGGGAGCGGGTGCTGGAGAGCGCGCTGGCGGAAGTCACCCGGCGCTACGACTACATCCTGCTCGACTGCCCGCCCTCGCTGGGGCTGATAACGGTGAACGCGCTGGTGGCCGCCGACTGGGTGCTCATCCCGGTACAGGCCGAGCCCCGCAGCATCCGCGCCACCAAGAGGATGCTGGCCGCTGTAGGCCTGGTGCAACGTAAGCTGAAGCGGCCCGACCTGCGGGTGCTCGGCTTCGTGCTCACCATGACCGGCACCAGCAACATCACCAAAGAGGCCGAGGAGTTGCTGCGGGCCACCTACGGCGACCGGGTGCTCAAAGCCACTATACGCCGCCGGGTGCGCGTCACCGAGGACACCCTCTACCGCGCCCCGGTGCTGGCCTTCGCCCCCAGGAGCCAGTCCGCCGACGATTTCCGCGCCCTGGCCGACGAGGTGCTGGCGAGGACCGCCACGATGAGAGAGAAGGAGATAGCCCATGCCAGCTAACAAGAAAAGACCCACGATGGCCGAGGTGCTGAGCACCGACAGTAAAGGCGGGCTGCTCTCCTTCTTCGAGCGCGCGGCCCTGGACGCGGGTACCGAGCCGGATGCCTCGCTGGAAGTGAAAGAGCTTCGCCTAGACGAGATCGACCCGAACCCGCGCCAGGCCCGTCAGGCTTTCAACATAGAGACCCTGATGGAGCTTGCCGACAGCATCCGCGAGCACGGGGTAATAGAGCCTATTGTGGTGCGCCCCACAGGCAGCCGCTACGAGATCGTGGCGGGCGAGCGCAGGCACCGGGCGGCCAGCATGGCGCGGCTTACCACCATCCCGGCGCGCATCATGCACCTCGACACCGAGCAGGCTGCCATCATCACCGCCCTAGAGAACCTGCAACGGGAAGACCTCGACATAGAGGACGAAGCCCGGCAGTTCGCGTACCTGCTGGAGATAACCGGCCTCTCCCAGCGCAAGCTGGCCGAGAAACTGGGCATCAATTACAACTACCTCTCACGCCGCGTGCGCCTGCTCAAGCGGCCCGACCTGCTGGAGATGTACCAGGCGGGCAGGGCCAAGCTGCACGAAGTGCTCTCCATGCTGGACCAGCCTATGTCGGGAGAAAGTCATGGCGAGCCGGAGTTGATAGAGCGCGAGGACATGCCCGGCTACATCGTGGTGCGGGTGGATAGCGTCAGCGAGACGGGCGGGGGCCGCGACGACGGTAAGGCGGCGATGTTCCGCTGGCGGCCCGCCATGCAGTTCCGCAACTGGCTGAACCGCACCAGCATCACCGCCATACCCCCCGACGAGCGCGCCAGCTTCAAAGCGCAGATAGCCGAAATCAAGGCCAAGCTGGACGAGTGGGAGCAGGCTCTATCCCAGGCAGTACAGCAGGAGGAAGCCGCCACCGAAGCGGCAACTGGTGAAGAGCCGGAAACGCCAAGACGCCAAGACGCCAAGGACGCGCCAAGTTAAGGATTGTTTGGTTCAAGAAAAAGGAGGATGGTACAGTAACGTGTACCATCCTCCCTCTTTGTTCTCTCCAAACCTTAATCTACTTGGCGTGGTCCTTGGCGTCTTGGCGTCTTGGCGTTTAGTTCTCTACTGCTTCCCCTCCACAAGGTCGCGCAGCACCGTGAAGAAGTAGGCGATCTTGTTCTGTATGCCCTTGGCCCCTTGCTTCCCCTGGTAAAGGCGCGTCCGGCGCTTGGCCTCGTAAAGCATCTCCACGAAGTCGGACTCGTCTGCACCCGACTGGCCCCAAAGGCGGAGGGCCTGGGTGACGTTGGCTACTGTGTGGCTGGAGTCGCCAAGCTCGTCGGAGAAATCTGTAAGCACCGCAGCTATGTAGGGTGAATAAGCTGTGGCGGTATCAGTGCTCTTCTCAAAACCATTTTTTCTTTGAGATAGCCGATTCGAATCGTCACTCTGTTGTATTTCTGTTTCTTGGATGGATGGATGTTGTGTGTCGCGTGTGCGGACAGGGGCCTGTTTCACCCCGTCACCCGCCCCTGTCCCGTTGCGAGACCCGGCCTGTTTCGGGGTAAAACTCCCCGGCGTTTCACTGTGAGACCCCCCATGTTCTACAGTAGAACCCCCCCGTGTTTCACTGCGATACAGGGGGTGTTTGGCCTCATTTAGCGCGCTTGTAGAGGCGGTCCCGTGGCCGTAGGGCGGGTCTTCAGGATCGCGCATGCGGAGGGCGAAGGTGGTCACATCGCTGCCGCCGTCCTCGCGGAAGTTGTGGCGCGAGAGGATGATGCCTTTCTCCACCAGCCCCTTGATCGCCCGCACCGCGCTGGACTTCGCCACCCCGGCCCCAAAGTCGAGACGGGTGCCGTCACGCTTCACTATGCCCCCGGTGATCTGCGACAGGCTGATGTTGTCCAGTTCCTTCTTCCAGCCGAAGGTGCGACGCACGATGTACAGCAGCACCCGCAGCTCAGCCTCGGTGAGCAGGCCGGGGGCCAGCAGCTCATCGAAGATCTGGTCCGGGGTGGGGGTGTACCTGGGGGAATCAAAACCGGCGAAGACGAAACCGTCCGGCTTTTTCGACATAAAGAAATGCTCCTTACCTCTTGACAAGGCAGGAGCACAGTGATATATTAGGTTTATCCAGAACCTAATACACATGCTCGTGGCCCTTGCCAGAGGTCCACTTGAGGCGAAAGAAGCGGAACCCACTATGCCAGTAGTAGGGTTCTTTTCTTTTCACCCGACCTGTTCAGTTGAGCGGGTCTGACGTTGCCGCCTCCGCTCGTTGTATGCTGAACGTTTACCTCATTCGGTGTCTCAACCTCTCAAGTTCCTGTAGCTGTCTGTGGGCTGAGCCTGCTTCCCTGCTTCTGCTGCCAGGCTTCGGCGGGTATTTGCATGGTTCAAGCCCGTTGTCAGCACTCACTTTGCCACTCCGGTCGCGCTGCCAGGCGCAACTGGGGCGGTGCGAGTGCTCGGACTTAGAGTAGTTTTCTACTCCAAAGGGTGATGCTAAAGACATGTCCTGGAGGAGGCTAGCCGTCGGTGCCGGTGCGCTTCTCCTCGACATCGGCGTTAGTGGAGGCGCGTTGCACCAACAACTCGTACTCGGCCGCGTCGAGCATGACGACCTTCTTGCGGCCCTTGATTACGAGCATCGGCCTGCCTGCACTGGCGCGCATTATCACCGGACCGGGGTTGCGTCTGAAGCTCTGGTACTCAACTATGTCGCTCAAGGCGATATTTACCTTATCCATCGCGCCTACGCCTCCATTCTGTTGCCTTGCTGCCTGTTGTACGCAATAGCTATCCGGCGGCAGTGCCGGCACTTGTATCATACGGCCATACCCCACAGTGGATGCAATAGGGTTATGCACATCCTTGCTCAGAATCTACGCTAAATATAGCTGAGGAACAGGACACATTTCTGGATGAGAATTCTTCGCACTACACTCCTCGCAATTCTACGCCAGGAGCTAAGTAGCAACAATCGTCCAGGCCGCGAGGTCATCCGTCCGCTGCAACGGACCATGTTAGAAAGTATCTGAAAAACAACACTGTCGAACGTCCCTGCTAAGGTCCGCCTTTGTCATTTCGAACGAAGTGAGAAATCTCGTCCCTCAGCACCCAAGTCTCACCTTTCCTACAGCCACAGGGTACCGTAAGAACGAGGAACCATCCCGGTGATGGACGAGATTTCTCACTCCGTTCAAAATGACAGGGTGGGACCATGTGCTCATATTCTATGCTGTCACTGTTGAGATGCGTTCTACCAGTCGCCGCCCACTGGACAAATGGGAGTTCAAGTGGTAAACTTGCTCCACTGTCGAGGGGGCGCATATACCCGCGGCTTGAGCGAGTCTCGCTCGTGGGCTTTTGCTAAGCCCGTGCTTGAGATTCCCGTGCCTTGTGGCTCGTATCCTCCGGCAGCCTGTTACATTGGACCCTGTTTGCCAACGAGGAGGCACGCGGGGATCACATTAGGGAGGATTTCCGAATGAAGAAAAGAGGTCTGGCATTGTTGATAGTACCCGCGCTGGCCCTGGTGGCGGCGTTGGGATCTTCGGGCGGCTATCGCGCCACGGAGGCCACCGCGGCGGCGGGCGAGGCGACTTACCATCGCCTCGAAGTCGGTAAGGTGCACGAGTATCGCGCCGAAAGCCCCCACCCTTACGGCCGCGGCGTGCGCGACACCGTTCGCTCAGCGGGCGCCAAGTTCATCCGCGTGCATTTCGTGGACTTTGAACTTGCCGCGGGCGACTCGCTGGTTGTGTCCAGCGCCGATGGCACCGAGTCGTGGACCTACGAGGGGCGAGGGCCGAACGGCGACGGCGACTTCTGGTCCTTTGCGGTAAAGGGCGACACCGCCCGGCTGGACCTTCGCAGCGCGCAGGGCAACTCGAACGCTTACGGGTACCGGATCGTCGGAGTAGGACACGGCAACGTAGATTTGCACGCCAAGCCCAGCGGCCCCACGCCTGAAGTGCTCTGCGGCACGGACGGCAGGGAAGACGTAGCCTGCCGCCCCGAGACCGACAGCGTCGAGCCCCAGGTTGCCCGACTCCTCTTCACCAGCGGCAACTCCCAGTATGTGTGCACCGGCGAGCTGATAAGAGGCTCCAATGCCAACACCATGATCACCAACTATCACTGCTTCAGCACGCAGACCGAGGTGAACACCGTGCAGGCGACGTTCGACTACCAGCGGGCCACTTGCACCGGCGCCATCAATAGCGGCACCACCTATGCGGGCGGCACCCTCCTCAAGACTAACAGCGACGCTGCCAGCCGCAAGAAGGGCGGGGGTGGCGGTCTCGACTACACCCTCTTGACCTTGCAGGGCAACCCTGAGGCCACCTATGGGGAGTTGGTCCCGACCACCAAGGCCGTGGCGGTGGGCGACCCGATCTGGTTTGTGCAGCACCCCGGCGGCAACCAGAAGAAGGTAGGCTACTGGGAAGACGGGGCGAAGACGGTACGTTGCAACGTAGATACGATCAACGCGACCTATGGCACCTCGGCCGCCGGCAGCCAGATAGGCTATGCCTGCGACAGCGAGGGTGGTTCCTCCGGCTCGGCCATTACCGACCCGGCGACCGGGAACGTCATCGCGCTACACCACTACGGTGGCGTAGACCGCAGCCAGTGTCTGAACTCCGGCACCTGGATGCGCACAATTTGCGCCGATGCCGGTTCGCTGTTGCAGTGCGCTTCCAACTAAGCTACTACAGCGGGAAGGACCGAATCCGGGCTCTGTGAAGTTCATGGAGCGACCGGAAGGACCAGGGACGAGGCTACGTTCCTGGTCCTTCTGCTTGCAAAGCTATTTTCTAGCAAGCCAAAAGTGAAACTTATATCTCATGTCAGCCCTCATCCCCTAACTTCTACCCTACTCACACGTTATATTGTTGCTTACTGCTGGTCGGCAACGACGCCTTCCTGCCGGGGCATGCAGAGACACGCAACCCAGTGCCCTGACGATATCAATTCGAAGCTACAGCGTACTAAGCACAAGGGGGGTCATAATCATGGCAGACGTCGTACACAGCGAACAAGCAGGCGAGTGGGTGGGCCACGTGTGGAGACGTAAGGAGACGCCGGACCAGATCACGCAATATTATTGGTCATTATCATTCACCGGAGATATGCGCGAGATGCTCCAGAAGCAAGCGGAGCAGACCGGCGGCCAACCCCCGGTAGTGCCCGATAGCTGCTTCTACTACACAGAGGACGCAGCCAAGCAAGACCTGAAGGAGCAATTGAAGCGGCACGGCAGCGCGGCGTAACGAGCAAAGCTAAACGCCAAGACGCGGAGACGCGGAGAACGTGCCAAGGTTAAGGATTGTGGCTCAAGGAAAAGGACCAGGGTACGCCATCAGGTACCCTGGTCCTTTTTGTTCTCTCCAAACGTCTATACTCTTGGCGTGGTCCTTGGCGTCTGCGCGTCTTGGCATTTAGACAATCCCGATTAGCTGCCCCTGACGGCTTTGAAGAAGGCACCGGAACCCACTCTGAGCAGGCCGTGTATCGAAGCCAGGACAATGTTAGCACCTCGGTCCACGAGCGACCGCGCGTCTTCGCCGGTGGCGGCGGTGGTGCCCACTACCAGCCCGGCGGCCCGCACGGTCGCGAAGAGGCTGTCCACCATCTCCCTTACCTCTGGGTGGGCGGGGCCGTCGGTGAAGCCCATCGAGAGAGATAGGTCGCGCGGGCCGACTATGAAGCCGTCCACTCCTTCCACATGCAGCAAGCTGTCCAGGTTGTTCACCGCCTCCATCGTCTCGATCTGGGGGAGGACGAGCGTTTGCTCGTTGGCGAACCGCAGGTATTCCTCCTGCTGCATCGGTCCCAGCAGGTAGTCGTTGGCTCGCACCGGCGCGATACCCCGCTTGCCCAACGGTGGATACTTGACCGCCTCCACCAGCCTGCGCACGTCGTCGGCGTCGGTGACGCTGGGCATCATCACGCCCATCAGGCCCAGGTCCATGAATTGCAGCACCAGCTTGGGGTCGGCGCTGCGGATGCGGGCGAGGGGTGTTATGCCCACCGTTTCACATGCGCGTATCACTTGCTCGGCCTGTTGCGGCCCCCCTGCCCCGTGCTCGCAGTCGAGCATGTAGAAGTCGAAGCCCAGCAGTCCTAGCATCTCCACGATCCCTGAGTCGTAGTTGGGCGACAGCAAGCCGAAAACAGACTCGCCATTTCTCATCTTGCTCTTGAGAGCGTTCTCCCTCATGAAATCTCCTCCAGGCGCAATATGGTTGCTCACACCGTCGTACGGTAGGCGGCACCACAGCATACTCGCTTTGCTCGTTTCCAGCCAATGTCCAGGGTTATAGTGGCTTCCTTCTCGCAGTGTGTCCCTGGGACACACTTTACAGGGCACCATCCGCTCTAGGGTCGTATAGGGCGACTACCCTGCTCATCTGCCTATGCTCGCCACATCGCCCAGACGGTGCGCGCAACTGCATAGAGTAGCAACAGACCCAGGAGGAACTTTACCCCAGGCGGCCCGATGACAATCAACAGGCTGAACGTGCCGAAGAGCGTCAGGATTGCGCCTAGCATCATGGAGAACAAGACGCGCCAGCGTCGGTTATGTCTCCACGAGCCGCGCCGCCAGGCCTCTTTAGTGTTGGCGAAGCTAGCCTCTGCGCCGAACGACCTGATCCATCGTCCAGTGCTCCCTCCTCTCGTCTCGCCGTACTTTCCCGGAGGCGAAAGTGCCTCCGATTCTTCTGCGCTCATGCCGTGCGGCAACCTCGGCCGCGGCAGGAACTGCGATAGGGCCAGCAGGAGGGCCCCTGCGGCAGCCATAGCTATGGTTACGCCAACGAGCAGGTTCCTCAGGGCCTCCTGCTCCTGTAAGTAAGAGTCCAGGTCGCGAAGGGGTTGCAGGCTCTCCCCGACTACGAGGATAGCTAACACAACCCACACCATCAAGAGCGTGCGTAACAGGCTCTTGATACGCACTCCCAGGCGTTCCATGAGGTTATTCAGGTCCATGTCTAGTAGCGCCTGCCGGGCCTCGCAATGTGTCCCAGGGACACAGTCACGTACTGGAGGTGTGTCCCTGGGACACAACAGCCTCAGCGCTTATAGCTGCAAGATGTCCGGCCGCTCCATGACATGCCCGCCCAATTCGATTTGCTGCTGAGGCCAAAGTGGGGAGGGCGTAAGAAGCTCCTGCCCCGTGCTCGTCACCAGGAACGTGTCTTCCGACTTGGCACCAGGCACGCTCGGGTTCCACGCGAAGGCCTGCACCGCCTCTACGGCGTGGTCGGTATGGGGTGTGGCGAGGTATTCACGTGCCTCGTAACCCGCCGGACCTCCCTGGTGGTGATGCTTCCACTCGCCAGGATGGCCTACCTCGGCGTATGCCTGCTGGATGCGCGCGAATATGGCGTTGGCGGGCACTCCGGGCTGCGTGGCACTCACCGCCACTGCATCTACGGTGGCGACGGCGTGCATTCTTGCCTTCAGGTCATCCGGCACCGCCCCAAAATGCACTATACGTGTTGCGCTCACGACCAGGCCGTACTTGCGCGCGCACAGCACCAGCATGGCCGTGCGTTCCAGCGCCTTGTCAGTGGGCAGCGGGTGGCGGCGCAGCCTTATGCGTTCGTCTGTCGCTACCAGGGTGACGATGGGTGTGGCACCGTGGGCGTATGTAGCCTCCGCCAGCAGCCCTGCAATATCGTACTCGCTCATACCAGGCCGTATCGAGACGGCGGCTTCACCGATGGCCGCGCCTGCCTCAGCACCCAGAGAGCGGAAGCGGTCTACTTCGGCGGGAGTGAGCAGCCACCTTAGCCGGGCGATCTCGCCGCCCAGGTCCTGGAACTCCGTGCCCGGCCCATCGGTGCCCACGCGCAACCCTGACGTGAGTTCCGACAGGCGCTGTCTTAGCTCGTGCCAGGCCTCCGCGACTAGCTCCCAGCCGCCGTCGCCGAAGCCCTCCTCGTCGCGCAGACGTTCCGCCTCGATCACGTCGGTGAGCAGATAGCGGGCGTCCCGTGTCACCAGGAGCGAACCCACGCCCCCCTCGCTCGCTATGTTGACGAAGCTGCGGCCCCCACCACTCAGCCACGCCACGTTGGCGGACCGGCTCAACACCACCGCGTCAAGCTCGTGCCTGTCCATCAAGGTCCGAAGCCTGCCCTCTTTCTCTTCCCACTCGGCACTATCCAATCTCGTCACTCTCCTTCTTCATAGGCGTAGGGGCAAGTTCAGCACTGTTCGTGCCCCGCTTCTGTCGCCCACCCGCGTGTTGGCGCGCGTCTTGCTGGTTGTCCGGGGGTTACGACTACCTACTGCCGCCCCTGCTTGACAGGGGTGAGCCATAGCTGCATGGAGGAGTGCACCGCCGCATGAAGCGCGCAGCAGAGATGCCGGGACTGGTCCGAGAAGAGGTAGCAGGTGGCTTGCGGATCGTGCTACAAGGGGGCAACGGCGATGAGGCCCGCGCGGTCCTGGAGCCTCTTGCCTTGCAACAGGGCGAGCACACCGCAACCGGCCGCTGGGACACCGTTACACCTACCGAGCACGGTCTCGACGCAGAAGGCCAGGTCTCTCAGCAGGCTGGCACCGTGCGCTTTCGCTTGCACGCCCACGGTTTGGAGGAGGCGGGCCTCTTCCGGCTCTCCTGGCGGGTGGAATTTGCGGACGGCCCCTTTACGGGGGCGATTGTACACCCTGTGTCGCTGCCGGGAGTAGCGGGTGAATCTTCCGCCCTCGACCTGCCGAGCATTCACTACGGGGGTAATACCTTCGGCACAGGGCTGTTTCCTCACCCACAACCGAGCCGGGGCTTTGCCTTCCGCGCTGACCGCCTCGCGCAACCCGCGATCCACTACGGCGCAGCCGGTGCGACCTGGAGCTATTTTGCCGAGGACGAGGTTCCATCCTCGCCAGTGCCGGAGCTGCTTTACTCGCTCGGTATAGTGCCAATGCGGGACGGCTCAGATGAGAGCGCCGGACTCTGGCTGTTCTTTCGCTACCCGCAGTCCGAGTTCGGACACCGTGGCGACGGCGGCCCTGATACGTATATCGCCAAGAGCACTTTCGGGCCGGGTGAGAACGCGAGCGCCACCTGGCAGCCGGGCGACGTGCTGCAAAAGACGCTCTACCTGTGGCTGCGCCCGCCCGGCATCCGGCACAAGTACAGCGAACCTGCGCGGTTCCTCTGGCGCAGGGCCTACCTCGACAAGCGCGCGGCCCCACCCTCCCCGCCCCTTTCGCGGCAGATAGCCCAGCACGTTCGCTGGTTCAACGCCCGCCTCCACAACCCGAACATCGGGGGAGGCCAGTACGAGTCGCCGGAAGGTTCGGGCACCGCCATGCTCGGCTTCGTGGAACAGTCGCTGCGCATGGCGGCCGTCGCCTATGTCTACGCCATTTATGCCTCCGAGAGCGCCGACCCTCCCCTTTCCTGGGACGAGTTGCGCCAGTTGAAAAGTCGTGCCTCGGAGGCGCTTACCCGCTGGGCCACCGACGGCCTCAGTCCCGAAGGGCTGCTCTATCCGGCGTGCGACAAAGATGGCTTCTCCTTCGGCTACCGCGACTACTCGGACTACGAAAACCTTACCATCGTCAAGGACGAGAGCTTCGACACCCTCCGGCTTGCGGTCGAAGCGAGGGAACTATTGATGGCGGCCCGGACCACACGCTTGAGCGGGCAAGCGGACGAGAGACTGCTAAACGCTGCGAATACGTGGGAGCGCGCCGGTTACAGTGTCGCGGACTGGTTCGTGTCGCACGCGCTACCCTCTGGCGGGTATGCTTCACGCTACAGGCGCACAGGCGAGCCGCTGGATCCCTATCCCGCGGGCACAGCGTCAGTAGTGTCGCTGTTGTGCGATTGCGCTCGCCTGCTGACTGATACGAAGCCAACGGAGGGAGAACGGTACCTCCAGGCCGCCATCGCTGCTTACGAGGGCACGCTGGCCGGGCTGGTGCGGGAGGGGCAATTCGGCGGCGGCACCCTGGACGCTTCCACGCCCGACCGCGAGGCGGCTGTCGCGGCCCTGGAAGCCTGCATCCTGATGTACGAGGCCTCCAACGACGGCCGCTACCTCGAGGACGCGCGTATCGCCGCCGATAACCTGCTCAGCTACACCTTCGTCTATCCTATCAAGACGTTCGCGCCCGACACCGACGCGGCCCGCCAGAACATCTCCACCTTTGGTGCGACCATTGTGTCGCCGGAGAACCAGCATCTCGACCCGGTGACCAGCGCGCCAGGGCTGCTGTTATTCGGCCTGTACGCGGAGGACGACGTCTGCATCCAGGCCGGGGCCGAGTCGCTCAAGTGGGCGCTCGACGGGCGCTGGGTAATCCAGGAGGCGGAGGGTCTGAAGCAATCGGAGCAGTTGCTGCACACCCGCTGGTACTACAACGAATTCTTCTCGCGCAGGGGCGACTACCGCCGGGGCATGCCGCTGTGGGGCCGCACCGACAGCGAGCACGGCTGGCCGCAGGTGACGCCCTCGGCGGCTCTCATAGCCAGCGGGCAGGTGGTGGTAGACTGGCCCACGGGCAGGGCTGCCTCGGCGGACTGCTGGCAGGTGGCGAGCAGCCGCAAGGAGGGTGACAACAAGCTCTCGCTCGACCTCTTTCTGTGCGAGCGCGTGGGCAATCGTGAGCTTGTGTCGCTGTACCTGCGGGTAGTGCGCCTGCCCCGCAACCGCAAGCTACGCGTGGACGCCAACGGACGCAAAGTGTACCTTACCAGCGCCCACCTCGAAGCGGGCCACCTGCTGAACGTGCCCCGCTTCGACCTGGTGAGGCTCACCATCGAGGAAGTGGACGAGTAAGAGTGGCAGGGCCTTGCTCAAGCAGCCACTGTGGGACCAACCCTCACCTTGTCATTTCGAACGCAGTGAGAAATCTCGTCCCTCTACACCCGAGTAACCCCTTTCTCTTAGCCATACCTACCATGAGAAAGAAGAAACATGCTGGTGTAGGACGAGATTTCTCACTGCGTTCGAAATGACGGGGGCGGGCCTAGTCCTCGCAATTCAACGGCATCCCTAGCCACCTGATTCTTCACTGCGTTCAGAATGACACGGGAGGATCTTCTTCCCCTTGGTCCATTACTTTCGAGTGCGTTACAGAGGAGGGCATGCTGCCCTTGCAACCGCTGTTATAATGGTTCGTATTACCTTTAGTAGGCACAATGCTTGCCCAGCCCGGACAACGGGTGCCATCCGCCAAAATGACCTCCCATACTCAGTACCTTAGTAACGGTTGGCCTGCTTGACAGCGGCAGTAATACAATAATAGAATGGGATTAGAGGGCGGCAGATTGTGGAAAACTATCTGGCTGTGTCCCTGTACGCGTGCTCCTATAGAGCGGGTGCGGTTGTGCTTGCTTTTTAGAGCGCGTCACGAATATGCCTCAATGACGAGTGCGTTGCGCGACGATGCGAAAGGCTGTAGAAGCGAAATGGACACTATGCATCTAGGACCGAAGGCCGCTGATTTCGTATGGGCTAGCGGCATCGAAGACTCGTTTATACCCCAGACCAAGCGTGGGCATAGGGCACTCGATGAGTACCAGCTCATGGGCCATTACAAGCACTGGCGGGAAGACCTCGCGCTTGCTAAAGACCTGGGGATAAAGGTGATGCGTTGGGGCGTGCCCTGGTACCGTGTCGAGCCGCTCCCCGACGAGTACGACTGGCGCTGGACCGACGAGGTGCTGCCTTATATGATCGAAGAGCTGGGCATTACCCCCATCGTCGACCTGGTGCATTACGGCTGCCCCTACTGGCTGCGGCGCGAGTTCGCCAACGAGGAGTACCACACCTGCGTGTCCCGGTATGCCGCCGCCTTCGCCGAGCGCTACCGCCACCTGGTGCGCTGGTACACCCCCTGCAACGAACCCCTGGTCAATTCGCTGCTCTCGGGCATGCAGGGTGCCTGGCCCCCCTACATGAAGGGCGACCGGGGCTACGTCAAGATGTTCGTGCAACTAGCGAAAGGCATCGTCTCGACCGTCAACGCCATCAAATCGGTGCAGCCCGAAGCCCAGATGGTGCACGTAGAGGCGGCGGGCATATGCCGGGCGGGCCACCCCGACGTGGAGTGGCTGGCCGAGCAGAACCGGCTCAAGGGCTTCCTCTCCTTCGACCTGATTACCGGTAAGATCACGCCCGAACACCCGCTTTGGTCGTGGCTGATGCACAGTGGCGCTCGCACCCGCGATCTCGAGTGGCTGGCCCGACGGCCCATCCCGGTGGACGTTATGGGCCTCAACTTCTACCCGCAGTGGTCCACCCAGGAGCTATACCTGGACGAGCAAGGCCACGTGCTCTCGCGAACCGTGGAGCACGACGGATCGGGCTTCGGCTCGATGGTGGAGGACTTCTACATGCGCTACGGCGTGCCGGTCATGATAACCGAGACCAGCGCCCGCGACGCCGAGGAAGACCGTATCGCCTGGCTCAACAATTCGTTGCGGATGATCAAGGAGTTGCGAGAGCGGGCGGTACCCGTGCTCGGCTACACCTGGTTCCCACTGTTCACGATGATCGAGTGGAACTACCGATGGGAGCGCGGCCCGCTGGAGAGGTACCTGCTCGACCTGGGCGTGTATCAATTGAACACCAGTGGCGAAGGAGACCGTTGGCGGCCCCTGCCCATCGCTGAGTACCTGCGCCACCACATCCAGAACCCCCACCAGGCAGTAGGCGACCTAGCGATAGGCTAAGGGCAACCCTCAAGGCACATGACGGTAAAACAAAACCGCCCCAATTGGGGCGGTTTTTGCTGCTCGACGTAGAGGAATAGAGGCTATTCCTCTATGCGGTCATCTCCAACAACAATAAGTATGTCCACCGGGCTGCCATCAGCGGCTACTGGGGCTTGCGACTCCGGGGCTTCTTTCACATCGTCCAGGGACATCCCCAGCAGGGTGACGACCGTTTCCAGGGTGTACGGCTTCTGCCCGCCCGTGAAGTCGGTGACCGTAGTGACGGGGTGCTGGCCCCTGTCCTCAGCGTTCGACAGGTCGGCCACGTAAACGCCTAGCTCCGCAAGCTCATCCCTTACCTCGCGGGCCAGCCCTGCCGTCCAGGTGCCGTTCTTTACCGATAGGCGGGCCGCTTCCTCTCCCAGGCGCGGGTCGGAGAACGCCTGCGTAATTGCGGGCCTTATCAGGTCCCACCGGGGCATAAGCACGCTAGCGCCGCTCGGCAGGGTGGTCTCGCGTATCATGTTCCCCGATATTACTACCGTCTGTATAGAGTCGGCATCTATGCTCCGCGATAGCTGCGCCAGCGAGCCTATCTGCAAAGGCAATAGGTCGGTGCGCACTGCATCGCCAAGCTCCTCGGCCAGTTCCGTGATGTGGGCCAGCAGGTTGAGGCTCAAGCCCTGTTCCTTTATCGCCAGCAGCACCTGTTGTTGCCGAGCGTTGCGGCCGATGTCGCTGTCAGCGTGCCTGGAACGTGCGTACTGGAGGGCGGTGCGCCCGTCCATATGTTGCAGCCCTGCGGGTATGTACACTCGGGTGGCCCCGAACTCCTGGAACGGGAACTGGTTGTCCACCAGCGGTCGCTGCACGTCGATGGTGATGCCCTGTATGGTGTCTATCACCTGCTCGAAGCCCTGGAAGTTGACCGTAGCGTAGTAGTGGATAGGTATGCCGAGGTTCTCGCGGACGGTAGCCTTGGCGAGGGCGGGGCCGCTTCCCTTCCTTTCCTTCTCACCGATCTTGTAGGCCGCGTTTATGCGGTCCTCCCCGTGCCCTGGTATCTCCACCCACAGGTCGCGGGGGAGCGATACGAGGGCGGCGGTCTTAGCGGTGGGGTCTATGTGCACGATGATCTGCGTGTCCGTGCGGATGTCTTCTACCCCTTCACGCTCGTCCAGGCCGATCAGGAGGATGTTGACAGGCTCTTTCTTGTCCCAGTCGGGGTAGGTGATAGCCGGGGGTGTGCCCTCGGGCATGTCAGGCCCAGACGTGAGGCGGGGAAGCTGAGGGACCGGGGTCTCGAATATGCCTCCCACTTCGCCCGTGACTGTCGAGATGACCCCCCCACCTACGACGAACACTCCTACCACCGCCACCCCCGCAAAGGCCACCAGCAGCCCCGCCAGCACCATGACGAGCCTCATCCGCCGTCTGTGCATCTCCGTGTGCAGCCTGACCGCCCTACGGTCTGCCAGCACGGCTCTGCCGCGCACACCGCCACCCACGGGCACGCGATGAGTGGCACCCTGCTTGCCCCCAGGGGCGCTGAGAGGCGCTGTGACGCGTCCTGTGGGTGCTCCCTTGCCGTTTTTACCTGGAGGTGTGTGTTGCACTTCTTCACCGCGCTGGTTCAAGAACGAAAGCTCCTCGGCCCGCCAGGCTCGCACTCCGCACCCGGCTGCTCCATACCAGTGCCGGGTGCGTGCGGGAGGTAGCGCAAGAGCCACCCCATCATAGGCTACCTGGTTGCGGAACAGGGTAGTGCGTAGCCGTTTGCTCGTGTGCGGGCCTGTGAGGCCAACATCATGGTAGTATAACCGAAAATTCGCGAATTACACCATCAACATGCGTAAGAGCCATGTGAGGCGGGTGCATGGGCTATATCGGGGGCGATTACAGACGCCCGGCGTCTATTGTCGTCCCAACCAGCGGACCTGTGCTGTTGCCAGCGCAACGGAGGATGTATACTGGGGGCTAACACTCCCCAGAAAGGACGCCTCCCCATATGCCCCAGTTAGATTTCTCTCACTACTATACCTACGCCGAGATAAAGGACTTTCTGCAAGCCTGCGCCGCCGAATACCCCGACCTCATCACGGTGTCCGTGATTGGCAAGTCTTACGAGGGGCGCGACATGCTGCTTGCTATCCTCACCAACCGCGCCACCGGGACCGACCTTGAGAAGCCCGCCTACTGGATTGACGCCAACACTCACGCGGGCGAGGTCACAGGCTCGGCGGTGGCGCTGTATACCATCGCGCACCACCTGGACAACTACGGCAAAGACCCGCGCGTGACGACCTTGCTGGACGAGCATGTCCTGTACGTGCTGCCTCGCATCACGGTTGACGGCTCGGAGAAGTACCTCACCACGCCCCACTGGATGCGTTCCTCCACGCGCCGATACCCCTTCACAGAGGACCGCGAGGGCCTCTACATGGACGACGTGGACGGCGACGGCAAGATATTGCAGATGCGCATCGCGGACCCCAACGGTGCCTGGCGCGCTTCGGACAAGGACCCCAGGATAATGGTCCGTCGCGCCCCAGACGAGATCGGCGGCACGTACTACCACCTGGTCAGCGAGGGCATCATCAACGACTGGGATGGGCACTCGATAAAGATGGCACCGCCCCGCGAGGGTCTCGACCTTAACCGCAACTACCCTTACGACTGGGCACCCGAGGGGGTGCAACGCGGCGCGGGAGACTACCCCTTCTCCGAGCCAGAGACCCGGGCCGAGGCCGAGTTCTGGTCCGCCCACCGCAACATCAACGGCTTTCTCTCCTATCACACCTACTCCGGCGTGATTCTACGACCCTATTCTACGCACTCCGACGACTACTTCAACACGCACGATCTGGACATCTACAAGCTGATAGGGGAGAGGGGCACGGAGCTTACCGGCTACCCCTGCGTGTCGGTGTTCCACGGCTTCGCGTACGATCCCAAGGAGCCGATGCACGGCGCTATGGACGACTACGCCTACGACTATTTTGGCTGGTTCGGCTTCACCACCGAACTTTGGGATCCGCCTAAGGTGGCTGGACTGGAAGTGACCGACTGGATAGGCTGGATAAAGCACCACTCCGAGGAGGACGACCTCAAGCTGATGGAGTGGAACGACAAGGAGTTAGGGGGCAAGGCCTTCATCCCCTGGCGCGAGTTCGAGCACCCGCAGCTTGGCAAGGTGGAAATCGGCGGCTGGGACACTAAGAACTACTGGACCAACGTGCCGCCGCAGTATCTCCCGGAAATCTGCGAGAAGCACTGCCAGTTCACGCTGGCGCACGCCCTTATGTCGCCCCGTCTGGAGTTCCGCAAGAGCGCGGTCGAGAAGCAAGCCGAGGGCGTGTACAAGGTGAGCGTAGTAGTCGCCAACAAGGGCTTCCTGCCGACCTACACGAGCCGCAAGGCCCAGGAGCGCAAGATCGTCCGGCCCATAGAGGCGCGCATCGTCCTGCCGGAGGGCGGCAAGCTAGTCCTGGGCAAACAAGAGGAAGAGATAGGCCAACTGGAAGGGCGCAGCAACAAGCTCTACGCGGGCTGGTTCTCGTCGCGCGAAGTCACCGACAACGAGAAGAGGCTGGAGTGGGTCGTGCGCGGGGCTGAGGGTGAAGAGGTGGAGGTGGTGATCAAGAGCGAGCGGGCAGGTACCATCCGCACGAAGTTAAAGCTCAATTAGACCCACCGAAGGCTTGCCGGAATAATACTCTGTAGGGGCAGGTCCCCGTGCCTGCCCTGGTGCTAATATCCTACAAGGGCAGGCACAGGGGCCTGCCCCTACGGCATATACTTGGCAATCTCTATGCGCCGACCAGCGAGCCTACGGTCGTAAGCAGGTCCTCCACGTCGAAAGGCTTGGCGATGTAGCCGCTGGCCCCTACCTCCTGCGCCCACCGGCGGGCGTCCTGGGCGGCGGTCATCACGACCACCGGTATCTCCACGCCCTTCTCCTTCAGGATGCGCGCGAAGTCCCAGCCGTTGAGCACCGGCATGCGCATATCGAGCAGCACCAGGCTTGGGCGGTTGCGCTCGATGCAGTCCAGTCCTTCCGCCCCGTTGGCTGCCTGCTCTACCTCGTAGCCTTCGAACTCCAGGATAGTGGCTACGGTGGTCAGGATCTCCGGCTCGTCGTCAATGACCAGGATTGGGCCGCGTTCCGGCATGCGTTCCTCCATCGGACATAACCAGGGGTGCGTGTGACGCCACCCTATCACCGCTGGTCGTAGTCTGCCCTGCAAATTGCTCCCGTGCCAGGTTGTCCACACCCTTTGTCCTGCTGTCCTCCCTGCCAGGTGGCGGCTCAACAGGCAGGACGACCTGGAAAGTGCTGCCTTTACCCGGCTCGCTGGTGGCCGAGATGCGGCCCCCGTGTTGCTCGGCTATGCCCCGGCAGATGAACAGTCCGAGGCCCATTCCCGAGAACTTCCGGTCGTTGACGTTGGTGCCCCGGTGGAACCGCTCGAAAAGGCGAGGTATGTCGGCACCGGGGATGCCTATCCCCTGGTCTGTGACGGAGATATAGTTGCGCTCGCCTTCGCGCCACACCCGCACGAGCACCGAGCCGCCGTCGGGACTGTACTTGACCGCGTTTTCCACCAGGTTCTCCAGCAGCTGCGTGATGCGTACCTCGTCATAGCGCCCCGTGACCCGCCCTTCGGCCTCTACCGTGCAGGGGTGGCGCTCCGTGGCGTGGCGGGCGCAGACCTCGCGTGATATGCCAACCAGATCTACCTCCTCAACGTGGCCCACGAGCATGCCCTGCTCGGCCCGCGAGGCGTCCAGCAGTTCCAGGACGAGGTCGCGCAGGCGTTGAGTCTCCTGCACGATGCGCTGGATGCCCTTCGGGTCGGCTGGGGCTTCGGGGTTGCGGCTGGCCCGCCGCTCCAGGAACTGCGCCTGGGCCACCAGCACGGTCAGCGGCGTCTTTAGGTCGTGGGCCGCCGCCGAAAGGAAGTCCTCCTTCAACCGCGCCACTTCCTCCCGCGCCTGCACCCGCGCCGCCTCGTCAATGAGCGCGCGGCTTTCCAGCACCACCGCCGCCTGGTCCGCCAGCAACTTCACAAGCTCCAGGTCCTCGTCGGCAAAGATAGGGGCGCGTGGCGCGTAGGCCACCAGCACTCCCAGCCGCCTGTCACCCGCCGTGATGGGCGCGGCCAGCAAAGCCCGCGCCCCGTACTTTAGCGCGAGAGGAGCAGCCGAAGGTATATCTCTCTCGATGTTGTCGGTGAAGGCCGGTCGCTGGGTCAAGAAGGCCCTACCCGCGATGGACTCTTCACTCAATTTTATCTCCATCACGTTGCCGTCGATCCCGAAGCGTAGCACTTGGTGCTCGGGGTCCCAGAGGCCGATGCTGGCATGTGGCGCGCCCACGGAGCTACGCGTCCCCTTCTCAAGCTCCCTCAGGATCGAGGCGGTGTCGGGCAGGCGGGGGAGGCTGGCGGCGCGCCCCAGGAAGGCCCTTAACTCCGGCTCCTGCCAGGCCCGGCGCAGGGTCACGGGAGGTGCGAAACCCAGGAAGTAACTGAGGCCCGACAGGAGTGAGGTCGCGTCCGTGAGCAGCCTCCACACTATGGCATACTGCGGCAGCGCCACACTGAACACAAAGAGCGTAAAGAGGGTGCCGAGGAAGATAGACCCCCACGCTACGGCAACGAGTCTGCGCCTCGTTACGCCCGTGGACTTTCGCGACTCTCGCCAGAAAGCCACGGTGCTGTAGACCAGCAGGCCCGCACTGTATAGAAGCAGAGTTGAGAGCAGCCACACTGGCATGCGACCTGACAAGACCACGATAGTGATAACTGTCAAACCAAGTATTACTTCCGCACCGCGCATTAGCCAGGTAGGGACATTCGAGAAATCGTCCACAAGCCGTAGCAGCAGATAAGGTAGTGCCAGCAAGAGGGTGAGCGTGATTATGAGCGATACGGTGGGCCACCAGCCCGTGGTAGGCAGCAGACGCAGTCTGCCGACCACGCTCAAAGCGATAATGCCCGTCGTGGCGGTGAAGAGGAGGGCGATATCGATGTTGGCGCGTAGGGGACGGCGCACGGCCCGAGTGGCGGTGCGAGCGAATATCAGGATGTATGTGAACCAGGCCACGTACTGTGAGAACTGTTCCACGTCCATACGGTGCCCGCCTATCCCATGTGGGGTCAAGTGGAGTGCTACATCGACGAGTTGCTCTACGTGCGCGAACGGCACACTGCATGCCCGCAGTAGCACAGTACACGTGTACTACGGCCGTGGCTGCTTACGCTGATTGTACCACAGTGTAGAACCGGATGTTGCGCGACCCTACGCCTCCCGATGAGAGTCGGGGTGGGCGACGGCCTGGTACTGACGACATTACAGAAGTAGCGGCTGATCTGAAAACGATGAGTCCCGAAGGAAGCTCCTATAAGTATGCTTCTCGACGGCAGCCGCCATGGGCACGCGCTGTCCCTGACGACATCGGGGACCAGTGTCCTCTCTATCTTGCATGGACTTAGCTACTTAGCGCAATAGCCCGGTGGTATAATCGAGTGTAGGACCAGTGTCGCCAGGGCTGCCCTATTTCGTCGCGGGAGCGTCAGCGGTCCACAGGTTGGGTTATAAGAACGGAGAACCAGCATGCGGGCTATGTGTGCTAAGAACAGCGGGGATAGCTCAGGTGAGCGGCGGCCTTTCGAGGGCTTTCTACGGGGCAAGCCTAAGAAGCAGAACGGCCAGAACCTGACGGCAAGCGGCAGGGAAACGGAAGGTCCGGAAGCCGATGGCGGAACCCCTGGCGAGCAGCCCTTCGGCTTCTACAGGCCCGACCCCGAAGATGAGGAGCGCGACCGGGTGGCACGGCGGCTTTGGAAGCAGGTATTTGGATGAATACTGGCCTGAAGCCTGGGCTAACGATGCATCGGGAACGCGCAATGCAGGCCGCACACAATAACGCGGTGTGGTGTGATACGGTCTGCCGCGCTCACGGCAAACCTGGCGAATTCCGGCAGGGCATATGGCTAAACTGGCAGACAACACCTCCCTTCTACCCGAATGCTGTCACGCTTGGCGGCCCTGGAGAGTCTGCCACACAGCTTGAGTACGTTCGCGAACTGCTCGAAGCGCAGATACCCAGTGCGTGGGCGGTGAAGGACAGCTTTTGTGCGTTGGACCTGTCCGCATTGGGATTTGAGCTACTGTTCGAGGCTGCCTGGCTCTATAAGGAAGCCTCGCCACTAGACCCCGACCTTAGATATGCCGGGCAGCGTTTGGTCAAGATTAGCAGCGTGACCGATCTTACCCTATGGGAGCGGGCTTGGAGTGGTGACTCCGCCGAGCCGGAAGGGGAGCAAGGGCGTATATTCCCACCTGCCCTGTTAGCAGATGAGAACGTGGCCTTCATAGCGGTTTACGAGAACCAAAGTATTGTCGCAGGTGCGATTGGCAACCGCACCGGGGAAGTGGTGGGCATCTCGAACATATTTCTCCCGGCACATGAAGCTGAACAGTTCAGAGTCTGCTGTGTGGCGGGGGTAATGGCTAGCTTTCCCGGCTTGCCCCTTGTTGGTTACGAGGCGGGAGATGATCTTGTAGCAATGCAGGCTCTCGGCTTTGAGGAAGTCAGACCCCTCAGGGTTTGGGGAACAAAGCAGACACCTTGATGAAACCAGCCACCAAAGGCCCCAAGACCAACGCCATGCGGGTGCTGGACGCCCACCACGTGGCGTACCAGGTCCACTACTACTCACCCGAAGTCCATTCGGCGGATGAAGTGGCGCGGATTGTCGATGCTGCCCCCACCCAGGTCTTCAAGACGCTGGTGCTGTCTGAGAGTGGCAGTGGCCGCCCCTTGCTTGTCATGGTGCCCGCCAATGCCGAGTTGGACCTCAAGCTGTTGGCGCAGCAGCCGGGAGTGGGGGAGAAGCGGTTGCGCATGGCGACTCAGCGGGAAGCGGAGAGCCTCACCGGCCTGCTTGTGGGCGGCATTTCCCCGCTGGCCCTCCTGCAAAAGGGCTTCCGCGTCTTTATAGACGACAGCGTTCTGCAACTCGACCGGGTATACGTCAGCGGCGGGCAGCGCGGGGTCAACCTTAGTCTGGCTGCTGCCGACCTGCTCAAGGTCACGCGTGCCGTGCCCGTGGCGGCAGCTAGCCCGCTATAAGTCCAGGCGCGGGAAAACGCCCCACGCCCAAATCTACTGTTGGAGTGTGATACATGGATTCTGATCGTTTGGGAGAGCTACAACAGGCGCTACGCAGCCGTGGACTCGATGGCTGGCTATTCTACGATTTTCGCCTCTCCAATCCGATAGCCTACAGAGTGCTGGGCCTCTCTACCGCGCAGCTTTTCACCCGGCGCTGGTACTACTGGCTACCTGCCGAGGGCGAGCCGTCTCGCCTGGTGAGCGCCTTGGAGGCTGGCAACCTGGATGCTTTGCCGGGCCGCAAACACCTTTACCGCAGCAGGCAGGAACTGGCCGAGGGCCTGGCGCGGATGTTGGAGGGTCGCACGACCATCGCAATGGAGTACTCGCCGCTGGCTGAGCTACCCGTTGTGTCGCGGGTGGACGCGGGTACGGTGGAGTACCTGCGGGGCATGGGCAAGACGGTGGTCAGTTCCGCCGACCTGGTGCAGGCGTTCGAGGCACCTTTGTCTGAGCATGCGTTCGCCACCCACCTCGAAGCCGAGCGTAGGTTGGCGGAGATTCACGCGTCCACCCTGGATTACATTCGCAATTCTGTGTCCGCGGGACACACTTTGACCGAGTACGATGTGCAGCAGCACATGCTTGGCCTTTACGAGCAGCACTACCTGTTCCTGGACCACGGGCCGGACGTGGCGGTAGGTCCAAACGCCAGCAACCCCCATTACGCTCCCACCGCTGAGCGTTCCCTACCATTGCGCGAAGGCGACCTGTTGCTGATAGACTGGTGGGGCAAGCTGCCGGAGCTGGGGGCCATATACGCCGACTACACCTGGGTCGGGGTGGTTGGCTCAATCGTGCCGGGAAGATACCGGGAGGTGTTTGATATTGTGCGTGGGGCGCGCGACGCAGCCATTGAGTTCATCGATCGGCACGTGCGCGCGGGTACGACCCTGGAGGGCTGGCAGGTGGACGATGTGGCCCGTGCCTATATCACCGAGCGCGGTTACGGCGAATACTACATCCACCGCACGGGGCACAACATCGGGGTAGACCTGCACGGCCCCGGCGCGAACCTGGACAACTTCGAGACCCATGACACGCGCCAACTCCTGCCCCATACCCTTTGCTCCGTGGAGCCGGGGATATACCTGCCGGAGTTCGGCATACGTAGCGAGGTGAACGTCTACATCGGTGATGGCAGGATAGAGGTGACGGGTCGCCCGGTCCAACAGGAGCTACCGGCCATACTCAGCTAACGCAACTACGCTACAACGTCAGAAAGGATACTTTCTTATGCAGTACAAACCCGTTGCCGGGGAGCAAGAACTGGCTACCTACCGCGAGATGGTGCGCATGGCGTTCAACATTTCGCGAGAGCACATGGACTTCTCTATGTCTCTCAGCCCCCTTACCGAACAGAACTCCAGGGGCCTGTACGATGACGAGGGTAGATTGCTGTGTGGGATGCTGATAATCGACAATGGGGCGCTCTACTTCAGGGGCAATAACCCCATACCTACCGCCCTCATCAGCGCCGTTGCCAGCCCACCGGAGCATCGCCGCAAGGGTTACATCCGCCGGATGTTCGAGGGCATGTTCAACGAGCAACGCGAGCTTGGCGTAGCGCTCACCGCCCTCTACCCCTTCTACTTCCCCTTCTACCGTTCGTTTGGATATGAATTGGCGCACGATGCGGCTCAATACTCAGTCAAGTTCGAGCAGTTCCGGCAGTGGCGCAAAGCGGCCGAACGAGGCAGGTTCGTGCCCATAGATTTCGAGCAGATCAAAGCGGACACGAACGGGAGAGAGGGCGGAGACCTGGAGAAACTCAACTCTATCTACACCCCCTGGGCGCAACGCAACCTGGGAACCGTGGCCCGCACCCGCACCTGGTGGCTGCACAAGCTGACCCACAAGGACCAACCTGCCCCCGGCTATATCTACTACGACCCGGACGGCCGCCCTGCGGGCTACATCATTTACCACCTGGATGATAAGGGCGACTGGGTGCGCGACCTGGTCATCCACGAGATGCAGGCACTGGACCGCTCCGCACGGGAGGCGATTTACGGCTTTATCTACAACCACGACTCGCAGGCGCAGAAGGCCGTCTTCTGGGCACCCATAGATGAGGCCTTTGCGTCGCAGATACCCGACCCCAGGGAAGCCGAAGTGAAAGTCCACTCAGGCTACATGCTGCGCTTGCTGGACGTGGAGGGCGCTTTCCGCCAGCGCGCCTTCGCACCCGAAGCCGAGGGTGCGTTCACGTTCAGCCTCACCGATGAAATGCTGCCGGCCAATAGCGGTGCCTACCACGTCAGCGTGCGAGACGGCAGAGCCAGCGTCGAGCGCATGAGCGATGATGCAGAGGCAGGGGTGGAGGTTGACGCCAGGGCACTCGCCCAACTCTACGGCGGCTACGCCAGCCCCGTCCGTGCGGCTTCCATCGGCCAGATCAAGGTGAGTAGAGAGTCCGACCTAGCAGGCATGCAAGCAGTGCTCTACCCTCCCGGACAACCTATCCCGTACATGGCCGATGATTTCTAACTGGGGAAGTTTACTTGTTGCAAAGGGGCAGCGCGAAGTTGTCCCTTTCGCATTTCTAACTTCGCTTGCCTACACCCTCCTGTATCCTGTAGGAACATATTTCAGAACCTTGAAGATAGAGGTTGTAGGGGCAGGCCCCCGTGCCTGCCCTCGTTGGAGATTAGCACCAGGGCAGGCACGGGGACCTGCCCCTACAGTGACTATGAACCTGGACAGCGCCTTTCCCCTTCCCATAGCTGTTTGAAATGCCTCATGTCGAGCCTATTGACAACCTCCCGAACCCATGCTAGACTTTGTTAGTCCACTGGACTAACAA
>JALZHG010000249.1 GCA_030914045.1 Chloroflexota bacterium | reverse complement strand
GTAAGCGCACTATCCGCGTAGACGGCCTCATCCGTGACAACCTCAAGTTCACCAGGGGCATCTGGGAAGCTAAGGATACCAAGGACGACCTCAGCACCGAGATAGCCAAGAAGATTGCCGACGGCTACCCGCTCAAGAACACCCTCTTTGAAGACACAAGGCGCGCCGTCTTGTATCAGAACGGTGTCCCGGTCTTTGACGACACCATCACTGAGCCTGCCAACCTCCAGCGCCTCCTGGAAATATTTCTCACTTACACCGAACCCCAGATCGATGAGTTCCACAAAGCGGTTGCCGAGTTCCGCGACCGTATTCCTGAGCTTGCAGCCTCCCTCACTGATATCATAGACGAAGCCAAACGCGATAACCGCCTCTTCCGGGACGCACTGCAATCGTTTCTCCTGCTCTGCCAGGAAGCCCTCAATCCCGCCACGACCCAGGACGAAGTGGAGGATATGCTCAAGCAGCACATCCTCACCGAGCGTATCTTCCGCTCCATCTTCGACAACCCAGACTTCGTGCGCCGCAATGTCATCGCCGTCGAGTTGGAGCGCATGGTGGCCGCCCTCACCTCGCGTTCGTTCAGCCGCGACCAGTTCCTCAAGCGCCTCGACTTCTTCTACATAGCCATCGAGCGCGCCGCCCGTACCATCACCGACTATTCGGAGAAGCAGTCCCTTCTCAACACGCTTTACGAGCAGTTCTTCCAGGCGTACTCGACGCGTGCTGCCGACACACACGGCATCGTCTACACCCCGGCGGAAATTGTCTCCTGGATGGTCAACTCGGTGCAGCAGGCCCTCTCCCGCGAGTTCGGCCTTTCCCTCGACTCGCCCGACGTCCACATCATAGACCCCTGCGTCGGCACGGGCACGTTCATCATGGAGATCCTGCGCCATATTTCCAACTCTAACCTGGAACAGAAGTACACGGGCGAACTGCACGCCAACGAAATCCTGCTCCTACCCTACTACATCGCCGCCCAGAACATCGAGCACGCATACTTCGAGCGTACAGGCCAGTACCTGCCCTTCGACGGCCTCTGCTTCGCCGACACCCTCAACATGGAAGCTCTTCAGCAGTCGATGTTCTCACCCCAAAACACGGAGCGCATCGTCCGCCAGAACCAGGCTCCTATCCGCGTAATCATCGGCAACCCGCCTTACAATGTTGGGCAGGCTAATGAAAACGACAACAACAAGAACCGCCGACACCCGCGTGTAGACGCGCGAATCCGCGAAACCTACGGCGCGGCCTCCAAAGCCACGCTCCAGACCAAGCTGTACGACATGTACGTGAAGTTCTTCCGCTGGGCTACTGACCGCCTTGGCAGCCGCGATGGCATCATCTGCTTCGTCTCCAATAATTCCTTCCTCGAGCAGATTGCCTTCGACGGGATGCGGAAACATCTAATGCAAGACTTTACGCGGATTTATACCTTTGACCTCGGCGGTAACGTTCGGAAGAATCCTAAGCTGTCAGGCACCAAGCACAACGTCTTTGGTATCCAGGTTGGAGTAACAATCACACTTCTGGTACGCAACAGTACGCACGAGACGCGAGAACTGTACTATGGTCGCCTTGATGAGTTCTGGACTAAGAATGAGAAACTCCAGTACTTAGAAAAGGCAAGGGACGTCACGCATGTCGAATGGCAACTTCAAACGCCCGATGATCGCAACTATTGGCTTATGGAAGGTATTAATACTGACTTCGAGGCACTCATACCTATGGGTACCAAGGAGACAAAAGCGGCAACTTCCGTGAATGCTAATAGCATCTTCAAGATATACTCACTCGGGGTTGCAACAAACAGAGATGAATGGGCTTATGATTTCTCTGAAGAACGCTTATCCGAAAAGATGCACCGATTCATTAAGAACTACAATTACGAAGTATTCCGACTAAACCAAGAACAAATACCCATTCAGGAAATAAATAGCTTCATCACCACAGATGGAGCTATCCTAAAATGGACCGACAGATTAAAAGACGCTCTAAAGAAACGTGAAACACTTCACTTCGATCTCAAAAAAGTGCGAAGGTCTATGTACAGACCATTTTGCACACAGTTTTTGTACTTTGATCATCTACTCAACCAGCGCCGTTACCAGCAGCATCGTATTCTTCCTACACCCGCAACTGAACAAGAGAATACCTTAATATGCTTGGCTGGTCTGGTTGATACTAAACCGTTCCATACACTGGCAGCCAACGTTATACCTGATCTACATCTTACTGGCGATACCCAGTGCTTCCCCCTCTACACCTACAACGAGGACGGCACGAACCGCCGGGACAACATCACCGACTGGGCGCTCAAGCAGTTCCAGTCCCACTACAACGACCCCATCATCACCAAGCTAGACATCTTCCACTACGTCTACGGCGTGCTCCACTCGCCCGAGTACCGCGCCAAATACGCCGCGAACCTCAAGCGCGACCTGCCCCGCATCCCGTTCGTACCGGCCCCTGATTTCCGTACCTACGTGCGGGCCGGGGCCGACCTAGCCACACTCCACCGCGACTACGAATCCGCTCCCGAATACCCCTTGCAGCGCCTGGAAAACCGCGATGTCCCGTTCTCCTGGCGCGTGGAGGCGATGAAGCTAGACTCCGAGCGCACCGCCCTGCGATACAACGCCTCCCTTACCCTCTCCGGCATTCCGCCCGAGGTCTTCGACTACAAGCTTGGCAACCGCTCCGCCCTCGACTGGGTAATCGACCAGTATCGCGTCTCCACCGACGCCCGCTCCGGCATACGCACCGACCCCAACAACCCTGACGATCCGCAGTACATCCTGAGGCTTATCGGGCAGGTCGTGTATGTCTCACAGCAGACTGTGAACACCGTCCGGTCCCTTCCACCGCTAGCAGCGCTCTCTTCGTAACGCCTGCACCTTGCGTTATCTGCGGCCCTGTTTAAGCGTTACAGCCCTGTAAGCCCCCTCCGCCACCCCACTCAACCTCTCCCAGTTGAACTCGGCCCACACCCTCTCTCTGGCCTTCTCACCCAGCCTCCCGCGCCGCGCCGCATCCGACAACAGGGTAGATGCCGCGTCCGACATGGCCTCCACATTCCCCGCCTCCACTAGCACGCCCGCATCGCTCAGGAACTCCGGTGTTTGCCCCACGCGGTGCGCTACCACTGGCAGGCCCATGAGCATAACCTCCAGCAGCTTGACGGGGCTTTTGGCGCGGTTTAGTAGGGTGTCCTCCATCGGGTAGAGGGCCACGTCGCCCGCCGACAGCACGGACGGCAATTGCTCCTCCGGCACGCGCCCAAGCACTGTGACGCTCTCCCCCAGGCCCATCGTCGCTGCCTCGGCCTGCAACTTCTTCTCCTCGCCAAAGAAGCCGCCGCCCACTACCAGCAGCCGCGCGGTGGGGTGGCCCTTCCTCACCCGCGCGAGCACCTCCAACGGCCACCGCCAGGGGAACTCGGCCAGCCGTGAGTAAAGCAAGAGGGTGAGCCGGTGCTCGTCCATGCTCACGTGGGGAGAGAGGTGGGCTTTGGGTATGCGGTGCCAGTGAGCGTACTTGCCGCGCGATACGCCGTTCGGCAGGTAGAACACGCGACTTCTCGGCAGGCCCATGTCCCAGGCGCGGGCCTCAAGGGCGCGGCTGGCGGCGGTCACGGACATAGCAAGTCGCGGCAATATCGCTTCCATCAGGGCGAGCGACAGCTTCTGCGCGGGGGAGTAGGGGTTCACGTCGGCCCAGCCGCCCGGCCCCTCCCAGTCGTCCACGTCGAGCACCCACGGCACCCGCATGCCCGACAACGCGAACCCCGCCAGGCCGCTGTAGCCCACGGGCTTGAAGACGTGTACCACCTGCGGCTGAAAGTTGCTAAAAGCAGCGACACCACTGAACGACTGCATGGCTGGCCGCGCGCCCCGGTATAGGGCCGCCCGCAGCATAGCGCCGGTGAGCTTCAAGGACCGTGGACCTCGCTTCGATATAGCCAGCGTATTGACTTCGAGCCACCCACCACCGGGCTGAGGACCGACAAGCTCACCCGTCAAACCCGGTCGTGCCGTGGGATCATCCCAGGGCGGCACTACCACCCGCACCCGGTGCCCCTTCTCCGCCAAGGCGCGGGCCAGCGGCATCATACGGGCCGAAACGGTGCCCTTCGGCTGCATCCCAAACGGTGCGATAAGAGCGATACGCATAGCAGCATTATAAGCTGAAACGTGAAACGTGAAACGTGATGAGGCTTGCTATTGTTGTCCATGTATGTGAGGGTGCTTCAAATGAAGCACCCTGCCGCCCCTTGTCATCCTGAGAGGGTGTCTAATAAAGGGGTAGAGAGTGGAAGGGAAGAGTGAGGAGAAGGGTTATCATGGGTGAGGGGACCTGTAAAGTAGGCGCTATGGACACATCGGGTGCTCTCCCCTACCCTCCTTCCAACCTGTATAACCTTGTTTTTGTGCCTAAATCTACCCCTTGCCTTTATTAGACACCCTCTGAGCGCAGCGAAGGATCAGGTGGGTAGGCGAGAGTCCTCAACATTGGGGATGATAGTGGCATCAGGAGCATGGGACCCTCAGTACCAAGAGTCAAGAACGGGCTGCTGATCCTTCGCTGCACTCAGGATGACAATGGGGAGACTGGTCTTCCCTTTGTAACATAGTGGCTACCCACCAGGGCACGGGGCACCGTGC
>JALZHG010000248.1 GCA_030914045.1 Chloroflexota bacterium | reverse complement strand
GGACAACCAGGCCCGCACGCCCATATTCGGGGCTAACTCGCCCCTGCACATACCCGGCATAGAAGCGGCTGTGAAGACCGGCACCACCGACGACTCGAAGGACGCCTGGACGATGGGCTACACGCCCGCGCTCGCGGTGGGGGTGTGGGTGGGCAACAACGACGGCAGGCGCATGGGCAACGTGGCGGGGGCTATCGGGGCGGCCCCTATCTGGCACAACTTCATCAAGACGGTGTACAGCGACCCCAAACTAAAGGCGCGGCTGTACGCGCCCGGCAGGGACTCTGTCGAAGAACATTTCGCCCCGCCCACCGGTATGATAAGGGCTGCTGTGTGCGCGGTGTCGGGCAAGGCTCCCACCAGCGCCTGCACGCACCTGCGCTACGAGTATTTCACGGCGGGGAACCTGCCTACCGAGGAGTGCGACTGGCACCACTGGGTGCCCGTGACGCTGCACGACGGCGGCGCTCACCTGGCGGGGGAGGGCGTGCCGAGGGAGAACGTAATAGAGCGCATATACACCATCCCGCCGAAGGAGTACCGCAACTGGATCGGGGGCGGCCCGCCCGGCCAAACGCTGGTGATTACCGAAACGGCGCAGGCCCCCGTTATGGTCCTGCCTACGCCCGCGGCTGAAGCACCCGTATCCATAGCCGCCATGCTGACGCCGATGCCGAGCCAGGCGCGCGGGCAGGCGGACGGCCCGGCGGGGCTTGCATACGTGGAGGATACTGAGCCGATACCGGGCCTGCAACTGGCTATCTACTCGCCGGGCATGGGGCAGACGGTGAGCGGATTGGTGCTAGTGAACGGGCAGGCCGCCGCCGACGATTTTGCCCGCTACAGGCTGGAGTACGGTTTCGGCTCCGGTGATGCGGGGATGACGACCATAACCGAGTCGACCGAGCCGCCGGTGCTGGGCACGCTTGGCCTGTGGAACACCGAAGGGTTGCAGCCTGGGCCGTACACGTTGCGGCTGACGGTCGAGACGTTGAGCGGCAGCGTGGTGCGGCGAGACGTGACGGTGCGGGTGGGCACTGCCTCACCTTCGGTGGCGCTCCTTTCTCCGGCAGACGGGCAGGGCGTGTACGACGGCGAGGTGCTGGAGATACTGGTGGCACCCGACGGCGGCGGGGCGCAGGTCGCGGGCGTGGAGATTTACGTGGACGGCAGGCACATCGACTCGCCGACCTCGGAGCCGTGGGTGGCGCGGTGGGTGGCCGAGCCAGGAGAGCACTACGTCGAGGCGATTGTGTACACGACGCTGGGCGAGCAGGCGCGCTCGGCTCCGGCTCGTATCAGCTCGCAGGGCGTGCGGCCCACCCCAACGGCTACCAGGGCACCGATCATGTGGATCAGCCGCCCGACGCTGTACCAGGATATGCGCGCGGGCGAGCACGACATCTGGATCGATGTGACGGAAGGCTCGCGGGTGCACCACGTTGACATCTACATCGACGGCGTACCGGGTGGGTACGCCACCGGACCCGGCTACAGGGTGAACCCGCTCTGGACGCCTACCCCTGTGCCCACGGACACGCCGATGCCGCCCACGCCCACCAATACGCTCACGGTGGACGAGATAGGCACGGCTACTGTGGCTGCCGCCACGCAGGAGGTGGAGTCCACGAGGGTAGCGGCGGTTACGCAGACGCGCACGGCCCGCCAGCAAGCTACAGCCACGGCGAGACGAGAAGCAGAGAACCAGGCTGCCACCGCTACCGCAGAATCGGCCGCGGCTACGGCCAGCGTGGTACTGCTGACTAGCACGGCCACTCCCATCCCGCCAACCAACACGCCTTCGCCGTCGCCCACGGCCACGTTCGTGGTGTACGAGAAGTTGCTCGACCCGATGCTGGGCGACTACATAGCGCGTATCCGGCTCACACCGGGCCGCCACCGTATCACGGCGATAGGCTACGACGCGGACAACAGGGAGATTGATAGGGACGAGACGTGGGTGGTGGTGAAATAGAGGCACCGTACGTCGTGGCCCGTCGCGGTCACCGTTGTTGAATGCTTAGGACCAAGCCCCTCTTTGTCATTCTGAGCGAAGCGAAGAATCTCGTCCTTCACCCCGATGAGTCACCTTTCCTGTGGGAGAGTGCGGCCATAAGAAAAGGGCAACTTGCGTACTGAAGGACGAGATTCTTCGCTTCGCTCAGAATGACAAAGAGGGGCTTGGTCCTCGCAGTTCTACAGCATCACTACTCACCTTCTTGAGATCCTTCACTGCGTTCAGGATGACAGGGTGGCCTTGATTGACGCAGTTCAGCATCTTCTCTGGCCGCCTGATTCTTCGCTACGCTCAGAATGACAGAGGCGCAGCTTTGGTCGTCTGTTAGGGGAACAGAGGCTAGCTACCAACGTGCGGCGACCTCTGATTATGCTGGTCGAAGTGTATCTCATAACCGTATATAGTCTCGGAGGCGCGCCTCCGAGACGGCTCTTTGTTGTCACTCGATGTGTGACAGGTTGGATGGCCTTCGGTACTTGTTATCATTTTGCATGGAGGGTCCATGAGCGTTACTAAGAGGTGGTTTGCTGCGGTGCCCCGGAGCGCGGTGTGGCGCGTGGGGCTGGCGTTGTGCGTGATGCTGGTGACGTTCGCAGGTTACGGCGGTGGCGCGGCTGCCCCGGTGGGCGCGGCTTCATACGAAGTGGCGATGCGCGAGTTCAAGTACGTGCAGAACCCGTTGCGGGTGGCCGTGGGCGACACCGTGACCTGGGTCAACTACGACGTTGATAGCCACAACATCGCCATACTTGAGGGGCCTGAGCTGAACGTGTCGCCGGAGCAGCGCAAAGGCGAGAAGTGGGCGATGACGTTTACTAAGCCGGGCCGCTACCACTACTACTGCGAGTTCCACCCCTGGATGGTGGCCGACGTGATTGTGGGCGGCAACGAGAGCACGGCGTCCACCGAGAGGGCTTCCCAGACCTTCAAGGAGACCGGCAAGTCCGTGCGGGGCAAGTTCCTGCAATACTGGCTGAAGAACGGCGGGCTGGCGCAGCAGGGCTTCCCTATCTCGGAGGAGATGGTGGAGCGCAGCGAGACGGACGGCAAGTATTACACCGTACAGTACTTCGAGCGAGCCGTGTTCGAGCTTCACCCTGAAGAGAAGCCGCCTTATGACGTGCTGTTGTCGCTACTCGGCACGTTCGAGTATGGCCGCAAGTACCCCAACGGCGCGCCTGGGCAGCAGCCTAATACTTCCGCAGGCTCGCAGCTATTCAAGGAGACCGGCAAGCGAGTAGGTGGCAGGTTCTTGCAGTATTGGCAGCAGAACGGTGGGCTGGCGCAGCAAGGCTATCCAATCTCCGAGGAGTTCATGGAGAAGTCGGAGCTTGACGGCAAGACCTACCGCGTGCAGTACTTCGAGCGCGCGGTGTTCGAGATGCACCCTGAGAACAAGCCTCCGCACGACGTGCTGCTGTCGCAGCTTGGAAAGTTCCGGCACGACAGGGTAGTGAAGGTAGGCGAACCGAACGCGATGGGCATCCGGCAGATAGGCATCTCGGCCAGCCCGCAGCACTACCCGCTGCTGGAGGGGCCGCACGCCGCACCGGGCCTCAACGTCTACATCTACGACCAGGACCCCACGCCCGTGGTGCAGTGGATGGACGATCTCGGTACGAAATGGGCGTTGCACCAGCTTTCGTGGTTCCAGATAGAGGCAGGGCCGGGCGTCTACAAATGGGAGAAGACCGACCGGGCGGTTGACGCGCTCCACAAGGCCGGGGTCAAGGTCATATTGCACCCGGTGCACTCGCCGCCGTGGGAGTGGACAGACGTGGGCAAGGTGGGCTACCCGAAGAACATCGACAACTTCAAGAAGTTCATGACGGCGGCGGCCCAGCGCTACAAGGGCAAGGTGGCGGCCTACCAGATTTGGAACGAGCCGAACCTGGCGATTGAGTCGGGCAAGTACGTGGTGGCGGCGCGCTACGCGGAGGTGCTGAAGGCGGGGTATACGTCGGTGAAGGCGGTGGACCCCAACGCGATCATCGTGACGGCGGCGCTGACCCCCACCGGCGTGAACGACCCCAACAGGGCGGTGGACGACGTTATCTTCCTGCGCAGGCTGTACGCTTACAACAATGGCGAGTTGAAGGGCTACTTCGACGTGCTGGGGGCGCACCCCGGCTCGAACGCCAACCCTCCCGATACGCTGCACCCTGAGAAGCCGGGGCCGGGACCTGGCTGGAACACCAACGCCAGCTTCTACTTCCGGCGCATCGAGCAGATACGGCAGGTGATGGTGGAGAACGGAGATGCGGGCAAGCAGATGTGGCTGACCGAGTTTGGCTGGGCGAGCACCGAGACCCCCGCGCCCGGCTTCGAGTACGCGGCGCAGAACAGCGAGCAGGAGCAGGCCGACTATATAGGCAGGGCGTTCCGCATGGGCCGCGACAACTACCCGTGGATGGGGCCGATGCTGCTTTTCCAACTCAACTTCGCCCTGCCTAATGTGGCGACGGAGCCGACAGACGAGCGCATCGCCTGGGGCATCATCCGGCGGGACGGTAGCAAGCGGCCTTCCTACTTCGCGGTGCAGCAATACGCGCGGGAGTACAACGGCGGGAGATAGGTTAGACGGAAACGCCAAGACGCAAAGGACGCCAAGAACCACGCCAAGATTTAAGATGGTGTTGTAAACATAAGGAGCAGGGTACGTG
>JALZHG010000065.1 GCA_030914045.1 Chloroflexota bacterium | reverse complement strand
GCCCCTACATACGTGTACATTACTTGTAAGATGATCCACTGAGCGTAGCCAAGGATCTCAAGAAGGTGGAAAGGGATGCTGTTGGAGTGAGAGGGGATTGGCAGCGTTTTCCAGACGCAACAGGAACCAGGGCACGTGATGTCGCACCCTGGTCCCCTTGTACCATCTGAACCCTTATTCTCTTAGCGTTACCTTTGCGCTCTTTGCGCCTTTGCGGTTTCCTACCTAAAGCTGCTCCCCTAAAGAGCCAGTCGCTCCAGGCGGTCCACGAAGCCTTCCAGGATGTCGAAGGCACGCTCGACGGGCTCCGGGGTGGACATGTCAACGCCGGCCATCTTGAGGGCGTCCAGCGGGTATGTGGAGCTACCGGCTTTGAGGAACCGCTTGTAGTCCTCGGCGGCGCTTTGCCCCTTCTCCAGCACGTTGGCGGCCAGAGCGTTGGCGGCCGAGATGCCGGTGGCGTACTGGTAGACGTAGAAGTTGAGGTACATGTGGATCGGGAACTGCGCCCAGGTGATGCCTACGCGCTGGCGGTCCACTTCTACCTCCGGCCCGTAACCCTCGGTGAACATGTCGGCCATTAGCTCGATGAGGCTGTCGGCGGTGAGGGCCTGCCCGTTCTCGACGCGCGTGTGAATCTCAAGCTCGAACCGCGCCAGGATGGGCATGATGAAGAAGTAACGGTGGAAGTTGTACATCGCCTCTTCTATCACCGAGATCTGGAACTGCGGGTCGTCGTTCTTCTTGAGCAAATGCGCTCGCACCAGGGCCTGGTTGAAGTTGGAGGCTGTCTCGGCCACGAACATGCCATAGCGAGCGTAGACCATCGGCTGGTTGGCCCGCGTCAGGTAGGAGTGCATCGAATGTCCAAGCTCGTGGGCCAGCGTGCTCATCGACTCCAGGTCGTTGGTGTAGCTCATCAGGATGAACGGGTTGGTGCCGAACGAGCCGCCCGAGTACGCCCCGCTACGCTTGCCCACGTTCGGGTAAACGTCCACCCAGCGCTGCTCCAGCAGGCCCTTGCGCATCGGGTCGCAGTAGTCGCCGCCCAGCGGGTTCATGCCCTCGCAGATCATGTCTACGGCTTCCTCGAACGCGAGCCTGGGCTGCTCTTTTGCAAGGGGCGCAAAAACGTCATAGGGGTGGAGCATATCGAGGCCCAGTATGCGGCGGCGTACCGACCAGTAGCGGTGCCACACGGGCAGCTTGCGCCGGGCCGTGTTGAGCATGTTGTCGTACACTTCGCGCGGGATGAAGTTCTGCGCCAGGGCCGCCTCGACCGCCGTGTTGTAGTTGTGGGCGCGGGCCAGGAAGACGTCCTTCTTCACGCCGCCCGAAAGCAGGCTCGCGAAGGTGTTCTTCACCGTGAGGAAGCCGTCGGCGTACTGCTCCCAGGCCGTGCGGCGCACCTCTATGTTGGGGTTGCGTAGGAGCGCCTGGATAGTGCCGCCCGCTACCTGAAGCGAGCCTTCGCCAGTGTCCACGCTGCCATAGTCGAGGTCCGAATCGGCCAGGGTGCCGTGGGCGGTGCGCGGGGTGTCGAGCACGTCGGAGGCCATCGCCAGCACCTGCTCCACTTCGGGCGAGCGCACGTGGTCGGCCTTGCGGCGCAGCATGTCGAAGTAGTGACTATAGACCTGAAGTTCCGGCTCCTCCTGCATGTACCGCTCGATTGTTTCCTGGGGGATGGTGAGCAGTTCCGGCTCTGCAAAGGAGAGTGCGGCGGCTACCGAGGCGAACATGCCCCGTGCCTGGTCGCGCAGGGCGGCGGTCTCCTGGTTGGTGGTGTCGCTGTCGTGCATGTGGTTGGCGTATACGAGCAACTGCATCATCGGCACGTTGATGCGCTCGGCCAGCTTGAAGTAGCCCAGCAACCGTTCGGCGGAGTCGCCGAGGTGCCCCTTGTACTCGTCAAGCCCCGGCAGCATGGCGCGGACCTCCTCCGCCTTTGCCTGCCACTGCTCGTTACCGAGGAAGATGCTCCCCAGGTCCCAGGTATATTTCGCGTCAAGCTCGCTACGCTTGGGTAAAGCCACTGCCATATTCGTGTCGCTCCTCTCATTAGATAGTTAAGATAAATATCTACAATACCGGAGGGTATGTCAAGCGGATTTGGGAATTAGGATTTCGGATTGCGGATTTAGTTGATGTCCGAGCAAATCCGCAATCCGAAATCCTAATTCCCAAATAGAAAAAGGGCCAGCATGCTGGCCCTTTTCACTCTCTCAGGTTGCGGCGGAACTTTAGCGGCTCACGCTCTTTGCGCGGCGAGCCAACAGGCCGGCACCCATCAAGCCGAGCGCTGCCAGCACCAGCGTGACGAGCATAGAGCCGTCAGACTGGCCGGCGGTGGGCATGCCGGGCAGGTCACCCGCGCCGGCTCCTGTGCCCGTGTCAGGGGTCGCCACGGGCAGTACCTCGGTGGGGATGGCCGCTGACGTGGGGCTTTCCATCGGCATTACCGTGTCCGTGGGCAAGGCCGGGGCCGTGGTGGCCGTGGCAGCGGCACCGGCGTCCGTCGCTACTGCTGTGGGGCTGACCGCCGCGGCAGTGGGGCTCATAGCCGCGTCAGTAGTCGGGCTGACCGCAGGGGCGGTGGTGGCTACCGTGGTAGCGGTGGCTGGGACGGCGGTGGTCGGTACTGTCGTGGGCGGAACTGCCGTGGGCGGAACTGCCGTGGGCGGAACTGCCGTGGGCGGAACTGCCGTAGCAGTGGCCGGTTGTGCTACCTGCGTGGCCTGCTCGGGAGTGAGCACGCAGAAGTAGATTACAGCTACGTTGTTGCTGGTGGCACCCTGGAAGGTAATCGCCCATTTGCCGGGAGCAAAGTCTACAAACTCCCTGGGGATCGTCAGCCGCAGCGCTACCGAGCCGTCGGGGGCGACGCCGCCGCTCACAGGGTTAGCGGTACCAAACACTTCCTGCTGTGGCGTGGTGAACCAGAACGAAACGTCCTCGCCCTGCGCGAAGCCGGTGCCCCTGAAAATTAGCGTGCTACCGGTGGTGCCATAGGTAGGCGTCGCCGTGCCGTTGCGGGTGCCCGTAATGTCGCAACCCTGCGATTGCGCGCTCACCCGGCCCGCCGAGCCTGCCGAAAAGACCAGTGCCAGCATAACAACTGCAAGCATGGTAAATATCCGTGCGTGTCTAAACATAGCCCTCACTTCCTCCTTGATTGTTATGTGAATTCTTAAAGGGAGTCGCCTCCGCAGCAACCTACTTGATGAAACTTGCAATAATGGTGCCACCATTTATAGCCGATCTTACGATTCCTGGGTGGTCCGGGCATACACTGTGCGTCGGACTCGCATAAACGATATATAGATGTTGCTCAGGGACTATATATGCTCGCTCACACGGCGCTGATGCTGACGCTGACATAGTAATAGGATTGTCCCCTGGCTATAAGGTAAAATGGGCACGCAGGGGCAACGAAGCCTGCAATCCACCCCGTACTACACGGCTTTAGCGGTAAGTTAGCTTTATGTTCGCGGAATCACCCAACCGGCACGCAATACAAGCGCCGCCGCGGCCCTGTCCGGCGTGCGGCAGCCTCCAGGCGGCCTCGTCCAGCCACAGGTACGACCCCAGGCGTGGGGTGATAATAAACCCCAACACCCGGTCCGCCACGGTCCTGGGGCTGCTTACCTGGGTGGTGGGCACCTTTGTGCTGAACGGGGTGGTGCCATACTTTTTCGGCACCCAGTCGAGCATGGCAGCCGCGATACCGTTCTGGGTGCCCGCGGCCCTGGCGGCATGCGTGCTGCTGGCCGCCAATGTCGTGCAGGAGTGGCGGCGTACCAATGCCGTGCGCATCGACAGCTACGCCTGCGGGAACTGCGGGCACGAGTGGAGCCTGCGCGACGGCAGGCCGGTGCCGGGCAAGCGAGCGTGACCCACGTTCCTATGCTTTGCAGGCTTCATGCGCCCGTGCTATAATGCGAGGCTTGTCTGTTTTAGGAGCGCCTACTAAAGAATGGTTAGCACACAGCAATCAACAGAGGCCGGTAGCCCCTTGTCTGACGCCAACGGTAGCCCCGGCGGCGCGTATACGACCACTATCGGCCTGGAAGTGCACGCGCAACTGCTCACCGAGAGCAAGATGTACTGCGGGTGCAGCGCCGATATAGCCTACGCCCCGCCCAACTCGCACGTGTGCCCCGTCTGCCTGGGCATGCCCGGCACCCTCCCGGTCATCAACAGCCAGGCCGTGCGCAAGACGGTGCTTACCGGGCTGGCCCTAAACTGCGACATTCCGCACTTCTCCAAGTTCGACCGCAAGAACTACCCCTATCCCGACCTGATGAAGGGCTACCAGATCTCCCAGTACGACCTGCCTCTGTGCGTGGACGGCCACCTGGAGGTTGACGTACCCGACGACCGGGGCAACGTAAAGGACACCTTCCGCGTGGGCATCCGCCGCGTGCACCTGGAGGAGGACACCGCCCGCCTGCTGCACCGCACCGGGCCGGACGGCACTTACACCCTCATGGACGTGAACCGCGCTGGCCTGCCTCTCATGGAGATCGTGTCGGAGCCTGACATCACCTCCCCCGAACAGGCGCAACTCTTCGCCATGAAGTTGCGCCACCTGCTGCGCTGGCTGGGCGTGTCCACCGGCAACATGGAGGAGGGGGCTTTGCGGGTGGACGCCAACGTATCGGTGCGCCCCGTGGGCCAGGCAGAGTTTGGCACCAAGGTCGAAGTGAAGAACATGAACTCGTTCAAGGCGCTGCGCGCGGCGTTGGAGTACGAGGTAGAGCGGCAGACCGGTGTGCTACAGAATGGCGGGCGTATCGTGCAGGAGACGCGGGGCTGGGTCGAAGGCCGCAACGTCACGGTGTCGCAACGCTCCAAGGAAGAGGCGCACGACTACCGCTACTTCCCCGAACCCGACCTGCCGCCCCTCACCTTCACCGACGCCGACCTGGAAGAGTACCGTCGCCAGCTACCGGAGCTACCCGACGCTCGCCGCGAGCGCCTGGTCCGGGAGTACGGACTCTCGGCCTATGATGCCGCGCAACTCACCTCATCGCCCGCGACTGCCGATTACTACGAGCAGGCAGCCACGGGGTTGAGTGCTGAAGGTGCCAGGGCGGCCGCCGGGTTCGTGGTGAACGACCTTGCCAGGCTCGCCTCGGAAGCGGGTATAGGCGTCGAGCAGAGCAAGCTCACCGCCGCCCACTTGCGCGAGCTTGTAGAGCTGCTCGCCGGAGGCACCATCAACCGCAACCTCGCCAGGGACCTGCTGCCGGAGCTATTCAACGATGGCGTATCGCCCGCCAGGTTGGTGAGCGAGCGCGGCCTCGGCGTCATGCGCGACGACTCGGCCCTGGAACAGGCGGTAGATGAGGCAATCGCCGCCAACCCGAAGCCGGTGGCCGACTATCTTGGAGGCAAGGAGAGCGCAATTGGCGCGTTTCTCGGCCCCATAATGAAAGCAACCAGGGGACAGGCCGATGCTAACGCGGTCCGAGAGTTGCTGAAAAGGAAGCTGGAAGCAATTCGTAACTCGTAACACGTAACGTGTAACGTCAGGACAGAGAGATTACGTTTTACGTGTTACGAGTTACATAAGCTATCAATGTTGATAATCCACCTAGACTCAATGAGGAGGCTAACTAATGGCGGAAACGGCCAACAAACCCAACCCGTACCAGATAGCGGTCGAGCAGTTTATGCAGGCTGCCGATAAGCTGCACCTGGACGAGGGCATGAAGCAAATCCTTGCCCACCCCAAGCGCGAACTGACTGTGCACTTCCCGGTGCGCATGGACGACGGCAGCTACAGAGTGTTCACCGGGTTTCGCGTGCAGCACTCACTCACCCGCGGCCCCGCGAAGGGCGGCATCCGCTACCACCAGGACGTGACGCTCGATGAGGTCAAGGCGCTGGCGATGTGGATGACCTGGAAGTGCGCCACGGTGGGTATCCCCTACGGCGGCGGCAAGGGTGGGGTCATAATAGATCCCAAGCAGCACAGCATCGCTGAGCTTGAGCGCCTGACCCGCCGTTTCGCCGCCGAGATTTCCCCCATCATCGGCCCCGAAATCGACATCCCCGCGCCCGACGTGAACACCAACTCCCAGACGATGGCCTGGTTCATGGACACCGTGTCGATGCTGCGCGGCTACCCGATGCCCGGCCTCATCACCGGCAAGCCCATCGCGGTCGAGGGGTCGTTGGGCCGCAACGAGGCGACCGCTCGCGGCCTGCAATACGTGGTGCGCGAGGCGGTGAAGACGCGGGGCATGAGCCTCGAAGGGGCGCGTGTGGTGGTGCAGGGCTACGGCAACGCCGGGGCTATCGCCGCCCGTCTACTCAGCGAGGACGGGGCCAAGGTGATCGCCGTGTCCGACAGCCGGGGCGGCATCCTCAATACGAGTGGCATAGACCCCCTCGGTGCCCTGCGGCACAAGCAGGAGCACGGCTCGCTCAGCGGCTTCGCGGGCAGCGACGACGTGACCAATGAAGAACTGCTCGAAGTTGAGTGCGACATCCTGGTGCCCGCCGCGCTTGAGAGCGTCATCACCGTTCAAAACGCCGACCGCATCAAGACCAAGATGATCGCCGAGGCCGCTAACGGCCCCACCACCCCGGAGGCCGACCGCCTGCTGTTCGAGAAGGGCGTTATGGTGCTGCCCGACATCCTGGCGAACGCCGGTGGCGTCACCGTGTCCTACTTCGAGTGGGCGCAGAACATCCAGGGCTACTACTGGGCTGAGGACGAGGTGAACCAGAAGCTGGAGCGGGTTATGAAGCGTGCCTTCCGGGACGTATTCGAGACCTCCGACAACAACTCGGTCGATATGCGCACCGGGGCCTACATGCTCGCCATCAGCCGCGTGGCCGAAGTCACCCGGTTGAGGGGCATCTTCCCGTAAAAGGCAACCAACAAATCGATCGTTTAGAGGAGCGGGAGTACCGCTCCTTTTTATTGCCTGCCTACCTCTGCGTTGGACCTTATGCATCTATGTTTCTACTACTTATGTACTCCTCTGGTATATAGTAATGATAGCACCCTTCATGTATACCTATAGTCTGGGTTGTCCGTTTCTAATCAACCCAGGAAGATTCGTCATCCCTTGGCAGAAACATATTTGGTATGCCGAAGCGCAGCTTTTCGGATGGTATACCATGATGCCAGCCAGTAGGCAGGCGCTTCATCTCTCTTTCAGCCAGCCTTGCCTTCATTGCCGCTGTACCCGAGGTATTGCGACGCGTAGTTATTCTTCCCCAGGAGTCGATCTATGTTGAATACAAAATCGCTGCGCGCACTCATTGCCGGTGTGGTGCTTCTTCTCGCGGGCCTGGCGTTCACGGCAAGCGGTACAAGCTCGCTTTACGCCTCGTTGGCGGATCTGACTCCGGCCTCGGCCAGCAAAGGTACCACCATCAACGCGCCCGCTGTGCCAGAGGTAAGTGCGCAAGCCTTCGCTTTAGCTTTACAGCCCGATGGGAAGGCTGTTGCTGTAGGTTTCAGCCAATCCCTGTATGGCCTTGCCTCGATAGCCCGTTACAACACCACCGGGCAACTTGATACCTCCTTTGGACGTGAAGGTACGATGCTGTACAGTCTTCGCAACGAGATAGACGCCACCGGAGATGGACACGTAGCGCGTGCCGTGGCTATACAGAGCGATGGCAAGATCGTCGTGGGCGGTAGCCCTTTGACCACCCAGGGAGGTTCTGAGGATTTCTACCTGCTGAGACTGAACCCGGATGGCAGCCTGGACGAGTCGTTCGGGCTTGGAGGCAGAACGCAGGACAAGGTTTCCAGTAACTCGGGCGAGCAGTTGACCTCTTTGGTCATACAGCCCGATGGCAAGATTGTAGCCGCCGGGCACCAACGATTGACCATGTACGAATCTATCGTCATACTAGCCCGCTACAACCCCAACGGCACCTTTGATTCATCCTTTGGCGACGGAGGTGTGGTAAAGACGGCTCGAGATCGAGACCACGAGAATTTCGCCGAGGATATTGTACTGCAACCCGATGGCAAAATAGTCGTGGCAGGACGTAGAGCGACACTAACCCCGGATACAAGTACCAGCAACTTCAGGTTGTGGCGCTTTCACCCCGATGGCAGCCCTGACGCCTCGTTTGGACCTGGAGGTGTGGTCACCACGGCATGGCAGACGACCACGGGTGCAGCCTACGCCCTTGCGCTCCAGACAGACGGCAAGCTGGTGGCGGCAGGATCGGGCCGGGGAGCAAATTCGACCGATTTCGCACTGGCACGCTACAACACGGACGGGAGCCTCGACTCGGACTTCGGCACAGGCGGGCAGGTAACAACCGAGCTGAACAGTAGCCGGTCTGACGCGATCATGTCAATTCAGATTCAGAGCGACGGTAGGATTGTGGCCGCGGGCTACACAGGGCCGGCTGGCTCAGACCAGGACTCTGCGCTTGCCCGGTATACAGCCGACGGAGAGCTGGACAGCAGTTTTGACAATGACGGCAAGGTGGTAACGGCGGTTACCACCTCAAGAGACCTGGCCGAGGCAGTTGTCATGCAGCAGGACGGCAAAGTCCTGACGGCAGGTTGGGCAGCAATACCCGTGGACGGTGGATATGAACTCTATTACATGCTGGCACGTTACCACTCCAATGGCAGCCTGGATGCAAGCTTTGATAACGATGGTATAGTACTGACCCGGTTCCCAGCCTACCCGGCAGGCGACCAGCAATTCGCGGATGTAGATCACACGAGTCCATTTTACCCTTACATCTCGTGCATGGCGGAGCGCAACATCATCTCCGGCTACGCATGTGGTGGGTCAGGTGAGGCGTGCGTAGACAACAAACCTTATTTCCGCCCTAACAACTCGATGACACGCGGTCAGGTTGCCAAGATAGTTGCCAATGCTGCCGGGTATGACGACACACCTAACAACCAGACCTTCCAAGACGTGCCGCCCGACAGCCCATTCTACGCATTCATCGAGCGCATGGCGGAGCGCAACATCATCTCCGGCTACGCATGTGGTGGGTCAGGTGAGGAATGTGTAGCGCCTGACAACCGCCCGTATTTCCGGCCCAATGCCAACGTATCGCGGGGACAACTCACCAAGATCGTGTCCAACGCCAGGGGCTATTCAGAAGCACCTACAGGGCAGACCTTCGAGGACGTTACCCCAAGCAACGCCTTCTACCTGTTTGTGGAGCGACTGGTTTCCAGGGGCGTAATGAGCGGCTATGCCTGTGGTAGTTCGGGAGAGCCTTGCCAGGCCGGTAACCGGGGCTACTTCAGGCCGGGCAAGGACGTAACGAGGGGACAGGCCTCGAAGATAGTCGGCAACTCTTTCTTCCCCGATTGCCAGCCTGCCGCCTCAGCACGGTAACCCAACTGCGTCACACCTTCACGTAAGAGTCAATCGTGGATTACACCAGAGAGCAGGGAGAGATTTCTACCCTGCTCTCTGGTGCGGATTGTTCTAGCCACGTACCTCTTTCATTGTCCGTTAGCCGCCAAGCCAGTAAAATGAAGTCGTACCGGTATGCTCCGGCACTTTTTTGGAGGCTGGTATGGATAACCGCAGCATTAGTGACGTATTCACCGACCTCTCGACGCCCCTTATCGCGGACGCCTGCATGCGCCTGGGCCTGCCCATCCTTCTTGCCCCACCGGGCCTCAAGCCCATCATGCCGGGGAGCCGTATGTCGGGGCGTGTGCTGCCCGCGCGGCACTACGGTAGCGTGGACATATTCCTGGAGGCTATGAGGGCGGCGCAGGACGGCGACATCCTCACGATTGATAACGAGGGGCGCACGGACCAGGGGTGCATTGGCGACCTTACCGCGCTGGAAGCCCAGGCATTTGGCATAGCGGGCATCTCGGTGTGGGGCTTCCACCGGGATACGCCGGAGCTTCTGCAAATCGGCATGCCTATCTTCAGCTACGGCACGTGCCCGGCAGGCCCGCAATCGCTCGAGGCCCGCGACCCCCTGGCACTCACCACCGCCCGCTTCGGCCCTCACGAAATCGGCACCGAGGATGTGCTGTTTGCCGACGATGATGGCCTCCTTTTCGTGCCACGGGAGAGTGTCGAGCCGGTGCTGGAAACTGCTAGAACGATCCAGCGCACGGAGAGGCAACAGGCGCAGGCCATCCGCAACGGCACTAAGCTCTCGGAGCAACTGCGGTTCGAGGAGTACATAACGCGGCGCGAAACCGACCCCGCTTACACCTTCCGCGCGCACCTGCGCAGCATAGGTGGGGCTATCGAAGAATAGGTACATAACACGAGCTAACATTAGACTGTGCCCGACTACACCGACGATATTTCCATAATGGAGGACCTTGATCCTGAGCCGTTGCCTCAGGGGAGGGGTTACACGCGCGAGTTCGTGCTGGGCGGGTTGCTGCTACTGTTAGTGGTGGTCTGGGCGGGCTGGCAGTCGTGGCAGCAGGCGGCCAAACAGCAGAGCTACCGCCAGGCCGAGGAGGCGGTGGCCCGGCAAGACTGGGGCCTCGCCTACGATTACTTCAGGTCGGCCTCCGACTATAGAGACGCCGGTGCCCGGGCGGAACAGGTTGAAAAGCTCATCCAGGAACGCGACAGGCACTACCGGGCCGCTACTACAGCCATAAACCGCATGCAGTGGGTGACCGCCCTTGACGAGCTACACGGCGTGCGCAACATCCAGGCGGAATACTGGGACGTAGACTCTCTCTATGCTGATGTTGAGGCGCAAGTCTACAGCAACACCCTCAAGGGGGCCATCGCCCTGCGCGCGGGGGCCGAGCCGCCGGGCCTCTACTACCGTACCGCCAGCGAATGGGTGTGGCTCGACGGCAGCGACAGGTGGAGCCAGGTGCTGGGGGCCACAGGCGATAGCGTAGCTTATGACGTGCCCGGCGATAACTGGCAGCCCGGCGTAACTCCCACCCCCGTGCCCTTCAACCGCCAGCCACCCCCAGGTAGGCCGGAACTGGAGGGGCGGAAACTGAAGGTAGCCACCCTCAGCGGCAACGCCGTCACGACCAGAGACTCCACGCTCGATCCCGCCTTCTACAGCTACTATTTACCCTCCGGTGACCGCCTGGTCGCCGGGCGGCATAACGAAAAGCCGGGGTCGCACATCAATGAGGTGCGGGTAGGATTCGTCGGTTGGTGGCTTGATTACGAGCAGATGGAAGAGGGCCGGGCCGTATCTTCAACCCTATCGCTTGGTGCGCCTGAGGAAACGGTCCTGCATTTCTCCCCTGAGAGCGCCCGCTATTTGGTGGCTGTCGCGGGCGGCTTGACCGTCAGATCGAGCAAGCTAGAGCTGTACCTGGGTGTAATGGGTGAAGGTGGGGAATTCACCCGGCAGCCCATCTACTCCCACGTGGGGCAGTTCGGTGGCGGGCAAATCAGCCCGGACGGCCGCTACGCACTGCTCACCACCATCACACCCATAGATGATGGGGCTTCCGAGGTGCAGACGGCCCTGCTCTTTGACCTGGTTGCAGGGACGCCGCCGTACACCCTCACTACGCGCACGGTGCCCGTGCGGACGGTTGGCAACTTCGTGTCCTTTGACACCTGGATAAAGGGCGCGTTCCTGAACGACGGCGAGTATGCCGGGAAGTTATTGCTGGTGGACCGCGACCAGCAACAACTCACCCTGAGCCTGATTGATCCTTCGGCCCCAGGCGCTAGCACGGTGCTGACCCGGCTTCCCGCCAACAGTTACCTCTACTATATAGGCGAAAAGCCGGGTGGCTCAGAGGTACTGTTGAATGGGATGGCCGTGGAAAGTGACAGCCAGTCGGATTTCCGGCCGCGTGCCACGCTCCTTTTTATCAGGCTGAGACCTGGAACGGAACCCGTCATAACCTATTTACCCCAGGCCGAGGGGGCCTTCCCCCGGTTCTCGGGCATCTACGGTGAGCGCCTAGTGTACGAGCTACGCACTACGACCGATGTTGGGCCGGGGCTTGTGGTCTTTTCAGTCCCGGCTTCCAATGTCAGCCAGACCCTGGAGGTAGCGCCTACGCAGATATATACGGCTACCGGGTTGCCTCTCATAGAGGGGCGTGGCACCGGTTACACTGCTCAATCCCCTTCCTGGTACCCCGGCCAGGACGCATTTGCCTACGCACAGGGCGGCAGTCTCTACGTTCGTGAGTATGACGGCCGCACGGAGGTAAAGCTCGAAGCTTCCGTGCTCCAGTTGATAGACCCAAACGCCTACCTGAATGCCAGCTATTTCCGCTAAGGCCTTGAATGCCGAGGCCATCGCAGCCATAAGAACGCGGAGAAGAGCAGCCCAGGGTTGCCCCTACCATTCACGAGCTAGCATCCAGATATGCACTACCACAAAGCCATGCGTCCCTTGGAGTAAAAGCCAACAGGTAACACGTAATACGTAATACGTAATACGTAATAGCGGGACGAACAAAGGTAACTATCTAAGGTGTTGGAGCAGGATCGGAAAGGGAAAGCTGTCTAGCCTTCAGCGTTCCTAACTGGCTGAGTAGCACGTCATGAGGTGGTTGGTTCTCAGGGTGCAACTCCATAACCGCGCGCTCGAAGTACTGCACCGTGTAAGTCTTGCCGTCCAGGGCGCTCGTCTCCGTGAACTCCTCGCTCACCGGGTAGCCCTGTTGTGCCAACCCTCCATGCTCCTCCCAGTACCGGCGGAACTTACCACCTATGGTGTGCCCCGTTTCGGGGAAATAGCGGGGGTTGTCGGTAGACACACGCTGGCCTGGTGCTCCCGCCGAGCCGTACTTCTGCCTGTAGGCTTCGACACCAAGCAGTGAGAGCAGCACGTCGTGGGGAGGCTGGTTTTCAGGGTGCAACTCGAACACAGCACGCTCGAAGTACTGCGTCAGGTAGACTTTGCCATCTACGTCCGATACCTGCTGGAATGGCTCGGTTAGAGGATAACCCTGTTGGGGCAGGCCGCCCCGTGAATTCCAGTACTGAGCGAAGGCACCCCGCATGTTGTGGCTCGTCTGCGGAAAGAAAGTCGTGTTGCTTACACCCTTATCCTGGGGTAGTGCCGCCTCCAACAACCCTGTACCATCAGCGGGCAGGTCTAGCACCTGTAGGCGACCCTCCTTCACGCCCAGCACTGCGGAGGGGAAGTAGGGTGCTACATCTAACCTGTAGGGTGTGTGAGAGGTGAAGAAATACGACCAAACTGATCGGTCCGTGTAATCAGGCACTGATTGCCAGGTCCTACCACCTGTGAGGGAATAATGCAAAGTCTCCACAGCATACAGGAAGAGCATACCAGGCACTCCCTTTGCCGCAGCAAACTCCCCGCTTGGCGCTCCGGATACCTTTCCCCATGTTCGCCCATTATCTATAGATAGATCAAACGAGGCACGTTGATCCCCTGGTTCCGAAAAGAGGCGGAAGATGCCTTGAGGGGCATACACAAACCTGATATGGGCTTTGCTCGTGTTGCGCCCCAGGAAGATTTCGTCAACAGTCTGTCCGTTGTCCTGTAACAGGGTTGTAGCGGTACCGAAGAAACCGGGTGCGCCTGTTCCCTCCATCTCGCCTACATGTAACAGTAGGTTATCCGGGGCAGTTGCGCCAGGCATAGGTTCCAGCCGGTAGATGCCCGGATCGTGCTGGAGGCGAGAACCCGCCCGCCAGGTACGACCGCCGTCGAAGGAGGTTGACAAAAGGCCGGTGGGTTGTCCAGATTGCCCAGGTTGTGCGGGTGCGGCAACTGCCAGAACCGCCACATGCAACACCTGCGCGTCAGCTTCTGAGACAACCAGATTGCTTGCGAAGTTGAACCCGCCAGGGGGCATACGCTGCTCCCATGTCAGTCCACCGTCTGCACTGGAACGCAACACCCTCTGTCCGTTCTCTAGCTTATAGGAATATACCTGTAAGCTGCCGTCATGAGCGACGTGTGTGGGTATACGTTCTATGACACGACCCTGCGGATCTTCGGAACTGAACCGCCAAACGATACCTTCAGGTGTCTGGTGGTAGAGAAGCCCGCGAGGGCCGCACACGTTGAACCAGCGGGTGCTGAGTAAGGTACGCTGGTTAGTACGCCAGTTGTAGGCGAAGGTGCCTTGATTAGCCTCATACACATAGAACGTGTACGGCTGCCTTGTGTCCATACACAATACGTCCTGGTGCTTAGGCCAGGGTAAATCGGTGCCTTGCCAGGTGACAGGTTGCCAGGTGGCAGGTGCGGAAGCAACGTTCGGTTGTGGTGTAGGAGCGGGTTGATTTGCCTTTGTAGTCTTAGCCTCAGGCCACGACAATATGCTTAGCCCAACCAACAGCAACATACAGGTTACTGCTCTGCGAAGATTTGCTTTATTAGCGGCGACGTTCAGCACTGACGATATCCTCTCGGCCTGAGTGAGGCGGCCTCAATCTAACTGACCCATTAAGGCCCGTTGGCTAATTCCTATGAGACTAAGGCGGCGCTCCGTTCCCAGTCAGAACGATCAAATAGCCTCCTGGTTTCAGCCTGGAACTATGTTCGCGATCAGCAGCGTACTCAGGGCGCGAATAATGCTTATGTAATAAAAGCGGTAAGGCGGTAAGCACCAACTTCCCGCGCGAGCGTGACAGTAGGGCTACGGGCATCGTTTAACTATTGGTACCCAGTTGACTCGCGGTGCCTTTCCGACGCAGCACTCCGCACATACCAGGAGCAGGTCGTTCATGTATTCCGGTTCTGAAGGTTCTACACCCATGATGGAAGGCGGCAAGCTGCTTGCCGGCCGCTACCGCCTGCTCGAAAAGGTGGGCGAGGGTGGGGCCGCCGAGGTCTTCCGCGCCAGGGACCAGCGCCTCGACCGCACCGTGGCGATCAAGCTGTTGCGGCCACAGTTCTCCTACGACGACCCCTCCCGCAAGCGATTCGCTATCGAGGCCAAGACCGCCGCGGGCATCGCGCACCCCAACATCGTGGACATCTACGACTTCGGGGAGAGCGATGACGGCTCGATGTTTATCGCCATGCAGTTCGTGCAGGGCGTCAACCTGAAGGACCTGCTGCAAAAGCGCGGGCGACTCTCCTCTGCCGAGACGATTGCCATAGCCCGCCAGGCCTGCTACGCACTGCAAGCCGCCCACGAGCGCGGCCTCATCCACCGGGACGTGAAGCCCCAGAACATCCTGATTGACAAGGCGGGCCACGTCCACCTTACCGACTTCGGTATCGTGAAGGCGCTGTCGGGCCCGGCCCTCACCCAGTCGGGTATGACGTTCGGCACGGCGGCGTATATGTCGCCCGAACAGGCCACCGGCGCTCCTATCAAGGCAGCCGCCGACCTCTACTCGCTTGGCTGCGTGATGTACGAGATGCTGTGCGGTATGCCGCCCTTCACCGGTGAGAACCCGGCTATCGTGGCCTACAAGCAGGTCTGGGAGCAGCCACGCCCACTCCATGACGTAGTCGCGGAGGTGCCGCCCTCCCTCGAATCGATAGTGATGCGGCTACTCAACAAGGACCCCGGCAGGCGCTACGAGTCGGCGCAGGACCTGGTAGCCGACCTGGACGCCCTGAACGTAACTTCCAGCCAGCCTACCCAGGCGGTGCCCGTATCCTCGCCACAGGTGACAGGGGCCGCGGTCCCGCCGCACGTGCCGCTGGCCGCCGAATTGGGCCAGCCCGTGCAAATGCCCGCCGCCCCCGCCGAGGTGCCTCCCGCCCGCGTGAGCCTGCCGCAGCCGTTGACCCAGCCACCCCCGCAGGTCACGGTGCCGACACCGGCTCCCGCGCAGACTCGGCAAGCAGCGCAAGCGGCCCCGGCGGCGGTGCCCTACACGGCACAGCAGGCGCGTAGCGTGCAGGTGAACGTCTCGCAGAGGCGAGGGCTGGGGATGTGGCCCGCAGTGATTGCGTTGGTGTTGGGCTTGTTGTTGTGTGGCCTGGGTGCCTGGCAGGGGGGTAATCTGCTGGGCATATTGCGTGTTGGCGATGACGCCACCGCCAGCCCCACGACGCTCGCGCAGGTGGTCTTACCGACCGATACGGTCCCGGCCCTCGTGCCACCAACCAACACGGCGGAAGCGACTCAAGTCGCTACGCCGTCGCCTGAGCCGCTCGCAACCGATACGCCCCAGCCACCCGCGCCCACGGATACGCCTCTGCCGCTACCTCCCACTGACACGCCCGCGCCGCCCCCGCCGACCGAGACACCGGCACCCCCACCGCCCACCGACACACCGTCTCCGCCGGTCGTACCAACCGAAACGCCGGAACCGGTTGTGGAGCCGACCGCCGTGCCTGTAGATACCGGGGGCAGCGTCGCATTGGAGGACCGCGATTTCATAGGGGGCTATTTCCGTAGCGACGGGCTTTATCACGGGGTGACGGCCACCTGGGTCTACGGCCAGGCCACCGAGTACAGCACCATGACCGCACTCTTCAACATAGCTAGCGCACCTCAGGGCCAGGCCACGCTCACCATCGTCGGACTCGACTCTGAAGACACGGTCAAGACGCCCATCAGTATCGTGGTAAACGGCGTTGAAATCTTCGTCGGCGGCAACCCGCTGCCGAACGATTTCAACACCGGTCCTCAAGGGGCGGGCAACTGGGGTGCGGCGCAGTGGGTGATACCGGCGGGCGTGTTGCAGGCGGGCACAAACACGCTCAGCATCACCAACCTCACTCCAGGTGGAACGATAAACGCGCCGCCCTTCTTCATGCTGGACACCGCGACAATCACCTGGTAGGTGAGCTACGAATTGCAATTCTGTCCGCCAAACCTACGGCGATTGTTGATTCGTAGGCAGGACTCGGGTACCCGTTGAAAGTGCTTCTCGGAGTAATAGATGCCAGGAAGTGGGCGCGACGGCAATATCGGCGTTGCAATCCGTGACTGGCTGCGGCGCGACTGGCTCGCACTCCTGATCTTCACTACTCTATCCCTGGTTGCTATTTACCCGGTACTGCCTGACATTTCTAGCCTTGTTGTCGGGTTTCTGGGCGATAACGTCCTCTACACATATACAACAGGCTGGGTGGGCAAGTCTTTAACCGTTGGCGAGTCGCCTTTCGTAGATCCGCATCTGAATTATCCAGGTGTTCTGCATTTAGCAGCGACAGATGTTCCATACTTGAATATGTTGTTGGTCGCCCCTTTCACATTGCTCTTTGGACCCGTATTTAGTTACAACTTGCTCATCATCACAGCCAACTTCTTATCCGGCTATTTCACTTACCTGTGGATCTTGAAGGTTACGGGCAGCCGCTTCGCCGGGCTTGTATCAGGGGTTGCTTTTCTGCTAACCCCTTTTCGCATAGTCCATAGTCTGGGCCATCTAACACTTGTCTCTACCCAGATACTGCCTCTCCTTTTCTGGGCGTTAGAAAATGCGCTTAGCACACCAAGACCGTCTCTAAAGCAGCTCATGCTGCTAGGTGGTGTAACTTTCCTGCTCGGGGCTACTTCCCAATACTTGTTGGTGCTGTCACTGCTTGTAGGTGCGGTTTACACAGTGCTCAGAACGCTGCCGCGCTGGCGATATTTGCTCCTTGAAGCCTGGAAGTTGGTCCCTGCCGTCGCTACCGGTGCCTTCATCAGCGCGCTCCCGTACCTCGCCGCGGCTGGTACGGGTCTGTTTAAACCCTACGATGTTGTTGCGGAGACACGCATCTGGTCCGCTTCTGTATACGACTTCCTTATACCGTCCAGGTTGCACCCGCTCTGGGGTAATCTCATCCTGGAGCGTAGCCACCAATACGCCTGGGTAGAGCATTCCCTATACATCGGTATCATTGTGGGAGTCTTAGCACTAATAGGGCTATTCAGGTCAGTACGAACGGATAAGGGAGTGGTGTCACCGCACTTGAAGGTGGTGTGGCTAGCAAGCGCATTGATTGCCGCAATTATTGCATTCGGCACAGATCTGCACATCAATATGCTGCCCGCGCAACAAGACAACCCGGTGTGGCTGCCCATGTACTATTTAGGCAATCTACCTATCATTAACATGCTTCGGGTTTGGGCTCGTGCTGGAATAATCACAATTCTCTTCTTTGTTGCGCTTAGCGGACTAGGTGCTTGCGTGTTGGAGATGTGGCTCCGTCGATTTGGGCGCTGGCAGTCGGTTGGTATGGCTCTTTGCGTAGCGGCAATTATTTTTGAGTTTCTACCGGGCAACCTCATCGCAAGTAAGCTGGTACCCAGGCCTGTAGATCAATGGCTTGCCGGCCAGCGTGGCGATTTCGCGGTTGCATTCTTGCCGGTCTTCCCAGCCGGTTTTATCAACCATGTCAATTACATACAGCAGTATGGCTCCCTTTACCACGGGAAGCGAGTGCCTGCTTTCCAGCATGACCTCCACATACCACGAGAATATGCCGCCGTCCGAGATTTGACGTCTGCTTTTCCAAGTCCCGAATCGGTTGAATCCCTGAGAGAACTTGGTTTACGCTATCTGGTAGTAAGCCGGTGGGCGTATAACGGCCAGGACTTCCCGCCCCTTGACATCGTACAAGGTGAACTGCTCCAGAACCCGAGCATACATCTAGTCGCCACCTTCGACGATTCTCTTGTGTTCGAATATGATCAACCATTACCACCAGTCCAGCGATAATAAGACACCTGCTGCTCTCACTGAGCAGCAGGTGCTTGGTTTCATTGACGAAGTGGGTTCTGTGGGTTCTAGCGATTACCCGATGAGCATCTGGCGCAGGGCGGGTTCGCTTTCGCGGGTGGCGAGGGCTATTACCTCGTCGCGGGGTCGCAGGATGGTATCGCCCCTGGGGATTATGAGCTGGCCGTCGCGCAAGACGGCGGAAATCACGATGTTGTTGGGGAACTGGATGTCGGAGAGGGTCTTGCCCGCCGCCATCGCCGTTTCTTCTACCGTGGCCTCGACAATCGCCATCTGGGCGTGCTTGAGGGTCATGAGGTGCACCAGGCCGCGCTCCGGTATCTCCTGCTCGATGATGCTCAGGATGACGTTGGTCTGCGACACCGTCACGTCTATGCCCAGCCTCTTGAAGATATCTTCGTTCTTGGGGTTGTTCACGCGAGCGATGGTGCGGGGCACCTTGAACATCTTTTTGGCCGTCTGGCAGATCACCAGGTTGTCCTCGTCGTCGCCCGTGACGGCAATCACCACGTCGGCGCGGGCCGCGCCCGCCATCTCCAGCGTGCTCGACTCGGCCCCATCCCCCTCCAGCACCACCGATCCGAACCGCTCGCCGTAGGTCATTACTTTCTTCGGGTTCTTCTCGATCAGCAAAATCTCGTTACTGCCCTCGTTGACGAGCGTCTTGGTCAGGTAGTACCCGACCTTGCCGCCGCCTACAATGATGATATACATGCATGACTCCTATATAGTACCGGGGCCAGGGACCAGCCTCATGGCTGCTGCCTCCTGGCCCCGGTACTACAGTCTTATTTAGTTAGCGCCCGAAAAATCCGCGCCGCTCTCGCCCGTTCTGGTTCGGCTGCTGGCCGTTCGCCGCCGCATTGCCCGCGCCGCCCGGTTGAGCGGTTGCCGAAGCTGTGGGAGCCTGACTCGGCTCGCGGTTGAGGATGGGAGCGTTAGCGCCTGGCGCTTGGTGGTCGTGGTCGCTGTTGAATGAGGCGTTGCCCCCGGCCAGCGCGGCAGCCACGGCTACCACGTCCCTGGTAGTATCCACGCGCAGAGGGCCTGTGCCCGCGCTCTCCGGCGTGAGCAGGATGTCGTGCGCGGCGGTGGACAGGAGGGTGGTTGGGCAGATCGTCTCAAGGCCAAGCTGGTGGTACAGACCCTCGCGGCCCGGATCGTAGATGCGAGCCAGCACCTTCTTCACCCCGAATATCTCCTTGGCGACCTGGCAGGCCATGATGTTGGTGTTGTCGAAGTTGGTGACCGCCGCGAAGGCATCGGCGTACGCGATACCCGCCGACTTGAGCACGTCCACGTCAATGCCCGTCCCGAGCACCACCTGGCCCGTAAAGTTATCGGGCAAGTGGCTAAGGGCCACCGGGTCCGCGTCGATAACGCTTACCTGGTGCCCATCTTCTTCCATCATAACGGCCAACCGGACGCCCACGCGCCCGCAGCCGAGAATAACTATCCTCATCGTTCGTTCCTCACTATTCTGAAACGTGAAACGTGAAACGTGATGGTGCAAGAAGCTCTATCTCGACTTGCACGGGACCATATGACACAAGCCGCATCACGTTTCACGTTTCTCGTTTCAGATCTGCTCCTCCGGCATCGGCGCGCGGCAGATCCAGACGCGGCAGGGGGCGTGCTTGAGGACGTAGGGCAGGGTGCGCCCCAGGTCAAGCTCGCCCAGCTTCTTCTGGTAGCTGGTCGCCAGGACGATCAACTCGGCCCCGCTCTCGCGTGCCACGTCCACGATGGCCGCCCCCGCGCTACGGGCTTGCAGTATCGAAGCCTCCACAGTGAGGCCCATCTCGCGCGCGGTTACCTCGGCCCTGTCCAGCGCCCGCTCGCCCTTCTCTATCTCCGCGCTCAACTCGGCGTTGAGGGGCAGGGAGTGGGGTACTTCCACCACGTACACAACGTCCACGGAGACGCTGCGCCCCTTGCCGATCTTTGCCAGGGCGTATGTGTAAGCCAGGCGCATCGCCTCCTCGTCAATCTCCGCGCCCTTGACGGGTACGAGTATGCGCTTGAGCTTGTTCTCAGGGGCTACTTCGCCCTCTTTACGACTGAATATGCGTGCCAACTCTTGTCTCTTCCTTGCTAGGCGTAGATTTCAATATCGGTGTTGCTCGCGTCCCTACGCCCAATAATATATACGTAACAGCTTTACAAGGCGTGACGGTTCACACCAAATCCACATCAACATCCACGTTCGCCCGCCATTCTACCCACATTACTCGCATAATCCGGGCCGCGCTCCCACGCACGTTACGCTCACGACCAGGCCACACTGCCGCCCAACACGGACTCATAGCTAAACGCAGGCAGCGAAAGTGGGAAAGGTGGAGTGGGAAACAGGGAATGGAGGGCTGTTTGGCCTCGTAGGGAGGCTCTAACCAAGCGGCTGCGGGGCCTCATCAGGTCGCGAGGTCGGTTGCGGTTGGTTAGCCTGTCGGCTTCGCCACGCCCCAACTCGGATTGGCGCGGGTGGAAAAGCCGGTTAGCCGCCGGAGCGACGGCCTCTAGCTGTGTGCTAAATTTCATATTCGATGGGCAATGCCCACTTCACGCGGAACCAGGGTCTCTCGCAGCAATATCCTTAACCCGCCCCGGCCGCCTGCGACGTTGAGATACCACCTTGTAAGCACCATATCGTGCCTGCAACGCTCTCAAGGCTACACGCCACAAGTATATATTATAGCACCCGCGTGTGCGAAACGCAATGCCCTCGACCTCCCGTGACAAGGGGAGCGGTGAAGTATGCAGAGTTGGTGATAAGGTGTAGGGTGTCAAAGTTAGTGCTAATACCCAAAGATAGGTTAAAGACGAAGGTAGTGATAATGGTATCAGGGCGAGTGTCGACAAATTTACGTTGTGCAATAGAAAACAGCTAATGATGAAGTACTGCGATTATCCAGGGCTGATGCCTCACCAGCAGGGCCTTATCAGCAAGTCCCGCGCAAGGGTAAGTAGAACCAAGCAGTGTTCGTTGTATGAGGGCTTGACCTGAAGCCTCGTTCTTCTCCAACCGGGGAGGTGCACAGCGTCATCACTTGTTTTGGGAGATGGTGCAAGAGCAGCACCAAAGCTTCCTGAATCTAAGGGACATCTAACGTATTGCGTACCCATCTACACCTATGTGACACAATCCCAAGTTTGTCGGGCTGTAGTCTGAAGGTTGTCCGTTTTCACGCGTGAGCAAATAGCTAAAAAGAGGCCACGGCGCGCAGCCCCCGAAGCTAGGGTCGAACCGCGCGCTTTCCGCACACAGTGAACCACGTTGTTGAATGTGGGGTTTAATTATTGCACATGTAGGAGAGAGCACCATGCACAACAGGAGGTACCTACATGGCAATCTACGTCATACGGCGACTGTTCCAGGGCATACTGGTGCTGCTAGCTGCCACGTTTCTCACCTACAGCATATTCGTGATCACGCCCGGGGGGCCGCAGGACCAGATAAATGAGTTGCGCGCCCAGGGCGCAGGGGGCCGGCCGGTAAACGAGCGCCTCATCAACCAGATACTTGCAGCCTACAAGCTCGACTCGCCATACCCGGTAAACTACCTGCGCTGGTTGTTCGATCCGCTTGAAACTCAGGAGCTGGACCGCAACGACAACACCCGGTACATCCCGAAGGGCGTGGATGTGAACATCCTGGGCTTTCAGATTAAAGGCTCGGGCCTGCTTACCGGAGACCTGGGCACTTCGCTGCAACTAGCCAAGGGCACCCCAGCGATGGAACTGGTATATGCCAGGCTGGGCAACACCCTGGCCCTCACCGTGAGCGCCTTGCTCATATCCTTGCTGATCGCCCTGCCCGTCGGCATCATCTCGGCGGTCAAACAATATTCCAAACTCGATTACACGGTGACCACCTTCTCCTTTTTTGGCCTCTCGATGCCCACATTCTGGCTGGGACTGATGCTGATCATTTTTGCGGGCATTATCGCCAAGCAGCTCAATCAGAACGGCTGGGAGTGGATGCCATACTTGCCCACCGGCTTCGCCTACGACATTGACCAGGAAAACAACCTGGTGAATCGCATATACCACCTGGTGCTGCCGGTAACTGTGCTCGCCTTTGTGAACATCGCACAGTTCGCGCGTTTCGTGCGCGCCTCAATGCTTGAGGTGCTGCGCCAGGACTACGTGCGCACTGCCTGGGCCAAGGGATCGACCCAGCGTAGCGTGATTCTGCGGCACGCCCTGCGTAACGCCCTACTGCCGGTTATCACGATTGTCACATTGGCGCTGCCATTTCTCTTGTCGGGCGCTATTGCCACCGAGACGATCTTCTCGTACCCCGGTATGGGACAGCTCTTCTTCGCGGCGATAACGGTGGTAGACCTGCCTGTCGCGATGACCTTCCTCACCATAGTCACCATCTTGATCATAACCTCCAACATACTGGCGGACGTGCTGTACGCGGTGGTCGACCCACGTATCCAGTACAGCTAGGTACCAGGGATGCCCTTCATGGCCGCTGTGTGAGGCAGAGTGTAACTGAGGATTGGAATAAGCTCATACCGCCCCAAGCCCATGTCGAGAGTGGGCTACATTCCCAATTAAGCGTGGAAAACTGTGACACAAGCCTGAGTTTGCCGTCTAACGACAGACTCAGGCTTGTGTCACAGAGTAGAACAAATTTGTGCATTTCGTGCCTAGAGTATTGACATTTTAGAACAAATTTGCTATAATTCTCTTGCAGGCTAACCGAAGACCCGGTTGCTGAGGAGGTCGGAAGAGCGCCCGCGCAGAAGTTGATAATCGAGTTGAGAGCTTGGATGAAGAGTTTTAGAGCTTAGGAGGAAACGGTAGTGAGTGCTAAGAAGATTGAGCAAGAAGAGTTTCTAGCGGAAGTTCCGGCTGAGGTTGCGGGGGCGGCCATTGTGCCCGCTTCGTTGCTTGCCGACACCCCCAACCAGGCGGAAGGCTCGGATGCCGGTAACGGTTCTAAGAGCAAGAGCAGCAAGTCTGCCACCACACGCACCCCCTTCGACCCGGCCCAGTACCTCAGCAATTTCGACGGTCGGGAGTACCTGGAAGTCAAGTGGCGGCTGCTGTGGCTGCGCAGCGAGCACCCCGATGCCCGCATGACGACCGAGATCGTGCAGCACAACGAGGAAGGCGGCTTCGCCCTCTTCCGCGCCGAGGTGGAGATACCCGGTGGCGGCAAGGCGACCGGCTGGGGTTCCGAGACGGTGCGCGACTTCCACGACTACATCGAGGCAGCCGAGACCAAGGCGCTGGGCCGTGCGCTCGCAGCCCTCGGCTACGGCACCCAGTTCTGCCAGGACTTCGACTTCTCGGCGAACGCCCGGCCTGGTACCAACCAGGTGGTGGACGCACCCGTGAACCTGGCCGACCGCCGCAACAACAGCTATGCCGCCAGGAGCAACGGCACCAACGGTAACAGCAGTGTCAGCAGTGTCAGCAAGGGTGGCGGTTTCGCCAACAGCGGCTTTAGGACCGCAACCTCGAACGACGGGGGCCGCATGCCCGCGGAGGACGACGACTTCGACCGCCTGCCCTCCGCTGAGATTTCTCCCAGTGGCTCCGCAGCCACCGAGAAGCAGATCAAGGCCATCTATGCCATCGGACGAGCCAGCAAGCGCCTCTCCGAAGGCCAGGTGGACGACCGCTCGGTTGAGATCTTCGGTGTCCGCCCGCAAGAACTGACCAAGGCCGAGGCCTCACAATTGATCGACCTGCTCAAGGGCGACACAGCAGCGTGAAGCAGAAACGTGAAACGTGAAACGTGATGCGGTTGATGAAGCAGCGTCACCGGAAACGGAGCACTACGTTTATCGAGCCGCATCACGTTTCACGTTTCACGTTTCAGAACCAGGAGATTGGCGATGACAGACGAGATGTATACCACCAAACAGGCGGCGATATACCTGGGGCTGACCGAGTCGGACGTGCGGCTGGCGATCCGCGAGGGTAAGCTGCGGGCGTGGACCATGCCGATGAGCCGCAACCTGCTCGTGCGCCGCAGCGACTTGATGCGTATGCGCGAGTCTGGTGCCCACGCTAACCTGACCCGCCAGTTGCCCCTGTTCGCCGCCGACAGCTATGGGACGCGCAAGAAGCGTCAAGAGGAGAAGGCGAACGAGTCAGACGTCGCTTAGTGTCCCAAGAGTGGCACGTCAGGACATGCTTTGTGATGAAGCCGGGTAGCTCAGCTTTGAGCCCCGGCTTTTTGTTGTCCTCACGAGTGACGACTAGAACTCATCACAAGAATGACAGCATGGAATATGAGCACCAAGCCCCGCCCTTGTCATTTCGAACGCAGTGAGAAATCTCGTCCCTCTGCACATGGTAACCCCTTTCCTTTAGCCACAGGGTACCATAAGAACGAGGAACCATTGCGGTGAAGGACGAGATTTCTCACTGCGTTCGAAATGACAAGGGCGGGGCTGATGTGCTAATTGCATTCACTTACGTTTGGGATAGCAA